>NZ_JBHXTE010000038.1:0-102451 GCF_042677545.1 Streptomyces sp. NPDC127108 | reverse complement strand
CTCGTACTGGACGTACTTGGGTGATTCGGGCGTGCGGCGAGAGTGCGTGCCAGGCGTCGCGGGCCCGCGAAGATCCGCCGGACAGGCCCTAGGCCTTGCCCGCCCTGGGGTCGGGGAGCCAGGGGGCGAGCGGCACCCGGTCGTGCAGCGGAATCGCGGCGTACAGCGCCGACGCGGCCTCTTCCTCCGCGCGGGCGGCGTCCGGCCGCCCGGTGTCCCGCAGCAGCGCGGCCAGTTCCGTGCGTGTCTCGGCCTCGCCGTGCCGGTCCTGGATGCGGCGGCGGAGGGCGAGCGCCGCGCGGAGGTGCCGTTCGGCCTCCGCGGGGCGTTCCAGGTGCGCGGCGGCGCGGCCCAGCTCGTGGCGGGCCATGGACGCGGTGTGGGGTTCACGGACGCGCTCGGCGACGGCGGCGGCCCGCCGGAACCACTCCTCACCCGCCTCCTGACCGCCGCCGATGTGGTCGACGCCGCCCCCTGACCGGACGCCGACCTCGCCGCCTCCACCGCCGTGCACCAGCGCGAGCCCCACGCCGATCATCGCCCAGGCCTCCCCGTGCGGGTTGGCGATCGCCCGGGCGAGGGTGAGCGAGTCGCGGGCGTGGCGTTCGCAGGCGGCCGGGTCGCCCTGGTTCAGGGCGGTCAGGGCGAGGCCGAGCAGTCCGCTGGACTCGCAGTGCCTGTCGCCGAGGCGGCGGGACAGGGTGAGGCCGTCGCGCAGCAGGTCCTTCGCCTCGTCGTCGCGGCGCAGCCGCAGGCACAGATGGCCGAGTGAGGTCCGCGTCCACGCCTCGGTGTTGCGGTTGCCGGTGCCCGCGCACAGCGCGAGCGCCTCGCACAGCTCGGCCTCGCCCCGGCCGTACCGGCCCGTGACCCAGTGCAGGTACCCGAGCCGCTGCAGCATCGCGGCCTCGCCCTGCCGGTCGCAGATGTCCCGGAAGGCGGCCAGTGCGCGCAGCAGGTGCTCGTGGGCCTGCTCTGGCCGCCCGAGGTGCCACTCGGCGAGGCCGAGCCCGCCGCGCGCGAGAGCCTGCCCGCGCCGGTCGCTGATCTCCTCGAACAGCGTGAGCGCGCGCCGGTGGTGGTGGGCGCACTCCTCGTGGTTCCCGAAGGTCCAGTGTGCCATCCCCAGGTTGCTGAGCTCGATGGCGTGTCTGCGTACGTCCCCGAGCAGCCGGAACAGCGCGAGGGCGCGCCGGTGCCGCGCCGCGCTGCGGTGGTGCGTGCGGCCCGTGAACCAGTCGGCAAGGCCGAGCCCCGCGAGCGAGCAGGCCTCCCCGTGCCGGTCGCCCGTCTCCCGGAACACCGCCAGCGCCAGCCGGTGCTGCTCCGCGCTCTCCCGGTAGCGTCCGCGTACCGCGTACGTCCGGCCGAGGGCGCACCGCGCCATGGCCGCCCCGTGTGCGTCACCGGCGTTCTCGGACACCGCCAGGGCGCGCTGGTACTGCTCCGCCGCCTCGTCGTGCCGCCCGAGGCCGTCGTACACGACACCGATGTCGCGTACGGAGCGGGCCTGCCGGGCGAGGTCACCGGACCGCAGGGCCGCCTCCAGGCCGAGGCGGAGGCCCGCGAGGCTGTCCGTGCCGTACGCGTGCAGTCCCAGAAAGGAGTGGGTCGCGGCGGCGAGCCGCCAGGTGCAGTCGTGCCAGTCGCGGCGCGCGGCCTCCTCGGTGGCCGCCGTCAGGTTGGCGCGCTCCCGCTCCAGCCACTCCAGGGCCGCCGCGGCCGGAGCCGGTCCTGGCCCGGTCGGCAGGACGAGGCGGCGCCCGTCGTCCGCTGCCGACCGCCAGGGTTCGAGCCGCCGCCGCGCTTCCTCGGCGGCGTCGCAGTACCACCGGGCGAGCCGCAGCACGGCGGCCGTGCGCGCCTCCTCGGTGTCCTCGGCGTGGGTGCGGCCGTGCGCGTAGAGGCGCAGCAGGTCGTGGTGGCGGTAGCGGCCGTGCGCGAAGCTCTGCAGCAGGTGCTCGTCGAGCAGGGCTTCCAGGAGGTCCTCGGCCGTGTCGCGGTCCGTGCCGAGCAGGGCGGCGGCCGACTCCGGGGTGCAGTCGGTGCCGGGGTGCAGGGCGAGGAGGCGGAAGGCCCGGCGCCGGGGCTCGGGCAGCGACTCGTACGACAGCGCGAAGGCGGCGTCCACCGTCCTCCCGCCGACGGCGAGTTGGCGCAGTCGGCCCGCGTCGGCCTCCAGGCGCCGGGCCAGGTCCGTCGTGGACCAGGAGGGGCGGGTGCGCAGGCGGCGCCCCGCGAGCGCCACGGCGAGCGGCAGGTGGCCGCAGAGCTCGGCGACGCGCAGGAGCGCGTCGTCGGGTCCGGGGACCTGCGGGGACTTTGCCCCGGGGTGGTCCGGCGGGCCCGTCCAGGGGCGCTCGCGCTCCGTGACGCGGTCGATGAGCGCGGTGGCCTCCTTCGGGCTGAAGGGGGCGAGGCGGGTGGTGCGGGCGCCGTCGAGCCCGCCGAGGACACGGCGGCTGGTGATCAGGAGCAGGCAGGATCCGGTGCCGGGCAGCAGGGGCCGCACCTGCTCCTCGTCGGCCGCGTCGTCGAGGACCACCAGGGCGCGGCGGCCCGCGAGCCGGTCGCGGTACAGGGCGGCGCGGGCTTCCACCTGTTCGGGGACGAGGTCGCCCGGTACGCCGAGCAGGCGCAGGAAGTCCTCCAGGACGTGGGCGGGGTCGGCGGGGGGCCGGTCCGGGGAGAAGCCCTTCAGGTCGGCCCACAGCTGGACGTCCGCGAAGTGGCCCTGGGCGACGAGCTGGTGGGCGGCGCGGACGGCGAGGCGGGTCTTGCCGACGCCCGCCATGCCTTCGATGACGGCGACGATGACGCCGGTGCCGGTGCCGGTGCCGGTGCCCATGTCGGTGGTTTCCCCCACGAGCTCCCGCAGCTCGGCCTCACGGCCCGTGAACTCCGGTATGTCCATGGGGAGTTGGCGCAGCCCTTCGATGGCTCGCGCGCCGGCGGGCTCCGACGGCCCGTCGCCGTCCGTCACCCCCGCTCCCGGCCCGTGCGCGGAGCCCGTCACCCCCCGCCGGTCCAGGTCCAGCGACGGAGCGGACGTCAGGATCCGCCCGTGCAGCTCCCGCACCTCCGCCCCCGGGTCCACCCCCAGCTCCTCGCGCAGCCCGCGCCGCGTCCGCCGGTACACCCCGAGGGCGTCACCCTGCCGCCCGCACCGGTACAGGGCCAGCATCAGCAGCGCCGCGAACCGCTCGCGCAGCGGGAAGTCGCCGACGAGGCGCATCAGTTCGGGTACGACCTCCTGGTGGCGCCCGAGGTCGAGGTCGGCCTGGACGCGTTCCTCCAGGGCGGCGGCCCGCAGCTCGGCGAGTCGGTCGCGTTCCGTGTCCAGGAAGCCGCTCGTCACGTCGGAGAGGGCGGGGACGTCCGGGCCGTCCCACAGGGCGAGGGCCGCGCGCAGCTCCTCGGCCGCCCCTTCCGCGTCCCCGCGGGCCCGTGCGGCGCGGCCCCGGCCGACCCCGCGCTCGAAGGCGGCCGCGTCGACGCCGTCAGGGCCGACGTCGAGGACGTACCCGCCGGCGGACCAGTTCAGGACACCCGAGGGTGACCTGGGGCTCCGCTCGGGCTCCAGGACGCGCCGTAGCGCGGAGACGTACTTCTGGAGCTGCGGGACCGCGTAGGCGGGGGCAGGCTCGCCCCAGACCGCCCGGACGAGCTGGTCGCGGGTGACGGGCCGCCCTCCGCCGAGGAGCAGCACGGCGGCGACGGAACGCTGCCGCGGCGCCCCGAGGTCAAGGGCCCGCTCGCCCCGCCAGGCCCGCACGGGCCCGAGCAGCGCGAACCGTAACGGCCCCGCGGCCGCCCCGCTGTCGTCCGGTCCCAACAGAACACCTTCCGTCCCGCGTTCACGCCACCGTCACATCGCCGTGTACGAGCGACTGCCCGTGCATCGCCCAATGATTCACCCAATGGTGCGCCCAACCGTCCCGAGAACACTGGTGAGCCACGGGGGAACAAGACGAAAGGAAGTCGATGAGGTACGCACGGAAGCCGCTGCGAGCCATCGCTGTCTGCGCTGTCGCCACGGCGATGCTCACGGTCCCGGCGGGGTCGGCACTCGCGGACAACCACCAGACGTCGGCGCCCCAGCGTACGGCGTCGGCGCCCGCGTCCGGGGGCGAGTCGGCGGCCGCGTCGTTCCGGTGCCGGGACGTGGGCATCAAGTACGGGAAGACCAAGCGGAAGGCGCCCATCCGGGCGGGGATGTCGAAGCATGCCCGTATCAAGATGAAGGTCCCCAAGGGGAAGTACGTGCGCTACACCAAGCGGTGTGTGAGCTCCAAGGGGACGCACTGGGTGAAGACGACGACGTGGGCGCGGGGGTATCTGTACGTCGCCCACATCTAGGCCCCGGGGAACCAGGGGCCTCCAGGACCGGCCGGTGATCCGCGCCGGGGGGAGCCATCAGCGGATCGCCGGCCTCCACGTCCCGCTCGGGTCGGGTGCGGTGGAGGTGGCACGATCAGTGAATGACGCGCCTGCTGACCCACAGCGACCTCATCGCCCTCCTCGACCCCGCCGCCTGTCTCGACGTGCTCGCGGACGGGTTCCGTACGGCGGACGACGGGTCGATCGCCGGGCAGCGGGTGCGTACGGAGTTGCCGTTCCCGGGGACGGCGACGGCGTTGATTCCCGGGCTCCTGCCCGGTGTGGACGCGTACACCGTGAAGGTCAACGCCAAGTTCCCCGGCGCGCGGCCCGCGTTGCGCGGGGTGATCTGTCTGCACGGCGGCGCCGACGGCGAACTTCTCGCCCTCCTCGACTCGGCCACCGTCACCGCTTGGCGCACGGGCCTCGCCGCCGCCCTCGGCACGCACGCCCTCGCCGCCCCCGACCCCGCGGGCACCGCCGTGCTCGGCGTGATCGGCGCGGGTGCGCAGGCGGAGCTGATGGTGCGCGGGCTGCGGACGCTGCGCCGCTTCAGTGCCCTTGCTGTGTACGACACGGACGCGGGCCGCGCCGCCGACTTCGCCGCCCGCCACGACGGCGAGGTGTCCGCGTCCGCCGCCGACGTCGCAGCCCGCGCCGACGTGGTCCTCCTCGCCACCTGGTCCCGCACCCCTCTCCTCGGCCTCGCCGACACCCGCCCCGGCCAGCACTTCACCACCCTCGGCGTGGACGAACCCGGCAAGCGGGAGCTGGCCGCCGACCTCCTGCGGGACACCCTCCTCGTCGTGGACGACCGTGAACTCGCCGCCTCCATGGGCGCGTTGGCGTCCGTCGGCCTTCCGGCGTCCGCCGCCGACGCCACCCTCGGTGAGGTCCTGCGCGGCGAGCACCCCGGGCGCGTGGGCGCGAGCGCCTTGTCCGTGTACGCGCCCGTGGGTCTGCCTTGGCAGGATCTCGCCCTGTCGTGGCTCGCCCATCAGGAGGCGGAGCGGCGCGGCATCGGCGGCGCCGTCGACCTCCTGGGCTGACCTCGGGTCCGCCGCGCGGCGGAGCTGCTTCGTCCCGGTGGGCGATCCGGGCGGCGGGGCATGATCGCCAGGCTGGTCCCATGACGACGGACACCCGTACCGAACTCCCGCCTCCGCCCGGCCGGTTGCGGGCCTGCTGGGCCGCCGCCCACGCCCGCGCCGACGACGTCCCCCAGTGGGCGTGGCTGGCCGCGCTCGCCGTACCGCTGACCGTGCTGCCTTCGGGCGTCTGGCGCATCGCGGGCTGGTTCCTCGACGAGAGCAGCCACGGCAAGCGGGGTGACCTCCCGGTCTGGGTGCCGGGGTGGTCCTACATGCTGTTCCTGTCCCTCGTCTCGGAGCTGTTCGCCTTCACGGCGGTCGGCCTCGTCACGCGGTGGGGCGAGGTGTTCCCGCGCTGGGTGCCGTTCCTGCGGGGGCGCGCGGTGCCGACGATGGCGGCGGTCGTCCCGGCGGCGATCGGCACCGTGCTCGTCACGGCACTGTGGACGAGCGCGTTCGTGGCGGAGGCGGCCGGGGTCACGATCACGGGGGAGCCCCTCTCCGACGACTACCCGACCAGACAGGGCGCGTGGCAGGCCGCGGCCCTGTACGTGAGTTACGCCCCGCTGTTGTTGTGGGGGCCCTTGCTGGGGGCGGTCACCTGGGCGTACTGGCGCCGCCGCCGCACACCCCGCTGAGGAAGGTGGTCCAGGCGGGGGCGCCTATGAGGAGGACGGGGCCGCCGTCGGGGTCGGCTTTGCTGTCCCGGACGGGGACGACGCCGGGGAGTCCGGCGGCGACTTCGACACACTCGCCGCCTTCGCCGTTGCTGTAGCTGCTCTTGCGCCAGCACGCGTTGCTCAGGTCGTACTCGTGCATCGTCTGTAATCCTTAGCCGCCGATTCGACCAGGGCGAGGGACACCTCCGGCGACAGCGCGGCGCCCCTGAGCAGATCGTATGCGCGCTGTGCCCGCTTCACCACCGCCGGATCGTCCAGCAAGTCGCCCGAAAACGACGTCTCTGTATAGAGGGTTGGCGGCGCGTCGTCGAACTCCATCAACTGGAGCATGGCGGCCATCGACGCGCACGCTCCGTGCGCGCGCGGGACCACGGCCAGCAGCACCTTTCGTTGCCGTGCCAACGTGGCGATGTGCTCCAACTGCTCCGCCATGGCGATGGGCCCGCCGACGGGCACTCTCAGGGCGTTCTCGTGCAGGATCGCCCAATACTCGGGCCTCGTAGCGTCCTTCAAAATGCGGGACCGCTCCAACCGCGCGGACACGCGCTCGTTCACGTGCTCGTCCGTGACGAACGGATTGGCTGCGAGCGTGACCGCCTGCGCGTAGGGGGCGGTCTGCAGCAACCCTGGGATCACCGACGGGGCGAACTGGCAGATCTTGGTCGCCATCCGCTCCAGCTCGACGACCTCGGCGAAATAGTCGGCATACCGCTTGTCATCGATCAGCTTGCGCCACATTCGCTCGAAAAAGCCTGCGGTTTGCAGAACCGCGTCAATCCGCTGGGCCACATCCAACTGCGGCTTACGAATAGCCTGTTCGAACTGGCCGATGTACCCGCCGGAGACGAAAACCCGCGCCCCCAGCTCCACCTGCGTGAACGCGGCCTCCTCGCGCCGTCGCTTGAGTTCGGCGCCGAAGAACTCCCAGGCGGCCTGCCGGGATCCATGAGCACCTTTGGCCATGGATGAACTCCCCTCCTCAGCCGCGCACTTGTAGCGCACAGACTCCTGCCGAGTGTAGGCGGACGGCGTCATCGTGGAGACACGAAGCGTGAAATCCGACGGCAAAGGGGAGCCACGTGACGGCGATTAACGTCGCAGGCCACCGGCACTCTGCGGGTGGGCTCCAAGAGGTGGAGGAAACAGTGGAAGAATTGCGCGCCGCCCCGGAACTGACAGGAATTTCTTCGCCGAAAGCGGCCGGGCGCGGCCGGGGGGCGGTGCGGGCGTCATGAGGCTGCCGATCGGCACGTACGCGGTGGACACGAGGTCGGGCCGGGTGGGCCGGGTGATGGGCCACGAGGGGCCGTACGTACAGCTGCGGCCGTACGGGGGCGGCCGGGAGTGGGACTGCTCGCCGGAGGTGCTGAGGACGGCGACGAGCGCGGAGCGGCTGCGCGCGGCGACGGCGTACGCGAACGCCCGCAGCCGCGGTGAGGTGCCTTGACGGGAGACAGCGCGCCGGGGTGTAGAACGAGTAGTACGCTCGGAGTATGGCTGGAGACATGGAGTGCGGCGAAGAGGTCCCCCTGCGGGAGCTGAACCAGCAGACTTCCCGCGTAATGGCCCGAGTCGCGGCGGGTGAGACGGTCACGATCACCAAGGACGGCGTGCCGATAGGGGACATCGTGCCGAGGGGCGGCCGTCTGGGGCGGCCCTCGTACCCGTTCCGGACGGACGGGATGGGGCCGCTCGACCTCCCGGACCTCGACGGCCCGGCGCTCACCGACGACGAGATCGACGAGACCCTGCGCGGCATGGGCGGCATGGGTGGAACCGGGGGAGCGGCGGATGTCTGACGTGCCCGTGGCGATCGCGGACACCAACGCGCTGTACCGCCTGTTCACGCCGAAGGATCCCCGCCACGCCGCCCACAAGGCGGCGCTGGCCCGCGTCGGGCACCTGGTGGTCTCGCCCATGGTCCTCACCGAGCTGGACTACCTGCTGACCGAACGGGTCGGCGCCCAGGCGTCCATGACCGCCCTGGACTTCATCGCGCGCCAGGCGGAGGCGCGGCGCTTCGAGATCCCGGAGACCTTCCCGCACCTGCGCGGTGCCATGGCGGTGATGCGTGGCTACGGGGATGCGGCGGGCGGCAAGGGCGTCGGCCTGGCGGACGCCATGAACGTCGCGCTCGCGGCGGCGTTCCAGACGGCCGACATGCTGACCACGGACACGCACTTCCGCATGATGCGCCCCCTCACCGCGCACACCGCCTTCCGGCTTCTCCCCGACGACCTGTGAGGGTGCGCCGTACGCGAGAATGGCCCCATGAGCCTGTTCCGTGACGACGGTGTGGTGCTGCGCACCCAGAAGCTGGGTGAGGCGGACCGCATCATCACGCTGCTCACGCGCGGGCACGGACGCGTGCGGGCCGTGGCCCGGGGGGTGCGGCGGACGAAGTCCAAGTTCGGGGCGCGCCTGGAGCCCTTCTCGCACGTGGACGTGCAGTTCTTCGCGCGGGGCAGCGAACTGGTCGGCCGCGGACTCCCGTTGTGCACGCAGAGTGAGACGATCGCTCCGTACGGTAGCGGGATCGTGACGGACTACGCCCGGTACACCGCCGGGACGGCCATGCTGGAGACGGCGGAGCGGTTCACCGACCACGAGGGCGAGCCCGCGGTGCAGCAGTACCTGCTGCTGGTCGGCGGCCTGCGCACCCTCGCCCGCGGCGAACACGAACCGCACCTCGTCCTCGACGCGTTCCTGCTGCGCTCCCTCGCCGTGAACGGCTACGCGCCCACGTTCAACGACTGCGCGAAGTGCGGCCTGCCGGGCCCCAACCGCTTCTTCTCCGTCGCCGCGGGCGGCTCGATTTGCGCCGACTGCCGGGTGCCGGGCAGCGTCGTGCCGTCGGCGGAGACCCTGACGCACCTCGGCGCGCTGCTGACCGGTGACTGGGCGACGGCCGACTCCTGCGAGGCCCGGCACGCCCGCGAGGGCAGCGGGCTCGTATCGGCCTATCTGCACTGGCACATGGAGCGCGGCCTGCGCTCACTGCGGTACGTAGAGAAGAACTGACCAAGCAAGCTCAGCTAGGAGTGAGAGTCCCTCATGGCAGTCGCACGACGCGGAATCCTCGGACGGAGCCGCCGCGAGTACAAGGTGCCCGAGCCGCACCCCTCCGGCGCGCGTCCGCCGAAGATCCCCGGCGAGCTGGTCCCCAAGCACGTCGCCGTCGTCATGGACGGCAACGGCCGGTGGGCCAAGGACCGCGGCCTGCCGCGCACCGAGGGGCACAAGGTCGGCGAGGGCGTCGTCCTCGACGTCCTCAAGGGCTGCCTGGAGATGGGCGTCAAGAACCTGTCCCTGTACGCCTTCTCCACGGAGAACTGGAAGCGGTCCCCCGAAGAGGTCCGCTTCCTCATGAACTTCAACCGTGACGTCATCCGGCGGCGGCGCGACGAGATGGACGAGCTGGGCATCCGGATCCGCTGGGTGGGCCGTATGCCCAAGATGTGGAAGTCCGTCGTCCAGGAGCTCCAGGTCGCCCAGGAGCAGACCGTCAAGAACGACGCCATGACGCTGTACTTCTGCGTCAACTACGGCGGCCGCGCCGAGATCGCCGACGCCGCGCAGGCCATCGCACGGGACGTGGCGGCGGGCAGGCTCGACCCGTCGAAGGTCAACGAGAAGACCTTCGCCAAGTACATGTACTACCCGGACATGCCGGACGTGGACCTGTTCCTGCGCCCGAGCGGCGAGCAGCGCACGTCCAACTACCTGATCTGGCAGTCCAGCTACGCCGAGATGGTCTTCCAGGACGTCCTGTGGCCCGACTTCGACCGCCGCGACCTGTGGCGCGCCTGCCTGGAGTACGCCTCGCGCGACCGCCGCTTCGGCGGGGCCATCCCGAACGAGGAGCAGATCGCCAACAGCTAGACGGCGCGTACGCGAAGGGGCCCGCACCGCCGACCGGCGGTGCGGGCCCCTTCGTACGTCTGCGGGGCGGAGCTACTTCTTCTGCGCGCAGTCCGCACATGTGCCGAAGACCTCGACCGTGTGCGCCACGTTCACGTACCCGTGCTCCGCGGCGATCGTCTCCGCCCACTTCTCCACCGCGGGGCCCTCGACCTCCACGGCCTTGCCGCAGACGCGGCAGACCAGGTGGTGGTGGTGCTCGCCGGTGGAGCAGCGGCGGTAGACCGACTCGCCCTCGTTGGTGCGCAGCACGTCGACCTCGCCGGCGTCGGCGAGGGACTGGAGCGTGCGGTAGACCGTCGTCAGGCCCACGGAGTCACCGCGGTGCTTGAGCATGTCGTGGAGCTCCTGCGCACTGCGGAACTCGTCCACCTCGTCGAGCGCGGCCGCCACAGCGGCGCGCTGCCGGGTGGACCGGCCTCGTACGGGGGGTCCCGCAGCGGTCGTCACAGGTGCCTCCTAGCACTCGTCAGCACTCGTCCGCACTTTCGTGGTGCGTCGTCTCTCGCCCGGCCATTGTGCCAGGTCGCTGCCGGACGGTGACCAGAGTGATCTCAGACAGTGACCTCGTCCGACGCGCCCCGCGCACCCGGCACGTCCGCCGTGCACGCCGTCTCGCGCGCCGCCGAGGCCCGTGCGCGTCTGCGCGCGAGGGGCGTCGCGAGCAGCGTGAGCACGATGAACACGCCGATCGTGAGGAGCACGATCGTCGCTCCGGGCGGCACGTCCTGGTAGTACGACGTGACCGTGCCGCCGAGCGTCACGGAGACCCCGATGGCCACCGCGATCGCGAACGTCGCCGCGAAGCTCCGGGTGAGCTGCTGTGCCGCAGCGACCGGCACCACCATGAGCGCCGACACGAGGAGCAGGCCCACGACCCGCATGGCGACGGTGACCGTGACCGCCGCCGTCACGGCCGTCAGGAGGTTCAGGGCCCGCACCGGCAGACCCGTCACACGAGCGAACTCCTCGTCCTGGCTCACCGCGAACAACTGGCGGCGCAGCCCGACCGTGACGAGGACCACGAACGCGGCGAGCAGACAGATCGCCGTCACGTCCTCCTCGGAGACCGTCGACAGGGACCCGAAGAGGTAGGAGCTCAGGTTGGCGTTCGAGCCGCCGGGCGCGAGGTTGATCAGCATCACGCCGCCCGCCATGCCGCCGTAGAACAGCATCGCGAGGGCGATGTCGCCGCGTGTCTTGCCGTACCAGCGGATCAGCTCCATCGCGACAGCTCCGACCACCGCGACCGCCGTAGCCATCCACACCGGGGAGGTGGAGAGCAGGAAGCCGAGGCCGACCCCGGTCATCGCGACATGGCCGATTCCGTCACCCATGAGGGCCTGGCGGCGCTGCACCAGATAGATGCCGACCGCGGGCGCCGTGACGCCGACGAGGGCGGCGGCGAGCAGCGCCCGCTGCATGAATTCGTAGTTCAGGAATTCCATCGCCGGGTCCTCAGGTGAGCAGGCCGGTGCGGACCGGGGCCGCGTCGGCGTCGTGCGGGTGGACGTGGTCGTGGCCGGGCAGCGCGTGCTGGCCGACGGCCTTGGGCGGCGGGCCGTCGTGCAGCACGCAGCCGTCGCGCAGGACCACCGCGCGGTCGATCAGCGGCTCCAGGGGCCCCAGCTCGTGCAGCACGAGCAGCACCGATGCGCCCTGCTCGACCTGGTGGCGCAGGGTGGCCGCGAGGACCTCCTGGCTGGCCAGGTCGACGCCCGCCATCGGCTCGTCCATGATCAGCAGCTCGGGCTCGGAGACCAGGGCGCGGGCGATCAGGACCCGCTGGTGCTGGCCGCCGGAGAGGGCGCTCACGGAGTCCTTGGCGCGGTCCGCCATGCCGACCTGCTCCAGGGCGTGCGCCACGGCCTCGCGGTCGGCCTTGCGCAGGACGCCGAAGCGGGCCCGCGAGAGCCGCCCGGACGTGACGACCTCGGTGACCGTCGCGGGGACGCCGCCCGCGGCCGTGGTGCGCTGCGGGACGTAGCCCACCCGCGCCCAGTCCTTGAAGCGCCGCCGCGGCGTACCGAAGATCTCCACCGCGCCGCCGGTGACCGGGACCTGCCCGATGACCGTGCGCACGGCCGTGGACTTGCCGGAGCCGTTCGCGCCGAGCAGCGCGACCACCTCGCCGCGCGCCACGGTGAGGTCGATGCCGCGGAGCACCGGGCGGCCGCCCAGCTCCGCCGTCACCGCGCGCAGGGATATGACGGGCTCGCTCTTGGCGTCGGCCATGGCGGCTGCCTCTCGTGACGGGCCGGTGGTGGTCACTTGGTGCCGAGTGCCTTCTGCAGGGCGGCGAGGTTGGACCGCATCACCTCGATGTAGTCGTCGCCCTTCGACTTGTCCGTGATGCCCTCGATCGGGTCGAGCACGGCGGTCTTCAGCTTCGCGTCCTTCGCGAGGGTCTTCGCGGTCTTGTCGCTGACCAAGGTCTCGTAGAACACCGTGGTGACGCCGTCGGCCTTCGCCATCTCCTGGAGGTCCTTGACGCGGTTCGCGCTCGGCTCGCTCTCCGGGTCCAGGCCGGAGATGGCCTCCTCGGTGAGGCCGTAGCGCTCGGCGAGGTAGCCGAAGGCCGCGTGGGTGGTGATGAAGACCTTGCCGTCGGTGTTCTTCAGGCCGTTCTTGAAGTCCGTGTCCAGGCCCTTGAGCCGCTTCACCAGGGCGGCGGTGTTCTTCTCGTACGTGGCCCTGTGGTCCGGGTCGGCCTTCGCGAAGGCCTTGCCGACGCCCTCGGCGACCTCGGCGTAGCGCACCGGGTCCAGCCAGATGTGGGGGTCCTTGCCGCCCGGGGTCTCGTGGGTGTGGCCCTCGTGGCCGTGCTCCTCCTCGGAGCCGTGCTCGTCGCCCTCGCCGTGCTCGTCGTGCTCCTCGGCGTGCCCGCCGACCTCGGTGCCGTGCTTCTCCAGGCTGGTCAGCGAGGCGGTGTCGATCTTGGTCTTGATGCCGGACTGGCCGATGGCCTCGTCCACGGAGGGCTGCAGTCCCTTCAGGAAGAGCGCGGCGTCCGCGTTCTCCAGCTGCGCCGTCTGCTTGGCGCTGATCTCCAGGTCGTGCGGCTCCTGGCCGGGCTCGGTGAGCGTCGTGACCTCGACGTCGTCACCGCCGATCTCCTTGGCCAGGAACTCCATCGGGTAGAACGACGCCACCACGTCCAGCTTGCCCTCGTTGTTCTTGTCCGCCGCGTCGGAGGAGCAGCCGGACAGGGCGGTGACGCCCAGGACCGTGGCGGTCGCGAGGGCGGCGGTGGGTATGAGGCGTCGTACGTTCATGACAGTCATTTTCAACAAACTTGGAAACGGTTGTCAACAAAGTGTCGATCTGTACGCGTCTGCTCGCGCTCGGCGACAGCGGGAACCGGCCCGTGCCCGAACCGATTTGATCCGAGGGGTACGGCCGCCGGTAATCTGAAGCATTCGCTCCTGAGGCATGCGCTTCGTCAGCCCTGAAGCGTGGCTTCGCCGTCGTCGTAATGAAGAGAGCACCGTGGCCGCCGACAAGATCGACACCATCGTCAGCCTGAGCAAGCGCCGAGGCTTCGTCTTTCCGTGCAGTGAGATCTACGGCGGCCAGCGAGCCGCCTGGGACTACGGACCCCTGGGCGTCGAGCTGAAGGAGAACCTCAAGCGCCAGTGGTGGCGCTACATGGTCACCTCGCGGGAAGACGTCGTCGGCATCGACTCGTCCGTGATCCTGGCCACCGACGTCTGGCAGGCCTCCGGCCACGTCGCCACCTTCACCGACCCGCTGACCGAGTGCACCTCCTGCCACAAGCGCTTCCGCGCGGACCACCTGGAGGAGGCCTTCGAGGAGAAGAAGGGCCGCGCCCCGGAGAGCCTCGCCGACATCAACTGCCCCAACTGCGGCACCAAGGGCCAGTTCACCGAGCCCAAGCAGTTCTCCGGCCTGCTCTCCACCCACCTCGGCCCCACCCAGGACAGCGGCTCCGTCGCCTACCTGCGGCCCGAGACCGCCCAGGGCATCTTCACCAACTTCGCCCAGGTGCAGACCACCTCCCGGCGCAAGCCCCCGTTCGGCATCGCCCAGATGGGCAAGTCCTTCCGCAACGAGATCACGCCCGGCAACTTCATCTTCCGCACCCGCGAGTTCGAGCAGATGGAGATGGAGTTCTTCGTCAAGCCGGGCGAGGACGAGAAGTGGCAGGAGTACTGGATGGAGCAGCGCTGGAACTGGTACACCGGCCTGGGCCTGCGCGAGGAGAACATGCGGTGGTTCGAGCACCCGAAGGAGAAGCTCTCCCACTACTCCAAGCGCACCGCCGACATCGAGTACCGCTTCCAGTTCGGCGGCTCCGAGTGGGGTGAGCTGGAGGGCGTCGCCAACCGCACCGACTACGACCTCTCGGCGCACTCCAAGGCCTCCGGCCAGGACCTCTCCTACTTCGACCAGGAGGCCGGCGAGCGCTGGACTCCGTACGTCATCGAGCCCGCCGCCGGTGTCGGCCGCACGATGCTCGCCTTCCTGCTCGACTCCTACGTCGAGGACGAGGCCCCCAACGCCAAGGGCAAGCTGGAGAAGCGCACGGTCATGCGCTTCGACCACCGCATCGCCCCGGTGAAGGTCGCCGTCCTGCCGCTGTCCCGCAACCCGGAGCTGTCCCCGAAGGCCAAGGGTCTCGCGACGGCGCTCCGGCAGAACTGGAACATCGAGTTCGACGACGCGGGCGCCATCGGCCGCCGCTACCGCCGCCAGGACGAGATCGGCACGCCGTACTGCGTGACGGTCGACTTCGACACCCTGGAGGACAACGCGGTGACCGTGCGCGAGCGCGACACCATGAAGCAGGAGCGGGTCTCCCTCGACCAGATCGAGGGCTACCTGGCGACGCGCCTCGTCGGCTGCTGACGTTCACCCTTTCTTTGACGTCAAGGCCCCCGGTTCCGGCCACGGAACCGGGGGCCTTTGCTGCACACTGGGCGCCATGCCTTCGACGACCACGAGCAAGGTCAGCAGATGGGACCAGCATGGGCGCGAACACGTCGTCCATGTGCAAAAGGCGGGCGTACAGCGGCAGTTGACCTGCGACACCTGCGGCTGGAGCCGCAAGGCGCAGTTCCTGCCGTGGCTCAAGGCCGAGGAACATTTGGCCCAGGAGCATCAGGCGACGGTGGATCCGACGGGGGCGGGCGGCTAGGCCGGGCCCCGTAAGGGGCGCGGGGAACTGCGCGACCAGCCACGAGGCACCCGCACTCGGAAACGCAGCCGAGCCGCCACGGCGAGTGGCAGCGCACCTATCCACCGCTGCGGACCAGGTCGGCCGCCTTTTCCCCGATGACCAGCGCAGCGGCGTTCGTGTTGACGGACACGATGCCCGGCATCACCGACGCGTCCGCGACCCTGAGACCCGTGACCCCCCGCACGCGGAGGTCAGGACCCACCACCGCCTCCGGCCCCGTGCCCATCGCACAGCTCCCCGCCAGATGGAAGTACGGCCCCGTGGCCGCCGAGAGGAACCCCCGCAGTCCCGCCGCGTCCGTCACCCCGGCGCCCGGCAGCACCTCACGCGCCCCCCACTCGGCGAACGGGCGCGCGGCCGCTATCTCCCGCGCCACCTCAAGCCCGTGCAACATCCGCCGCACGTCCGACTCGTCCCCGAGATACCCCGGGTCGATCAGCGGCGCCGATGCCGGGTCGGCGTCGGCGAGCCGCACCGAGCCCCGGGCGCGCGGCACCGTGGCCACGCCGAGGGTGAAGCCGTTCACCGGCGCCGCCATCGTCGGCGGGTGGTACGGCACATGGATGAACATCAGCTGCATGTCGGGCCCCGGCAGGGACGCGTCGCTGCGCCAGGCGAGGGAGGCCTCCGAGAGGTTGGCGCGGCCCGCCGGTATCGGCTTCTCCGTCGCGTACACGAGCCCGCACAGCGGATGGTCCTGGAGGGCCCGGCCCACCCCCGGCAGATCGTGGCGCACCTCGATCCCGGCCTCGCGCAGTTCGTCGGCCGGGCCGATGCCGGACAGCAGCAGGAGCCGGGGCGAGTCGACCGCGCCCGCGCTGAGGATCACTTCGGCGCGCGCGTACGCCCGTACCGTCTCGCCGCCGCGCGTGAACTCCACGCCCGTGCACCGGTCGCCGTCGAAGAGCAGGCGGTGCGCGCGGGAGTCCGTGGACACCGTCAGCCGGGGCCGGTGCGCGGCGACGGGGTGCAGATAGGCGTCGGCCGCGCTCTGCCGGACCCCGTCGGTGACCGTCAGGTCGTGCAGGCCCGCGCCTTCCTGGCGGGGGCCGTTGAAGTCGTCGGTGCGGGGGTGACCCGCGGCCACGGCCGCGTCGACGAAGGTGCGCGAGAGCGGGTTGACGTCGGCGTCGGGGACGGGGGCGGGGCGCAGGGGCCCGGCGTCACCGCGAAAGCGGGTGTCCGCACCCGAGTTCGCGTCGGAACCCGCACCGCCGCCGATGCCGGAACCCGCACCGACGCCCATGCCGGAATCCGCACCGGCGCCCGCGCCGGAATCCGCACCAGCGCCCGCGCCGGAATCCGGCACCGTCTCCATCCGCCGGAAGTACGGCAGCAGGTCGTCGAACCCCCAGCCCTCGCAACCCGCCGCCGCCCACGCGTCGTAGTCGGCGCGGTGGCCGCGCAGGAACACCATCGCGTTGATGGCGCTGGAACCGCCGAGGGTGCGGCCGCGCGGGCAGGGCGGGGCGATGCCGCCGAGGCCCGGCTGCGGCACCGAGGCGTAGCCGTGGTCCACGTCCGAGCCGAACAGCGACGGCCACGCGAAGGGCGTCGCGAGGTCCGCCTTCGTCTCCCGAGGGCCCGCCTCGAGGAGCAGCACGCTGGTGTCGGCGTCCTCGCTCAGCCGGGCGGCGAGCACGCACCCGGCCGACCCGGCGCCGACGACTATGTAGTCGGCTTCGATCCGCCCCGACTCCGCCAACTCGCTTGCCCCTGACGCCACTTCAGCCTCCTGATGTCCCACGGGTGTGCCGGGGTTCAGGGAATCAGGAGGGGTGGGGGCGGGTCAGCGGAACGGGGGAATCGGGCGCTCTTCCGGGCGTCTCCGTCAGGGACGCAGCCCCCGTACGAGCAGGTCGAGCAGCGCCGTGAAGGCCTCCTCGGCGCCCGCGCGGGACCAGTCGGGTGCGTACGCCGGGTCGTGGTAGCGGGCCGTGGCCTCGAACAGGGCGCGGGCCGTGACGTCGGGGTCGGACGGGGTGAACTCGCCGCCCTCGACGCCCTGTCGGACGATCGCGGAGAGCTGTCCGGTGAGGTCCGCGATGTGCTCGTCGACGACCTCGCTGGCCTCGCCGACCAGGACCGTGTACGTCCCGAACAGCTCGGGGTCGTCGCCCGCCTTGTGCTGCTTGGCCTCGAAGAGCCCGGCCAGCCAGCGCCGCAGCCGGTCCTCGGCGGGCCCGTCCGCGTCGACCACGCCGGACAGGGCGTCGGACGTCCGGTCCAGCCACCGCTTGGTGACCGCCTCGCGGAGCGCGGCCTTCGTGCGGAAGTGGCGGTACACGCTGGCGTGGCTGACGCCGAGCACGCGGGCCACGTCCACCACGGTCGCCTTGGCGGCGCCGTGCCGACGAAGGACCTCCTCGGTCGCGGCGAGGATGCGCTCGGCGGTCAGGGTCTCGGTCGTAGCCATGGTCAAGAAGGTACCTGTCGCGACTGGCGGACCTGACAGGGCCGACAGGCCTGACGGATCCGCCAGTACCGGCGGCGCCGACCGGGCTGACGGCGCCGGTGCCCGGACATGTCAGTGCTCGCTGTCGAGGTGCGCCATCTGCGACTCGGGGTAGCGGGCGCCCGCGACGGCGTCGGTGGGGACGGCCTGCTCGATCGCGGCGAGGTCCGCGTCGTCGAGCGTGACGTCCAGGGCGCCGAGCGCCTCGGTGAGCCGGTCCCGGCGGCGGGCGCCGACCAGCGGCACGATCGAGGCGCCGGACCGCGGGCCCTGCGCGAGGACCCAGGCGATCGCGGTCTGCGCGACGCTCACGCCCTTGCTCTCGGCGATCTTGCGCAGGGCGTCGACGAGGTCGAGGTTGCGCTGCAGGTTGTCGCCCTGGAAGCGGGGGCTCATGCCGCGGAAGTCGTTCGCGGCGAGCTGCCGGTCGCGCTCGAAGTGCCCGGAGATCAGGCCGCGGGACAGCACGCCGTACGCGGTGACGCCGATGCCGAGCTCGGCGGCCGTGGGCAGGATCTCGGCCTCGATGCCGCGGGAGATCAGGGAGTACTCGATCTGCAGGTCCGAGATGGGGGCGACGGCGGCGGCGCGGCGCAGGGACTCGGCGCTGACCTCGGAGAGGCCGATGTGGCGCACGTGGCCCTTCTCGACCAGCTCGGCGATCGCGCCGACGGTCTCCTCGACGGGGACGTCCGGGTCGAGGCGGGCGATGCGGTAGACGTCGATGTGGTCGACGCCGAGGCGCTGCAGCGAGTACGCGGCGAAGTTCTTCACCGCCGCCGGGCGCCCGTCGTAGCCGGACCAGCCGCCGTCGGGGTCCCGGAGGGCGCCGAACTTCACGCTGGTCAGGGCCTGTTCGCGGTGGGCGGCGGGGGCGGTGCGCAGGGCCTCGCCGATGAGGAGTTCGTTGTGGCCCATCGCGTAGAAGTCGCCGGTGTCGAGGAGCGTGACGCCCGCTTCGAGGGCCGCGTGGATCGTCGCGATGGACTCCGTGCGGTCGGCCTCGCCGTACAGCGCGGACATGCCCATGCAGCCGAGGCCGAGGGCGGAGGTGGTGGGGCCGGTGGTGCCGAGCTTCAGGGTGCGCATGGGGACTCCAGGGCTTTTGCTTGGTCGGAGGGGGCGCCCGGCCGCGGGGTCGAGGTGCTCCCTCACGGAGTGGGCGTGCTTCCACCATGCACCCCTCGCTGACAGATTTCAAGTTTTGTTATCTGTTTTCTGTAACCTGTCACTCGGGGTGAGCCGCTCCGCCGTCCGCCGTGCCGTCCCGCGCGCCCACGCCCCGCTGGTCAGTGCCCCGACGGCCAGGACCGCCGCGCCGCAGCCCGCGATGATCCACCACGCGGGGCGGCTCGCCTCGGTGAAGTCGGCCGCGTACGAATCCGTGTGGGCCGCCGCGACGCCGGACGCGAGGACCGCGCCGATCACCGCGATGCCGAGGGTCTGGCCGATCTGGCGGCTGGTGGAGGCGACGGCGGCGGCGACGCCCGCCTGGGCGCGGGGCATCCCCGCGACCGCCGTGTTGGTGATGGGCGCGTTGACGAAGCCGAAGCCGAGGCCGAACAGGACGTAGGCGAGAACGCGCGTCGGGACCGCGTTCTCCGCCTCGAAGGCCGCGAACAGCACCCCGGACGCCGTCATCGCCACGCCCGCGATCAGGAGCGAGGGACGCGGCCCCCGGGCCCCGACGAGACGCCCCGACAGCGGCGCGCACACCAGCGTCATGGCCGCCATCGGCAGCATCCACAGACCGGCGTGCAGCGCGTCGAGACCGCGTACGTCCTGGAGGTAGAGGGTGGCGAGGAACAGGAAGCCGCCGAGGGCCGCGAACGCCGCGATCGCGATCACGGTGGCGCCGCTGAACGGCGCCGAACGGAAGAAGCGCAGGTCGATGAGGGGTTCGGCGCGGCGGGGCTCGTACAGGAGCAGACCCGCGAACGCGGTGGCCGCGATGGCGGCGAACGTCATGATCAGCGGCGAGGTCCAGCCCGCCGTGGGCGCCTCGATGATCGCGTACGTCAGGGCGCCGAGCACGCCGATGACCAGGAGCTGCCCGACGGGGTCGGGGCGGCGGGGCTTCGGGGCGCGGGACTCGGGGACGTAGCGCGTGGTGAGGAAGAGAGCCGCGAGGCCCACCGGCAGATTGACCCAGAAGATCGCCCGCCACCCCACCGAGTCCACGAGAAGGCCGCCGACCAGCGGGCCCGCCGCCATCGAGATGCCGACGACACCGCCCCACACACCGATGGCGCGGGCCCGCTCGCGCGGCTCGGTGAAGGTGTTCGTGATGATCGACATGGCGACGGGGTTGAGCATCGAGCCACCGACGGCCTGGACCATGCGGAACGCCACCAGGCACTCCAGGTTGGGGGCGAGGGAGCACAGGACCGAGCCGAGCGTGAACACGAGCAGGCCCGCCTGGAACACCTTGCGGCGGCCGATGCGGTCCGCGGTCGAGCCCGCGAGCATCAGCAGGGAGGCCAGGACCAGGGTGTAGGCGTCGATCGTCCACTGCATGCCCGAGACCCCGGCGTCGAACTCGCGGCGCATGGTGGGCAGCGCCACGTTCAGGACGGTGTTGTCGAGGCTCACGATCAGCAGGCTCATGCAGCAGATCGCGAGCACGAGCATCCGGCGCCGGTGGCTGAGCTCGGGCATACGGTCGACGGTATCCCCAGGCGGCGTGCCCCGCCTCGGACGGGATGCGGCGCCCCAGGGGGCGCACCCCGCGCCCGCCGGGCGTCAGCCGAGGTCGCGCGGCAGCCGCAGGCTCAGCACGGCGAGGCCGAGGAGCCCGGCGAGCTGGACGGCCAGGACCGTCGCGAACGCCTCCCGCAGACCCACCCCGGAGTGCAGGGCCAGGAACAGCGACCCGAGCGTCGCCACCCCCACGGCCAGGCACGACTGCTGCGCCGTCGCCGCGAGCCCGCTGCCCGCGCCCGCCCGCGCCGCGGGGACGGCCGACAGCAGGATGCGGAAGTACAGCGGCAGCTGGACGCCCTGGCCGAAGCCGCACAGGGCCAGGCCCGGAGCGAGGGCGAGCGGGGTGAGCGCGGACCAGGGCGCCCACAGGACGGTCAGGGCGAGGACGGTGACGCCCGCGCCGTGGACCAGCGCGCACAGGGTCAGGGCGCGGCTGCCCAGCCGGTTCACCAGGCGGGGCGCGAGCAGGGACGCGGTGAACTGCGCCACGCCCATCGGGATCAGGGTCAGGCCCGCCTTGAGCGCCCCGAACCCGAGGCCCTCCTGGAGGGTCACCGCGCTCACGAACATCCAGCCGCTGAACCCGATGAAGATCGGCAGGCCGATGAGCAGCCCCCGGCGGACGCCCGGCTCGCGCATCAGCGACGGCGGCAGGAGCGGGCTGCCGCCGCTGCCCTCCGCACGGCGCTCCACGACCGCGAACGCCCACATCAGGAAGGGTGCCGCGACCAGGGTGACGATCGACCACAGCGGCCAGTCCGCGGCCCGGCCCTCGGTGAGGGGCAGCAGGAACGCGGTCAGCGCCACGGCGAGCAGGACCGTGCCGGCGAGGTCCCCGCGCGCCGGGCGCTCCGCGCGGCTGTCCGGCACCGAGCGCACGGCGAGCACCAGGGCGAGCGCGGCCACCGGCACGTTGATCAGGAACACCATGCGCCAGCCGGTGCCCCACAGGTCGGCCGCCACCAGGACGCCGCCGAGTATCTGCCCGAGCACCATCGAGACCCCGCCGACGGAGCCGTACAGCGACACCGCCCGGGCACGGCGCTCCCCGCTGGTCGTCGCGTGGATCGTGGCGAGGACCTGCGGCAGCATCAGCGCCGACGCCGCGCCCTGCGCCACCCGCGCCGCCACAAGCCACCAGGCGGTCGGCGCGAGCCCGCACGCCAGCGAGGTCACGCCGAAGGCGACGGCGCCCCACAGGAACAGGCCCCGCCGCCCGTAGGTGTCGCCGAGCCGCCCGCCGAGGACGAGCAGGACGGCGTACGCGACGGCGTAGCCCGCGACGACCATCTCCAGGGTGGCGGCGGGGGCGTTCAGGTCGGACTCGATGTCGGGCAGCGCGACGTTGACGACGAAGAAGTCGATCATCGGCAGGGCGGCGCCGAGCAGGACGGTGACGAGGCCCAGGGGGGTGAGGGCGGGGGCCTTCGGGGGATGCGAAGAGAGAGAGGAGAGGGGAGCGGCAGGTGTGCGGGGCTGGGTGCCGTTGGTCGTGGAAGTCACGGATACGACGATGGGCGGGCGCCCAGGGGGGTACCAGAGTCTCTTTATCCTGGTAGCAGGCGCACCTGGAAACGGGGTGAGGGGTGCGGCAGCCTGGGGGTGTGACCGTTACCGCAGAGCCCGCCGTCGCGGCCCCCGCAGGAACCCACGCCGCCCCCGCGACCGCCCCCGACATCCGCCGCCAGGAACTCGCCGCCTTCCTGCGCAGCCGCCGCGAGCGCATCTCGCCGGAACAGGTGGGCCTGGTCCGCGGGGCCCGGCGCCGCACGCCGGGACTGCGCCGCGAGGAGGTCGCGCACCTCGCCGCGGTCGGCGTCACCTGGTACACGTGGCTGGAGCAGGGCCGGGCCATCCGGGTCTCCGCGCAGGTCCTCGACGCCATCGCCCGCGCGCTGCTCATGGACCCGACCGAGCGCGCCCACCTCTTCGTGCTCGCGGGCGTCATCGACCAGCGCCCCGACTACGACTGCCCGCTGCTCTCCCCGACCGCGCTGCGCCTGATGCACACCATCGCGCCCTACCCCGCCACCCTGCAGAACGCCCGCTACGACGTCCTCGCCCACAACCGCCCCTTCGCCCAGGTCTTCGGCGAGCTGACCGAGCTGCCGCCGCGCGAGCGCAACTGCCTGTGGCTGCTCACCACCAGCGCGCACTGGCGCGAGACGTTCCTCGACCGGGACGAGATGCTGCGCGACCTGATCGCCAAGTACCGCGTGGGCATGGCCGAGCACGTGGCCGAGCCCGCCTGGAAGGAGCGGCTCGACGGGCTGCTCGCGGAGTCGGCGGAGTTCCGCGAGCTGTGGGGGCGGCACGAGGTCGCGACCATGTCGCCGCACGTCAAGCGGTACCTGCACCCCGAGGTGGGGCTGCTCAGCCTGGAGCACCGCAACCTGTGGATGGCCCCGCAGCCGCAGGCGCACCGGCTCGTGGCGTACGTTCCCGCCGACGAGGAGACGGAGCGGGCGCTCGGGCGACTGGCGGAGCTGTCCCGCGAGTGAGGGACAATGGAGGCTTGCCCCCTTCCCGTACGTTCCCGGAGAGCCGCCCGATGTCCCAGCCGCTGACGCCGTCACCGACGCCGACGACGACGCCTCTCGCCATCGGCCCGCACACCGTGCGCCCGCCCGTCGTGCTCGCGCCGATGGCCGGGATCACGAACGCGCCGTTCCGCACGCTGTGCCGGGAGTTCAGCGGCGGCAAAGGGCTTTTCGTCAGCGAGATGATCACCACCCGCGCCCTGGTCGAGCGCAACGAGAAGACCATGCAGCTGATCCACTTCGACGCGAGCGAGACGCCGCGCTCGATCCAGCTGTACGGGGTCGACCCCGCGACCGTCGGCAAGGCCGTCCGCATGATCGCGGAGGAGGACCTGGCCGACCACATCGACCTGAACTTCGGCTGCCCGGTCCCGAAGGTGACCCGCAAGGGCGGTGGCTCTGCGCTGCCGTACAAGCGGCCGTTGCTGCGGGCCATCCTCAAGGAGGCCGTGAGCGGTGCCGGGGACCTGCCCGTCACCATGAAGATGCGCAAGGGCATCGACGACGACCACATCACGTTCCTGGACGCGGGCCGGATCGCCGTCGAGGAAGGCGTCACGGCGATCGCCCTGCACGGACGGACCGCCGCCCAGCACTACGGTGGCACCGCCGACTGGGACGCCATCGCCCGCCTCAAGGAGCACGTCCCGGAGATTCCCGTGCTCGGCAACGGGGACATCTGGTCGGCGGACGACGCCGTGCGGATGATGCGGCAGACCGGGTGCGACGGGGTCGTCGTGGGGCGCGGGTGCCTCGGGCGGCCGTGGCTCTTCGGAGACCTGGTGGCCGCGTTCGAGGGCACGGGGGCGCCCGCCGCTCCCTCCCTCCGTGAGGTCTCCGCCGTCATGCTGCGGCATGCCGCGCTGCTCGGTGAGTGGATCGGGGACGAGGCGCGGGGCGTCATCGACTTCCGCAAGCACGTCGCCTGGTACCTGAAGGGGTTCGCGGTCGGCTCCGAGATGCGCAAGCGCCTCGCGATCACGTCGTCCCTCGCCGAACTCGAGGACGGCCTCGGCGAGCTGGACCTCGACCAGCCGTGGCCCACCGGCGCCGACGGCCCCCGGGGCCGCACGTCCGGCAACAACCGCGTGGTCCTGCCGGACGGCTGGCTGAAGGACCCCTACGACTGCGCGGGCATCTCCCCGGACGCAGAACTGGACACCTCGGGCGGCTGACCCGCTCCTCCCAGGCCTGCCCCGACTGGCGTCCCACGCCTGCCTGAACTGGCGCCGATCCTGCCTTCACCACGCGTGCCTGCACTAGCGTCCGCGCTGCTCCTTGCATGTCCCGACGTCCGCTACGCCGACTGCACCGCTGCTGCAGCTAGCGCTGTGGGCAATCGTCCCGCAGGGCGGGACGGGTGGGCACAGCCCCGGCCGAGGGCGCCGATTCGTGCGGCGTTCAGGTGGGTTGCCCGGGGGTGGGACAGGTTGCCCGGCGCCGCGGGGCCCGCCCTGTGCCCACCCTCCCCCAAGCTCTCGGCTTCGCTCGAGCAGGGGGTGCCCCCATCGCCCTCTGGGCGGCCCAGCTGCCCACAGTGCGGGGGGCAGGGTGGGGTGGGGTGCAGCGGGCCAGCTGCCCGCAGGGTGGGGCGGGCTGGCCGAGGTGGGCGCTGGTTGCCGGTGTGTTGGGCTATGCGCCGCCCACCGCCGTCAGGAGGGCCAGAGGGGCCGCTGCCGAGCGGGATTCGCGGACGCAGGCGTGGGGGTAGGGGACCGGGGCGGGGTGGGCCGTGCGGGCGTAGCCGGCGAGGACTTCGGGGAGGCGGCCCGAGGCCGTGGTGGCGGCGTCGACGAGGGCGTGGGCGACGGCACGGGCCTCGTCGTGGAGGCCGTAGCGGGCGAGGCCGAGGGTGATGAGGGCGTTGTCGTGGGGCCAGACGGAACCCCGGTGGTAGGAGAGCGGGTGATAGGCGCCCTGCCCGGCGGCGAGCGTGCGAACGCCCCAGCCGGAGAAGAAGTCCGGTTCGAGCAGACGCCGCCCCACCGCCTCGCCGTACTCCTTGTCGAGGAGACCGGACCAGAGCAGATGCCCCGCGTCGGAGGCGAGCGCGTCGACCTGCCCACCGTCCCCGTCGAGGGCGAGCGCGGGGAAGGCCCGCGAGGGCATCCAGAAGTCCCGCTGGAACCGGTCGCGGAGGTCGGCGGCGGCCTGCGCGAGCAGGGCGGCGTACACGTCGTCGCCCCAGACGGTCCGCGCGAGCCACGCCGTGCGCCGCAGCGCGTCGTAGGCGTACCCCTGCGCCCCCGCGGCCATCACGGGCCCGAGCGTCCGGGTCCCGTCGGCGTCGCAGATCGCGCCGGGGGAGTCCTTCCAGTTCTGGTTGGCGAGCCCGCCCTCGTCCGCGCGGTACACCAGGTAGCCGCGGGCGGTGAGCCCGCCGTGGTCGAGCATCCAGCCGACGGCGGCCCGCGCGTGCGGCTCAAGACGCCGGGCGAGGGCGGTGTCGCCGGTCTGCTCGGTGTACGCGCCGAGGAGCACGAGGAACAGCGGGGTCGCGTCGACCGAGCCGTAGTAGCGCCGGAAGGGGACCTGGCCGAAGTGGGCCAGCTCCCCGTGCCGCACCTCGTGCACGATCTTGCCGGGCTGGGCGACGCGCCCCTCGGTGTGCTCGCCGGCCTGGGTGGCGGCGAGCGCGGGCAGCGTCGCGGCGGCCAGACGCGGTACGTAGGGGAGCGCGAACAGAGAGGTCAGGAGCGCGTCCCGGCCGAGCAGGGTGAGGAACCAGGGCACTCCGGCGGCGGGCACGCTCAGCTCCTCGCCGTCGGGCCCGCGCGCGGGCACCTGCAGCGAGGCGAGGTCGGCGAGGCCGCGCGTACAGGCCGCGGCCAGCTCGGGCCAACTGTCGGGCAGCGTCACGGAGGAGGTCAACTCGTCCTGTGCCTCCGTGAGTTGGCGCAGCGCGGCACTCGGCGAGCGGGGCGGGGCGGGCAGCGGCGGCCCGCCGTGCGGCCCGGCCACGACGGTCAGGGCCATGTCGACCGACCCGTGCGCGGCAAGCTCCAGGGTCCACACCATGCGGCGCGCGCCGGTGCCGGTCTCCTCGACGGCGTCCGGCGCGGGCTCGGAGGTGACGGTGGTGCGGGCCAGCCAGTCGCCCCGGCGGTACCCGAACTCGACGCCGAGGAGGGGAGGCTGGGCGGTCGCGGACCCGTCGGGCCCGGCCGCGCCGTCGACCGCCGCCGTCAGCACCCGCCGCGACCGCACGGCCCCCGTCTTCGCGTACGTACGGTGGTCCGAGCGCAGCTCGAACTGGTCGGTGAAGTCCGCGTCGACGGTCAGCGCGAGCAGCAGCGTCATCGGCACGGGCCGGTTGCTGGTGATCCGCAGCGCCTCCACCAACGAGCCGTCCACGACGGCCTGTTCACGGAAGAGGGTGTACGCGGGCGGCTCCTGGCGGCCGCCGCGCGGCACGAGCACGCAGCGCGCCACGTCGGCGTCCGCGTCCGGTCCGTACGCGATGGCGGGCGTGAGCACTTCGGGCACGGCGCCGTCCACCGTCAGCTGCCAGCGGCTCAGATGGCGGGCGTCGCGCACGAACAGCCCGTCGGGGGCGGTGCCGCCGGGCACGCCCCGGATGTCGCCGCCCGCGCCGACGGCGGCGAAGGTCGCACCCCGTACCAGCAGTCGATGATCCCGGTCAGTCATTCCGAGCCCCTTCGTCCGAACCAGGCCCCGCTGTCGTTTCCGTGCTCATGTCGCTCATGTCGCTCATGTCGCGGCCGTGCGCCGCGGCCACGCCCAGGTCGAGGGCGAGTGCCGCGCTCCAGCCGAAGCCGCGGGCGCCGCAGCCGTCTCCGGTGTACGGATCCACGTACTCGGCGAAGTCCGATGCCACCGCGGTGTCGAGGAGGGCGGCGCGCAGCGCGTCCGCGTGCTCCCGCGCGCCGTGCAGCCGAAGGCCGCGCTCCAGGAGCCAGTTGGTGTTGAACCAGGCGGGTCCGCGCCAGTACCGCCGGGGGTCGAACGCGGGGCTGAGCAGATCGTGGCTCGGCACCAGGCGGGCCCGGCCGCCGAGCTCGAAGTGCGGGCCGCGTGCCGTACGCACCAGATCGGCGACGACGTCCCGGGGCAGCCCCGGCACCACCAGGGGAATCAGCCCGGTGACCCCGCGCTCACCCACGAGCGCCCCGCTCGCGCCCTCGCCGCGGACCTGTGCCCGCCCAGGGCCCCCGGTCACCGGATCGGACCCCCCGGCCAGCAGGTCCCGGCACCGGAAGATCCCGTCCTCCGCGTCCCACAGCCGCTCCACGAGCACCCGCGTCAGCCGCTCCGCGCGGTCGTGCCGGGCCGTCGCGGGCACGCCCAGCTCGGCGGTGATGCGGGCGAGGGCGTGCTCGGAGGCGATGAGGAGGGCGTTGAACGCGGGGTCCTCGACGGCGAATCCGAACCCGCCGGTTCCGCCGGACGTTCCGGCACGCGCACGCATCCCGGCCCCGTACCCGTACCCCGCGTCCCGGTACTCCGTCGCAAGGCGCACGTACCGCCCGTAGTCGAGGTCCGTCGGCCGGTCCTGGGGCGAGCCGTGGTCGAGGTCGGCGCGGCGGTAGCTGTGCGGGCGCGCGGGCGGGACGCGGCTCAGCGGGCCGTCCCAGCAGGGGCTGTTGTCCATGCCCTGTTCCCAGGGGTGGACGACGGCCGCGAGGCCCGCGCCGCCGAGGTCGCGGTGGTGCAGCAGATGGCGGTGCCAGGCGGCGAGGCGCGGGTGGAGGCGGGACAGGAAGGAGCGGGCCCGGGAGAGGCCGGGGTCGGCCAGGTGCACCAGCCAGGCGGCCAGGGCGTGCACCGGGGGCTGCACGATGCCGGAGGTCTGCACGGCGAGCGGCGCGCCCGCCGCGCGTCCGGCGGTGGTGGAGCGCCAGAAGTCGGGGCTCGGGAAGTACGCGTCGAGCGGGACGGCGGGGTTGAACACGATGTGCGGCACGCGGCCGTCGGCCCACTGCGCGGACAGAAGCGTCTCCAGCTCCAACTGGGCGCGCAGCGGCGAGAGATGGCGTAATCCGATGGCGATGAAAGCGGAGTCCCAGGACCACTGGTGGGGATACAGCGCGCGGGAGGGGACGGTGGAGGTGCCGGTCCAGTTGGCGCCGAGGACGCGGGCCGCGCGCTCGCGGAGCGCGGCGGGGGCGGCCTGCGGGGCCCCTGGGGTCCGCGGGGGGTGCGATGCGGGCGGAGGGCCCGCGCCGCGCCGCGCCGAGGGCCCGGCTGTGCTTGCGGCAGGGGACCGGATCGCGGCCCTCGTCGTGGTCGTACGGTCCACGCGGCACTCCCGGGGGCTGTGGGAACCGCGCGCCGAAGCCGCGCCCGACAGCCTGTCAGTTTGGATCCATCCACCATAGAGTTACGTCTGCGCAACACGCAAAACTCAATATGTAACGCCGAGTTGACGAGCGCAAGAGGCTGTCGGGCCGCGTGCCCGGGCAGGGAGTGGGCATGAGGAACGGGACTCCGGCACGTCCGGCCGCCGCCCAGGCGAGCGCGGGCGACCTGCTGCACCTGGTCCGCAGCGGCCGCGCCACCACGCGCGGCGCGCTGCAACGCGTCACCGGCCTGTCCCGCGCCACCGTCGGCCAGCGCCTGGACCGGCTGTTCCGCGCGGGCTGGCTGCGGGAGGGCGCGGGCAACCCGGTCAGCTCGCCGCTCGGCGGCCGCCCCTCGGTGCGCCTGGAGTTCGACGACGCGCACGCCGTCGTCCTCGCCGCCGACCTGGAGACCCGGCACGCCCGCACGGCCCTGCTGACCCTCGCCGGAGAGGTCGTCGCCGAGCGCGGCGGGGCGCTGCGCGTGGAGGACGGCCCGGAGCGGGTCCTCGACCGGCTCGGCGCGGTCTTCGGCGAGCTGCTGCGCGAGAGCGGCAGGGACGCGGCCTTGGTGTGCGGCATCGGCCTGGCCGTGCCGGGCCCGGTCGACTCCGGGACCGGCCGGGTGGTGCAGCCGCCGATCATGCCCGGCTGGGACGGCTACGACATAAGAGGCAGGCTGCGCCGCGCCTTCACGGAGCACACCGGGCACGGCGGCGTGCCCGCCCCGGTGCCGGTGCTCGTCGACAACGACGCGAACCTCATGGCGTACGCGGAGCAGCGCGCCCACTACCCGGACTGCTCGGCCTTCGCCCTGGTCAAGGTCTCCACCGGGATCGGCGCGGGCGTCGTCGTCGACGGCTCCCTCTACCGGGGCATCGACGGCGGCGCGGGCGACATCGGGCACATCCGGGTGCCCGGGGTGCCGGGGAGCGCCGCCGCGCCGTGCAAGTGCGGTTCGTACGGCTGTCTGGCCGCGGTGGCCAGCGGGCGGGCGGTGGCGGCCCGGCTCGCGGCGGCGGGGGTGCCGGCCGCGTCGGGCTCGGACGTGCGGGAGCTGCTCGCCGCGGGGCACCCGGAGGCGGTGGGGCTCGCGCGGGAGGCCGGGCGGCAGGTCGGCGAGGTCCTCGCCACCGTCGTGACGCTCCTGAACCCCGGCGTTCTCATGATCGCCGGAGATCTGGCCGGAACACCCTTCCTCACGGGTGTGCGCGAGCTGCTCTACCAGCGGGCCCTGCCGCGCTCCACGGCCCACCTGGAGATCGTCACCTCGCGGCTCGGGGGCCGCGCGGGGCTGATCGGGGCGGGTGCGCTGGTCGTGGAGCACCTGTACGCGCCGGAGCGGGTGGAGGAGCGGCTCGTGGCGCTCGGGGTGTGAGGCGGTTTCGCGGGGGTGTCGCCGAGGGGGCGCGGAGGTGCCCGGATGCCGAGACCGGGCCCGGATCCGGCCGCTTCAAACGGCGTGATTCTCGCCACCCTTGATGGGGCTTGCGCTCAGATGAGCGGGTTCCGGGTGGCTGCACTTCTCGGAGGGGTGGCACTCAGTGCCATCGCTCGATCATTTATGGCCTGAACTCACATCTGAGTTTGATCCGCTCATCTGAGCAAAATGGCGGGTGATCGAGAGTTGTGCGTTCAAGTCCTGAACGCAATTACGCCACCTGCGCTACTCCCGAGTCACTTTCGATCTAGCGGCGGACGGGTGGTTACGCCCGGTCGACCCACAAGTGGACGTACCCAGACGCCTTCGATCTGGGTATGTTCCTCGCCGTCAGGGCAGCCACCGCGTCCTCGAGGAGTCGAGACCCGTGTCGGAAAACAAAGATCCCCACGTACCTCAGGGAACTCAGGGCGTGAAGTTCGTCTACGACTTCACCGAGGGCAACAAGGAGCTCAAGGACCTCCTCGGCGGCAAGGGCGCGAACCTCGCCGAGATGACCAACCTGGGCCTTCCCGTGCCGCCGGGCTTCACCATCACCACCGAGGCCTGCAAGGTCTACCTCGAGAGCGGAGACGAGCCCGCGGCACTGCGTGACGAGGTGAGTGCGCACCTCTCCGCCCTCGAAGCCGCGATGGGCAAGAAGCTCGGCCAGGCCGACGACCCGCTCCTCGTCTCCGTCCGCTCGGGCGCCAAGTTCTCCATGCCCGGCATGATGGACACCGTCCTGAACATCGGGCTCTCCGACAAGTCCGTGCAGGGCCTCGCCAAGCAGGCCGGCGACGACCGCTTCGCGTGGGACTCCTACCGCCGCCTCATCCAGATGTTCGGCAAGACCGTGCTCGGCGTCGACGGCGAACTCTTCGAGGACGCGCTGGACAAGGCCAAGCAGGCCAAGAAGGTCACGGTCGACACCGACCTGGACGCGGCCGAGCTGAAGAAGCTCGTCACCAAGTTCAAGAAGATCGTCAAGTCCGAGGCGGGGCGCGACTTCCCGCAGGACGCGCGCGAGCAGATGGACCTCGCCATCCACGCGGTCTTCGACTCCTGGAACACCGACCGCGCCAAGCTCTACCGCCGCCAGGAGCGCATCCCCGGCGACCTCGGCACCGCCGTCAACGTCTGCTCCATGGTCTTCGGCAACCTCGGCCCCGACTCCGGCACCGGCGTCGCCTTCACCCGCGACCCGGCCTCCGGCCAGCAGGGCGTGTACGGCGACTACCTCCAGAACGCGCAGGGCGAGGACGTCGTCGCGGGCATCCGCAACACCGTGCCGCTCGCCGATCTTGAGCAGCTCGACAAGAAGTCGTACGACCAGCTCATGCAGATCATGGAAACGCTCGAGACGCACTACAAGGACCTGTGCGACATCGAGTTCACCATCGAGCGCGGCCAGCTGTGGATGCTCCAGACCCGCGTCGGCAAGCGCACCGCCGGTGCCGCGTTCCGCATCGCCACCCAGCTCGTCGACCAGGGCCTGATCGACGAGGCCGAGGCCCTCCAGCGCGTCAACGGCGCGCAGCTCGCCCAGCTGATGTTCCCGCGCTTCGACGACGAGTACGCCAACGGCGGGAAGGGAGCCGAGCAGCTCGGCCGTGGCATCGCCGCGTCGCCGGGTGCCGCCGTCGGCAAGGCCGTCTTCGACTCGTACACCGCCATCAAGTGGTCGCGCTCCGGCGAGAAGGTCATCCTGATCCGCCGCGAGACCAACCCCGACGACCTGGACGGCATGATCGCCGCCGAGGGCATCCTGACCTCGCGCGGCGGCAAGACCTCGCACGCGGCCGTCGTCGCGCGCGGCATGGGCAAGACCTGTGTGTGCGGCGCCGAGGACCTGGAGGTCGACACCAAGCGCCGCCGTCTGACGGTGAACGGCCACGTCGTCGAGGAGGGTGACGTCGTCTCCATCGACGGCTCCACCGGCAAGGTGTACCTGGGCGAGGTCCCGGTCGTGCCGTCCCCGGTCGTGGAGTACTTCGAGGGCCGCATGCACGCGGGCGCCGACGACGCCGACGAGCTGGTCAAGGCCGTGCACCGGATCATGGCCTACGCGGACCGGGTCCGCCGCCTGCGGGTGCGCGCCAACGCCGACAACGCCGAGGACGCGCTCAGGGCCCGGCGCTTCGGCGCCCAGGGCATCGGCCTGTGCCGCACCGAGCACATGTTCCTCGGCGAGCGCCGCGAGATGGTCGAGCACCTCATCCTCGCGGACACCGACGAGGAGCGCGAGAACGCCCTGAAGGAGCTCCTGCCGCTCCAGAAGCGGGACTTCATCGAGCTGTTCGAGGCCATGGACGGCCTCCCGGTGACGGTGCGTCTCCTCGACCCGCCGCTGCACGAGTTCCTGCCCGACATCACCGAGCTCTCGGTGCGCGTCGCCCTCGCCGAGTCCCGCAAGGACCACAACGAGAACGACCTGCGCCTGCTCCAGGCCGTGCACCGCCTGCACGAGCAGAACCCGATGCTGGGCCTGCGCGGCGTACGCCTCGGCCTCGTCATCCCCGGCCTGTTCACCATGCAGGTCCGTGCGATCGCCGAAGCGGCGGCCGAGCGCAAGAACGCCAAGGGCGACCCGCGCGCGGAGATCATGATTCCGCTCGTCGGCACCGTCCAGGAGCTGGAGATCGTCCGCGAGGAGGCCGAGCAGGTCATCGCCGACGTCGAGCGCAGCACCGGCGTGGCCCTGAAGCTGGCGCTCGGCACGATGATCGAGCTGCCCCGCGCCGCCCTCACCGCCGGACAGATCGCCGAGGCCGCCGAGTTCTTCTCCTTCGGCACGAACGACCTCACCCAGACGGTGTGGGGCTTCTCCCGCGACGACGTGGAGGCGTCCTTCTTCACCGCCTACCTCGAAAAGGGCATCTTCGGCGTCTCCCCGTTCGAGACGATCGACAAGGACGGCGTCGGCAAGCTCGTCCGCGACGCCGCGGCGGCCGGCCGCGCCACCCGCCCCGACCTCAAGCTCGGCGTCTGCGGCGAGCACGGCGGCGACCCCGAGTCCGTCCACTTCTTCCACGAGGTGGGCCTGGACTACGTCTCCTGCTCCCCGTTCCGCATCCCGGTGGCCCGCCTGGAAGCGGGCCGCGCGGCCTCCACCTCGGCGGGCAGCGACCACCGCTGACCCCCGGCGGGCCAAGCCCCGCGAAGACCCCGGGCCCGCCGCCGTGTCCCCGACCCTCAACCGATGCGGCGGCGGTCCCGGTCCACGATGAAGGGGCGCCATCCTGTGCGGGGGTGGCGCCCCTTCGCCCTGCCCGCCCGAGTCGAGGCGATCCGGTGGAGGTGTACAGGGCTCCTTCTGCGTCCAACTGAGCGGTACCAAAACCGATCAGAAGGAGCTTCACGTGCAACATCCCGCATATCGGCGGCGCCTCGTGCCGGTGCTCGCGCTGGGAGTGGTGGCCGGGCTCGCGCCGGGGCTCGTCGCCGGGTCGGCGTCGGCCGCCTCGGGGGACAGGGCGGCCGCGGCGGACTCGGCGGCCCCCGCGGCCCCCACGTCCGCGAGAGCCGCCGCCGGAGTCGACGCAGAACGCCTCGCCCCGTACACCCGTCAGAAGCTCACCTGGAAGCGGTGCGCCGCCGATCAGCCCGCCAAGTACCAGTGCGCCACGCTGAAGGTGCCGCTCGACTACGACAAGCCCGAGGGTAAGCGGATCGACGTCGCGATATCCCGGGTCAAGACCAGTGTGCCGGGCAAGCGGCGCGGGGTGCTGACCTCCAACCCGGGCGGGCCCGGAGGGTCGGGGCTCGATCTGTCGCTGATGTTCGCCAAGGGCCTGCCGAAGAACGTGCGCGAGCAGTACGACATGATCGGGTTCGACCCGCGCGGGGTCGGCGCGAGCACGCCCCTCGAATGCGGACTCACCGAGGCCGAGCAGACCTACCCGCGGCCCACCCGCAGTGCCGCCGAGCACGCCGCGAACACCAAGTGGGCCAAGCGGGTCGCCGACAAGTGCCGGGCGAAGTACGGGAGTTCGCTGACCCACATCAGCACCCGCAACACCGCGCGCGACATGGACGTCATGCGCGCCGCCCTCGGCGAGAAGAAGCTGTCGTACTTCGGCGTCTCCTACGGCACCGCGCTCGGCGCCGTCTACATGCAGCTGTTCCCGCAGCGCGCCGACCGCTTCGTCCTGGACAGCGCCGTCGACCCGGGCCGGATGTGGCGCGGCATGTTCCAGGTCTGGGCGCCGGAGGCCGAGCGGGCCTACAAGCGGTGGACCAAGTGGACGGCCGCGCGCAACGCCACGTACCACCTGGGTGACTCCCCGGCGAAGGTCGCCCGGACCTTCCGCAAGCTGGTGGCGCGAGCCGACGTCGACCCCATCGTCGTCGACGGCCAGAAGCTCGACGGCGCCGCCGTGCGCGACATCACGCGCGCCGAGTTCTTCACCGTCCGGAGCGGCGCGAAGACGGTCGCCGACCTGAAGAAGGCGGCCGAGGGCCGTCAGGTGCGCGAACTGCCCGGCGCACAGGAGCAGTCGCTCGACAACATGACCTCGAGCCAGCTCGCCGTCGTCTGCTCCGACGCCTCCTGGCCGCGCGACCCCGAGACGTACCGCCGCGACGCGATCCGCGACGGCGCCCGCTACCCGCTGTACGGCGACTTCGCCTCCTCCATCACCCCCTGCGCCTACTGGGACCGGGGCGCCGAGCCCGCCACCAAGGTGGACAACAAGGTCAAGTCGCTGGTCGTGCAGAACGAGTGGGACTCGCAGACCCCGCTGGTCACCGGCAAGGCCATGCACCGCGCCCTGAAGGGCTCCCGCATGGTCACCGTCGCCGGCGGCGAGGGCCACGGCGTCGTCTTCGGCGGGAGCAGCAACGCCTGCGCGGAGAAGGCCACGATGGGCTACCTGGTCACCGGCAAGCTCCCGGCGAAGGACCTCACCTGCAAGGCGACCTCCGGCGGCCAGCGGCGCGCCGAGACCGCGAATCCCGCACCCGCGCCCTTCGGGCTGCGCTAGACCGGGGCCCGTGCGCGGGGACGCCCTCCCGCGCACGGGCGTCAGTCCCCGGTCCGCGGACAGGACGCGATTCCGGAGCGGGCGAAAGCGCATCCAACCGATCTGGATCGGGCAACTGCGGCTGCTTTCGCCCTATGTCCCCTCAAGGGGCGGCGTCACTTCCTAGAGTCCCCGCGTGGGCCGGAGAACCAGCCCGCATCACCCTCAGAGGAGGACTCGTGACCAGTGTGGAAGTGTCTCTCAAGACCCTGCTGACCGAGGCCGACGGAGCGCTGGGAGCCGCCGTCGTCGACTACACCAGCGGCATGGCGCTCGGCACCCTGGGCGGCGGAAAGGACCTGGACCTGTCCGTCGCGGCAGCCGGCAACACCGACCTGATCCGCGCCAAGGTGCGCACCATGGAGACGCTGGGCATGAAGGACAAGATCGAGGACATCCTGGTGACACTGGGCTCCCAGTACCACCTCATCCGGCCGGTGACCGGGAGGGCCGGGAACGGCCTGTTCATCTATCTCGTCATCGACAAGGGCCGGTCGAACCTGGCCATGGCACGCCATCTCCTGAAGCGCACCGAGGAGCAGATGGAGGTGTGACCTGCGGCGCTTTTTCTGCGCCCACTACTTGAAGAATTCTTCAAGCAGCCATCTCTGCATCTGCCGAACTCTCGGCTCGAAAGGCCCCAGGCCGGGAAGGATGAGACGTCATACCGGGTGCGGCGGCAGCCGAGGCCGCCGCACCTCGTCTCCAGGGCCTCATCCACGTCAGGAAAGTGAGTGATCCCGTGCAGGCGCCCCTCTACCAGGTCAAAGCAGAGTTCTTCCGGATGCTCGGGCACCCCGTCCGCATCCGTGTCCTCGAACTCCTCCAGAACGGGCCGGTATCCGTACGGGACCTGCTCATCGCCATCGACATCGAGCCCTCGAACCTCTCCCAGCAGCTCGCCGTGCTGCGCCGCTCCGGCATCGTCGTCTCCACCCGCGAAGGCACCACCGTCACCTACGCGCTGGCCGGCGGCGACGTCGCCGAACTCCTGCGCGCGGCACGCCGCATCCTCACCGAACTCCTCGCCAGCCAGACTGCCCTCCTGGCCGAACTGCAGGACTCCAACGACCCCGAACGGCCCCCCGCGCACTCCCCCCAGGCGTGAGTGCGCCCGCTACTCGTCGATCCCCGACCGCTCCACCCCCGCCACGATCCACCGCTGGAAGAACAGGAACACCACGAGCAGCGGCACGATCGACACGGCCGCCGCGACGAACAGTTCGTGCAGGCGGATGACTTGGGAGGTCGTGAAGGAGGCCAGGGCCACCTGCACGGTCCACGCGTCCCGGTCCTGGCCGATCACCAGGGGCCACAGGAAGGAGTTCCAGGCGCCGATGAACACGATGGTGCCGACGGCGGCGAAGACGGGGCGGGAGTTCGGGACGACGATGAGCCAGTACGTACGCCAGTGTCCGAGGCCGTCCACCCGCGCCGCGTCCTCCAGCTCCTTCGGGAAGCCCAGGAAGTACTGGCGGAAGACGAAGCAGGCGAACGCGGAGAAGAGCGTGGGGACGATCAGGCCGCGCAGGGTGGAGATCCAGCCCAGGGACGAGACCAGGACGAAGCTGGGGACGAAGGTGACCGCGGCGGGGACCATCATCGTGGCCAGGATCGCGTAGAAGACGTGATCGGCGTGGCGGTAGGGGATGCGGGCGAGGCCGTAGCCCGCGAGGGAGGCCAGGAGCAGGGTGCCCGCGGTCGTGAGGACCGCGATCAGGGCCGAGTTGTACAGGGAGCGGGCCATCGGGACGGTCGAGTCCTCGAACAGCTCCCGGACGTTCGACCAGTGCAGGGTGGCCGGGAAGAACGTCCAGTCGGGCGACGTGATGTCCTGCTCGGACGCGAGGCCGTTGCGCACCAGGAGGTAGAAGGGGATCAGGAACAGCAGGGCGAGGGCGACGAGCAGCGCCACCCTGAGGGCACGGCCCACCTTGACCCAGGCGTCGTACACGTCAGTCCTCCTTCCTGCCGAGGCCGAACCAGCGCGCCTGGCCGATCGCCACCACGGCGATGATCAGGGCGAGGAGCACCGCGCCCGCGCTGCCGAGGCCCAGGTTCTGCCCCTGTCCGAGGGCCGTGTAATAGAGGTAGACGAGGGGCGGCCGGGCGTACGGCGGGTAGCCGCGGGCGTCCGAGAGCAGGTTGTAGAACTCGTCGAAGGCCTGGAAGGCGTTGATGACCAGGAGCAGGGTCACCGCCACGGACGTCGTGCGCAGTTGGGGCAGCGTGATGTGGCGCAGGACCTGCCAGCCGGGGCGGGCGCCGTCGACGGCCGCCGCCTCGTACAGGGTGGGGGAGATGCGCTGGAGCCCGGCCAGGAACAGGATCATGTAGAAGCCCGCCTGGAGCCAGAGCCGTACGGTGACGATGACCAGCCAGTACCAGGGCGGGTCCGTCGTGGACAGCCACGCCGTCTGGTCGGCGCCGAACCAGCCGAGCACGGTGTTCGCCAGACCGAAACGCACCCCGTTGAAGATCGACATCTTCCAGATCAGGGCCGCCACGACGTAGCTGCACGCCGCCGGCAGGAAGAACACCGAGCGCAGGAACGTCTGCGCGCGCCGCATCCGGTTGACCATCAGCGCGAGCGAGAGCGACAGCACGAACGTCGTCGGCACGATGAAGGCGGTGAAGACCACGAACGTCCACAGGCTGTCGGTGAACGCGTCGTTCCGCAGCATCGACGTGTAGTTGTCGAAGCCGACGAAGTCCGTGGGCGAGACGGTGTTGTGGGCGTCGAAGAAGCTGAGGTAGACGCTCCAGCCCAGCGGTACGTACGTGAAGACGATCAGGCCGAGCGCGAAGGGGCCGACGAACACCCAGAACCAGAGGTTGCGGTTCTGCGGTCCCGCGAGGCGCCGCCACAGCCGCTCGCGCCGCACGGCGCCCGCGCTCACGACGACTTCTTCTTCACCCGGTCCAGCTCCGCCGACACCTTCCGCACGACGGACCGCAGTTCGCTCTCCGGGTTCGCCCCGGACTTGATGATCCGGCTGAGCGCGTCCTGGTACGCGACCCGGCTCGTCGGGGTCCAGAGCAGCGGCTCGGCGTAGCCGTTCTCGGTGGAGAAGCGCACCGCGTCGGCCGCCGGGCCCTTGGTGAGGACGTCGGCCTTCTTCGCGAGCGAGAGGCGGGCCGGGATGTGGAAGCCGTACGACAGGGCGAAGTCCCGCTGGTGGTCGGTCCGTTCGACCCACAGCCACTTCACGAAGTCCTTGGCCTCCTGCTTGTGCGCGCTGCGGGCGCTGACCGCCGAGCCGTACGCGCCCACCGGCACCGCGGGCTCGGCGCCGGGCGCGGCGGCGGGGAACGCGGCCACGCCGAAGTCGTCGCCGAGAGCCTTCTCCACCGCGGGCAGCGCCCACAGGCCCGACCACTGCATGGCCGTGAGCCCCTGGACGAACGCCGACGGGTCCGACCAGTCGGAGGGCGCGCCGAGCAGCAGTGACTTGTCCTCGTACAGCGTGCGCAGCGGGGCCAGGGCGCGGGCGGCCGCGGGGTCGTCGAAGCCGACCTTGCCGTCGTCGGTGACGAGGCTCAGGCCCGCCGCGTACAGGGGCGTTCCGCCGAGTGCGCCCGCGCCGCCGTCGTTGCCGAGGAACAGCCCCTTGACCTTCTTGGTCGTCAACTCACTTGCCGTTTCGACGAGTTCGGTGAGGGACTTGGGCGGGGTGCGGCCCGCGTCGGCGAGGAGGCTCTTGCGGTAGTAGAGGAGCTGCATGTCGACGACCTGGGGGACGGCCCAGATCCGGCCGTCGTACGTCTTCGGCGCGAGCACCGCCGGGTTGAAGTCGTCCTTCACGGAGTCGAGCAGGTCGGTGAGGTCGACGACCTGGCCGCCCTGGATCTGGTCCAGGGTGGGGCCGTTGACCTCGAAGACGTCAGGGCCTGACTTGGTGAGGAGCGCGGCGGCGGTCTGCTCGTCGTAGTTGCCGGGACGCCACTGCACGGACACGTCGGCCTTGTCGTACGCCTCGGCGTACCGCTTCACGGCCTGCTCGGTCCCGGCCTCCCCGTACTGGTGGTACCACTGGGACAGCTTCGGTCCCTTGCCGTCCGAGTCGCCGCCGTCGCGGCCGGTGTTGGAGCCGCACGCGGTGAGCAGCCCGAGTGCGGCGCCCGTGCCGGTGCCGAGCAGTGTTCTGCGACTGATGGTCATGACGTGTCCCCCTGAGCCGGTTGGTCGGGTACGTGTCGGGCCCAACGATCAACCATGCGGGAGGATTACGACAGGCGCATTGCAGCCGCGTGTAGCCCTCGCGGGGCGCCCCAGTCCCGCCCCTTCTCCGAAACCGGGGGCTGCGCCCCCTGGACCCCGCTTGTCGGCGCTCCGCGCCTCGTCCTCAAACACCGGACGGGCTGGAGAGTGTGCGGGTGTATTTCAGCCCGTCCGGCGTTTGAGGACGAGGCCCGAAGGGCCGAAAAGGGGGAGAGGGGCGCAGCCCCAGAGGTGACCCCGATCAGCGCCGAGCCGCGAGGCGGAACCGCAACCGGCAGATCACCGCGTCCGTGTCCCGCCGCACCGCGTGCGCCAGCACGGCCCCCCGCTGGTTCTGAAGGAGCCGCTGCCACAGATGAGCGGGCTCCACCTCGGGGATCAGCACGGTGACCCGGGTCCCCGGGTGGTACTGGTACACCTTCCGTACGTACTCGGCGACGGGCCGCCCCACGGTCCGGGCCGTGGAGGGCAGCTCGACCAGGTCGACCCCGGGCCCCCACAGCTCCCAGTCCCGGCGAAGGGACTGCGCGGCCGCCCGGTCCTCGACGTCGTCGTACGTGACCGTCACGGCCCGCACCTCGTCGCCGAGGGACACCGCCGCGTTCAGGGCCTCGCAGGTCAGCCGGGACAGGCCGGACACGGGGACGATCACCAGGGAGTGGTCGCGGTGCGGCGGCTCGGGGACGCGGCCGAGGCCGAGGTCATCGCCGATGCGGCCGTACGCCCGGTGCACGACCTCGAAGACGGCGACGATCGCGGGCAGCGCGAGGACGATCAGCCAGGCGCCCTCGGTGAACTTCGTGGCCGTCACGACGACGGCCGAGACACCGGTGAGGACCGCGCCGAAGCCGTTGAGCAGCGCCTTCGCGGGCTTGCCCACCTTGCGCCAGTGGATGACCATGCCGGTCTGGCAGAGCGTGAAGCCGACGAAGACCCCGATCGCGAACAGCGGTACGAGGGTGTTGGTGTCGCCGCCGGAGAACAGCAGCAGCCCCGCGCCCGCGACGGCGAGCGCGATGACGCCGTGCCGGTGGACCTGCCGGTCCGCCTTGAGGGCGAAGACGTGCGGCAGGTAGTTGTCCCGGGCGAGGAGGCTCATCAGGACGGGCAGCCCGCCGAAGGACGTGTTGGCGGACAGCGCGAGCAGGATCATCGTCGCGAACTGCACGACGTAGAAGGCCCAGTTGTGGCCGAGGGAGGCGTCCGTGAGCTGGGCGAGGACGGTGACGCCCTCGACCGGCTGCAGGCCGAAGCGGGAGATGAGGACGGACAGGCCGATCAGCATCACGCCGAGCAGTGCGCCGAGCGCCACCTCCGCGTGCTGGGCGCGCTTGACGCGCGGGGTGCGGAACGACGGCACGGCGTTGGCGATGGCCTCCACGCCGGTGAGCGCGGAACAGCCCGAGGCGAAAGCTTTCAGCAGGAGCAGCGCGCCGACCGTCGTGGCGTTGTCGGAGAGGACCGAGGCATGGCCCTGGGCTGCCTCGGTGGAGACCGGGCCGTCCCGGAACAGGCCGACGACGACCATCGTGAGGATCGCGCCGACGAACACCGCGGTCGGGGCGATGAACACGCGCGCCGAGTCGACGATGCCGCGCAGGTTGACGGCCGTGATGACGACGAGGACGCCCAGGCACAGCGCGACGCGGTCGCCGTACAGCTCGGGGAAGGCGGAGGTGAGGGCCGCGACGCCCGCCGTCACGGCGACGGCGACGTTCAGGACGTAGTCGAGGACGAGGGACGCGGCGGCGACCAGGCCGGAGCGGCGGCCCAGGTGCGTCTTCGCGGCGGCGTAGCTGCCGCCGCCGTCGGGGAACGCGGCGATGACCTGGCGGTAGGAGGCGACGAGCACGGCGAGCAGCGCGGCGATGGCGAGGGTCACCGGCAGCGTGAAGCCGAGCCCGTAGCCGCCGGCCGCGGCCAGGACCAGCACGATCGCCTCCGGCCCGTACGCGACCGAGGCCATCGCGTCCAGGGACAGCGCGGCCAGGCCCTGGAGGGCGGTGAGGCGATGACGGTCACCCGGGTCCGCCGCGCCGGTATCAGGAGGTTCCGCGAGTGCCGGAGCGTCGGGGCGCTCGGAAACGGTCGTCATGCTCGTGCCTTTCATGCAGGTCAGCCGGTGTGGTCGAGTCGGCGTGCCAACCCAGCGTCAACGCGGGTAGGGCGGACGCCGACACCCCTTGGCGGCTCTTTGACGGGTGCGGGGTGCCTCTTGACGACTTGTTGAGGGGGGTCGTCAGCGTCGCGTCAAGGTGTGCCATGCACGTGTATGCGCCGCGTCAACGCCGCAGACGGGGTCGGGGCTCCGTCCTACGGTGCGGCACATGGGACATGACTGGACGACTCGGGGCAGGCACGCGGCGCACGCACCGGACGCGCCCCGGACACCGGACGCGGACGCCGTGGTGACCGACCGGCGCTGGGCGTCCGACCTGCGGGCCGCCGTCTTCTGCTCGCTCGCCCTGTTCGCCCTGATCGTGCTGGTCGACTTCGCGGGCGGGACGCTGAGCGCCGTGCGGACCGGGTTGTGGGCGGGCCTGGCCGTCCTGCTGTACGCGATCCTGCACCCGGTGCGGGTCAGCGCGGGGCCCGGCTGGCTCGCCGTGCGGGGGCCGCTGCGGCGTCGGCACGTGTGCGTCAACCTGCTCACCAGCGTGCGGGTGAGCGAGACCGTCGCCGCGCGGCTGGTCCTGTGCGACTCGCTCGGCAACCGGGTCGAGTTCGACCCGAAGGTCCTCGCCGAGAATCCGCTGCTGCTGCACCGCCTCGACGCGGGGGCCCGCGCGTCCCAGGCGTCGGGTCTGCTGCGGACCGGGTCGGTGGAGCTCGCGCGGCTGCTCGCGCGCTTGAACGGGCGGGAGGCCAAGGCGGTGTTCGAGGCGTCGGGGCTTCGCTAGAGAGGCAGCGATCGACCTGCGGGGGCTGGTCGCGCAGTTCCCCGCGCCCCTTACGGGGCGCGCCCACGCGGCGGAGCCGCACATCGATACAGCCCCGCGCCCCTTACGGGGCGCGCCCACGCGGCGGAGCCGCACATCGATACAGCCCCGCGTCCCTGCGGGGCTCAGCCCTTGAGCGCCGCGTACGTCACCCCCGTCAGCACCTCCGACGCCGCCCACAACCGCTCGCTCGCCACGTCGTCGCGGGTCCGACCGGCTCGCGGGGACCGGGCAGGTGCGCCGCGCCAGGCGAGGAAACGGGGGCCCGTGAAGGAGTCCGGGCGCACCCCCGGCGCCGTGGCCGCGTACAGCGTGGGCAGGGCGCCGGTCTCCGCGGACTGGCCGACGATGCGGTTGACCACCGCCATGAACGCCTCCGTGGCCCGGCGGCCCGCCATCCGGGGCCCGGTCGCCTGGAGGTTCGTCGCGGCGTAGCCGGGGTGCGCCGCCGCCGCGACCACGTCGGCGCCCGACTCGGCCAGGCGCCGCGCCAGCTCGTGGACGAACAGCAGGTTGGCCGACTTGGAGCGGGCGTAGGCGGGCCAACGGCGGTAGCGCAGCTCGCTGTTGAGGTCGCCGATGTCGATGTCGGCGAGCGCGTGCGCCATGCTGGAGACCGTGACGACACGGGCGCCGGGCGTCTCGAGGAGCCGCGGCAGGAGCAGCCCGGTGAGCGCGAAGTGCCCGAGGTGGTTCACGCCGAACTGCGTCTCGAACCCGTCCGCGGTGCGCCGGTACGGCAACGCCATCACGCCCGCGTTGTTGACCAGCAGATCGAGCCGCCCACCGCGGTCCCGCTCGAACCCCTCGGCGAACTCCCGCACGGAGCCCAGGTCCCCGAGATCGAGTCCCCGGAACTCGACGTCGGCGTCCGGCACATCGACCGAGAGCCGCCGCGCGGCGTCCCCACCGCGCTCCGCACTGCGACAGGCGAGCACCACCCGGGCCCCACGACGAGCCAGTTCCCGGGCCGTGACGTACCCGATCCCACTGTTGGCCCCGGTGACCACGGCGACACGCCCCTCCTGATCGGGAATGTCACGCGCGCCCCAACTCCTCGTACGCCCACTGCCCGTCATGCGGCTGAGCGTACGCGTGTATGTGTGTGCGGGCGGTCAGGCCGAAGCGCCCCCGTCGACCACCAGGTCCGTGCCCACCACCGACGCCGCGTCGTCCGACGCCAGGTAGAGGACGGCCGCGGCGATCTCGGTGGTGTCCGAGACGCGGCCGAGGGGGGACTCGCCGCGCATGCGGTCGGTGCGGGCGGTGGCGGTCTCGCCGGGGCGCAGGGACATCGTGGTGGCCGACGGGCCGGGGCTGACCGCGTTGATGCGGATGCCGTCCTGGATGTGGTCGAGGGCGGCGCCGCGGGTGAGCGCGGAGACGGCGGCCTTCGCGGCGACGTAGCCGGCGATGCCCGGGCGGCGCTTGTGGGCGCCCAGGTTGGAGGCGATGTTCACGATCGCGCCGCCGCCGTCCTGTGTGCGCATCTGGCGCACCTCGGCCTGGAGTGCGAGGAAGACGCCGGTGACGTTGGTGTCGAGGAGTGTGTGCCAGTCCTCCTCGGGGAGGTCGGCCACCGGGGCGCCGCCGCGGAAGACGCCCGCGTTGTTCACGGCCACGTCGAGGGCGCCGAAGCGGTCGACGGCGGCGCGCACCGCGGCCTGGACGTCGGCGGGGCGGGTCACGTCGGCGGTGTGCGCGAGGGCCGTGCCGCCCGCCTCCTCGATCAGCGTCACCGTCTCCTTGAGCGGGCCCTCGGAGCGGCCCGTGACGACGACGTTCGCGCCCTCGGCGGCGAAGGCCAGGGCGATGGCGCGGCCGAGGCCGGAGCCGCCGCCGGTGACGAGGGCGGTGCGGCCGGTGAAGCGGGTGCGGGCGGCGGGGGCGGGCATGGGGACTCCTCGGCGTATGAGAGCGCCCGGCCCACGAGTATTGGACCGGACGATCTAATACTAGGCGGAGACCCGGGCCTCGTACACCCCGACCCCGATGTCGTCATCGTCGAGGCACCGCCCCGTCTCCAGGTCGAAGCGCTGCTTCAGGAGCGGCGAGGCCACGAACGGGCGGCCCTCCGCCGAGCCGACCAGGCCCCGCGAGAGCACGGCCGCGCCGGAGAACGGGTCGCGGTTGTCGATCGCGTACAGGCGTCCGGCGCGGTCCAGGAACAGCGCCGCCTGGCGTCGCCCGTCGGGGAGCAGCACGGCCACGCCGCGGCCGGGAGTGAGCCGGGCCGCGGCGCACACCGTCAACCAGCCTCCGTCGAGGCGCAGTTGGACGCTGGCGTCGGCGGTGGTGGGGCTCGCGGCGGGGGCCGCCTCGGTCATCGTCGTCATCGCGCGGAGCTTCCTTCCAGGGGCCGCAGGGTCAGCAGCGGCAGGTCGGGCTTGATCTGGTCGCGCTCGGGGACGAACGCCACCAGCGGGTCCGGTGCCTCGGGCGCGTTCACGAACGACACGAAGCGGGCCAGGCGGTCCGGGTCGGCCAGGGTCTCGGCCCACTCGTCGCGGTAGTGCGTGACGTGGTCCGCCATCAGGGCCTCCAGGTCGGCGCAGATGCCGAGGGAGTCGTCCACCACCACGTCCCGTACGTGGTCCAGGCCGCCGTCGATCCGCTCCAGCCACGCCGAGGTGCGCTCCAGGCGGTCGGCGGTGCGGATGTAGAACATCAGGAACCGGTCGATGAGCCGGATGAGCCCGGCGTCGTCGAGGTCCTGCGCGAGCAGGTCCGCGTGGCGCGGGGTCGCGCCGCCGTTGCCGCCGACGTACAGGTTCCAGCCGCTCGCCGTGGCGATCACGCCGAAGTCCTTGGAGCGGGCCTCCGCGCACTCGCGGGCGCACCCCGACACCGCCGACTTCAGCTTGTGCGGCGCGCGCAGGCCCCGGTAGCGCAGCTCCAGGTCGATCGCCATGCGCACCGAGTCCTGCACGCCGTAGCGGCACCAGGTCTGCCCGACGCACGACTTCACCGTGCGCAGCGCCTTGCCGTACGCGTGCCCCGACTCGAAGCCCGCGTCGACCAGCCGCGCCCAGATCGGCGGGAGCTGTTCGACCCGGGCGCCGAACAGGTCGATGCGCTGACCGCCGGTGATCTTCGTGTAGAGGCCGAACTCCCGCGCCACCTCGCCGATCACGATGAGCTTGTCCGGGGTGATCTCGCCGCCCGGGATGCGCGGCACCACCGAATAGGAGCCGTTCTTCTGGAGGTTGGCGAGGAAGTGGTCGTTGGTGTCCTGCAGGGCCGCCTGCTCGCCGTCCAGGACATAGCCGTCGGCGCCGATCGCGGGTGCCAGCGAGGCGATGACGGAGGCGACGGCGGGCTTGCACGTCTCGCAGCCCTCGCCGCCGCGTGCCGACTCGCGGCCGTGCCGGTCGAGCAGGTCCCGGAAGGAGGTGACGCGCAGGGTGCGGACGATCTCGTACAGCTCCTGGCGGGTCTGCGCGAAGCACCCGCACAGGCCCGCGTCGCCCGACTGCGGAAGGAGCTGGCCGATGAGCTTCACGCAACTCCCGCAGCCCGTACCGGCCTTGGTGCACTTCTTGACCTCGGGCAGCGTCGCGCACGCCCGCACGGCGGCCTTCGTGACGTTGTGGCAGTTGCACACCACGGCGTCGTCCGGCAGCGCCTCCGGGCCGAGGGCCGGGGCGGCGCCCGCGCCCGCGGGCAGCACCAACTGCTCGGCGGGCACCGGCGGCACCGACCCGGTCAGCGCCCGCAGCGTCCCGTACGCCTCGGTGTCGCCGACCAGGACGCCGCCGAGGAGCGTGCCGTCCGCGCCGACCACGAGCTTCTTGTACGTGCCCGCCCGCGAGTCGGCGTACGCGACGTCGAGACAGCCCTCCGCCGTGCCGTGCGCGTCGCCGAACGACGCCACGTCCACGCCGAGCAGCTTCAGCTTCGTGGACATGTCGGCGCCGGTGAAGGCGGCGTCCGCGTCCTCGGACGCGAGGGCGGCGGCGGCCGTCTGCGCCATCTCGTAGCCCGGCGCGACCAGGCCGTACACCCGGCCGTCCACGGCCTGCGCGCACTCGCCGATGGCGTACACGTGCGGGTCGCTCGTACGGCACCGCTCGTCGACGGTGACACCGCCGCGCTCGCCGACCGCGAGGCCGCAGTCGCGGGCCAGCTGGTCGCGGGGGCGCACCCCCGCCGAGAACACCACCAGGCCGACGTCCAGTTCGGAGCCGTCCGACAGGCGCATCGCGCGCACCGCGCCCGCCTCGTCGGTCACGATCTCCTGGGTGCCCGTACCCGTGTGCACGGCGAGCCCCCGGCCGGTCAGCGTGCGCAGCAGGGCCGCGCCGCCGCCGTCGTCGACCTGTGCGGGCATCAGGCGCGGGGCGAACTCCACGATGTGCGTGGCCAGCCCGAGCCCCTGCAGGGCGCCCGCCGCCTCCAGGCCGAGCAGCCCGCCGCCGACCACCGCGCCCGTCGTGGCGTTCGCCTTCGCGTACGCCTCGATGGCGAGGACGTCCTCGATGGTGCGGTAGACGAAGCAGCCGTCCGCGTCCTTGCCCGGCACCGGCGGCACGAACGGCACCGAGCCCGTGGCCAGGACGAGGGTGTCGTAGCCGAGGACGCGCCCCGAGCGCGCGGTGACCGTCCGCGCCTCCCGGTCGATGTGCTCGGCCGGGTCGCCGAGAAGCAGCTCGATGCCGTGCCGCTCCATGAACCCGCCCTCGGTGACGGAGAGTTCGTCCGGGGTGGTGCCCGAGAAGTACGAGGTGAGCTGGACGCGGTCGTAGGCCGGGCGCGGCTCCTCGCACAGGACGACGACATGGTGCGTCTCGGTCAGGCCGTGCTCGGCGAGGGCTTCGAGGAAGCGCTGGCCGACCATGCCGTGCCCGACCAGGACAAGGTTCTTCCGCGTGGCCGGATGCGGTGCCGGGTGCGGTGCCGGGTGCGAGGTCGCATGCGGTGCCGGATGCGGGGTCGAGGTCGCGTCCATGGGTCAGTGGCCTCCGTCGTGAGTGAGCAGGTGCAGCAGCGGGCTGCCGTCGTCGGGCAGGGCCTCGTCGGCCGCCCAGGCCCGGGCGAGCGCGCCCACGGCCGTCAGCTCGCCGAGGAGCACACCGCCGACGAGGCGGTCGCCGCGCACGACGACCTTGCGGTACGTGCCCCGGGTGGCGTCCGTCAGCCGTACTACGTCGTCGTCCGGACGGGTCTCCGGGTCGCCGAACGCGGCGATGTCCAGGGGGTGTTCGTGGTGCGGCAGGGTCAGCCGGGTCAGGGAGCGGGTGCCCGCGTACGGGCGGGCCGACTCCGGGGCGGTCAGGGCGGCGGCGAGGGCGTCGGCCTGGTCGAGGGCGGGTGCCGCGAGGCACGGGGCCGCGCCCGCGTACTCGGCGCAGTCGCCGATGGCGTACACGTGCGGGTCGCTGGTGCGAAGGCCTTCGTCCACGACGATGCCGTGCCCCACGTCCAGGCCCGCCGCGCGGGCCAGGCCGGTGCGGGGGCGGACGCCGCAGGCGAGGACCGTCAGGTCGGTGCCGAGGACGTAGCCGTCGGCCAGTTCCACCGACCGTACGGCGCCGTCCGTCTGCCGTACGCCGCGCACCCGGCACTCGGTGTGCACCTCCACGCCGAGCGCCGTGAGGTGGCGGCGCACCAGCTCCGAGGCGTCCGGGTCGAGCTGCCGCTCCATCAGGCGGTCGCCCTGCTGGGCGAGCACCACCCGCACCCCCCGGTCCGCGAGGGCCCGTGCCGCGCACACGCCGAGCAGGCCGCCGCCGACGACGACCGCCCGCGCGTCCGGCCGGGCCGCGTCCGACAGGGCCAGGCAGTCCGCCATCGTCCGGAACGCGTGTACCCCGCCGGGCAGCTCGGTGGCCCCCGGCGCGAAGAGTCCGCGCAGCGGGGGCAGCACCGGGTTCGCGCCGGTGGCGAGCACCAGGCGCTCGTACGGCACCCGGGACCCGTCCTCGCACAGCACCACCCGGTCCGCCCGGTCGATCCGCACGGCCCGCGCCCGCAGGTACCGCTCCGGCGCGGGCTCCGGCAGCGCGATCACCTCCGGCCCGTACCGGCCCGCGAGCACCTCGGTGAGCAGCACCCGGTTGTACGGCGCGTACGGCTCCTCGCCGATCAGCAGGGCACCCCCGCCGAGCCTGGCGGCGAGCCGGGCGCCGGCGAGTCCGGCACCCAGGACGACGGTGCGCTGCCGCGGGTCTCTGGTGGTCATGTCCCGCAGCCTGCTGGGCCGGGGTTTCCCGGCGGGGGCCGTGGTGTTTCGGCGGGGGAACGGTGGCCTCAGCAGGGCGGCCGGCCGCCTGTGAGGACGAGTCCGGCCTCGGGCCCGTGGGGGGGTGCCCACCGCTACCGCGGCGGGTCCGTCCCACCCGCCCACCCGTTTGCTGTGGGACGCGGGGTGGGCCCCCGGGCCTGGGTGGTCTTTTGTCCTCGGGTCGGTGGGTGGTGTCCGCCGCTGTCGCGGCGGGTTTCTCCCGCCCGCCCACCCGTTTGCTGTGGGACGCGGGGTGGGCCCCCGGGCCTGGGTGGTCTTTTGTCCTCGGGTCGGTGGGTGGTGTCCGCCGCTATCGCGGCGGGTTTCTCCCACCCGCCCACCCGTTTGCTGTGGGACGCGGGGTCGGGCCCCTGAGCTTGGGTGGTCTTCTGTTCTCGGGTCGGTGGGTGGTGCCCCGCCCGCCCACCCGTTCGCCGTGGGACGTGGGGTGGGCCCAGAGCGGGAGCGTCGGATCCACCCGGCGCGGGTTTCGGCGCAGGCCCGGTGTGGTCCAAGTCGGGCGTTCCGGTGGTGTCGGACCGGGCTGTCGTTGCGGTCACGCTGGGACCAGGGTGCGGGTGGGCGGGTGGGACGGGCTTCGCCGCGTAGCGGCGGAGGACGGTTGCAGCGACGGTCACGCCGCCCGAGGCGACAACCTCTGAAGTCCCTCAAGTCGCCCAGATTTTCGTGGACGCACCACCTACCCCGTCCATAGGGTCGCGATCATGCCCGACATACCAACGACCGCTGTCGTCGTCCTGTGCGTCGCCGCGTTCGCGGCCGGTTGGATCGACGCCGTGGTGGGCGGTGGAGGGCTCCTGCTGCTGCCCGCGCTGCTGCTCGGGCTGCCGGGGTCGACCCCGGCGGCAACCGCGCTCGGCACGAACAAGGCGGTGGCGATCGTGGGAACGACGGGCGCCGCCGTGACGTACGTGCGCAAGGCACCCATCGACGTCGGCACCGCCGTGAAGATCGGCCTTGCGGCGCTCGCCGGGTCCATGGGCGGAGCCTTCTTCGCGGCCGGGATGAGCACCGAGGTGCTCAAGCCCGTGATCATGGCCGTCCTCGTCGGCGTCGGCGCCTTCGTCATCTTCCGCCCGGACTTCGGCACGGCCCCCGCGACGGGCCCGCTCCCGCCGCGCCGCATCCTCGCCGCCATCGGCCTCGCGGGCGTCGGCATCGGCTTCTACGACGGCCTCATCGGCCCCGGCACCGGCACCTTCCTCGTGCTCGCGCTGACCGCCGTGCTCCGGTTCGACCTGGTCACCGCCTCCGCCAACGCGAAGATCGTCAACTGCTGCACCAACGCGGGCGCCCTCGCCATGTTCGCCTGGCAGGGCGCCGTGCTCTGGCAGCTCGCCGCCGTCCTCGCCGTCTTCAACCTCGCCGGCGGCACCCTCGGCGCCCGCACCGCCCTGAAGAAGGGCAGCGGGTTCGTGCGGATCGTGCTGCTCACGACCGTGGTCGGGCTCGTGGCGAAGATGGCGTACGAGCAGTGGGTGGCGTAGACCGCCGGAGGCGGTCGCCACGCGCCAGGGAACTCAGCGTGTGCCCGTCAAGTGCGCGAAGACCACCACATTGCCCTGGTACCCCGTCTTCTTCGAGTACGCCCCGCCACACGTGATCACCCGCAGCTCCGGCCGCGCCGCCGCCCCGTACACCTTCTCGTCGGGGAAGCCCTTCGCGTCGTACACCTCCACGGCGTACACCGTGAACAGCGCCACCCCGCCGTCGCGCCGCTCCACCTCGATGACCCGGCCCTTCGCGAGGCCGCCCAGGCCGTAGAAGACGGCAGGGCCCTCCGCGTTGTCGACGTGCCCGGCCACGACCGTCGTGCCGCGCTCGCCCGGCGTGGTGCCCGCCTCGTACCAGCCCGCGAGGTTCTTGTGCCGCGGCGGCGGTACGTCGAGGCTGCCCTGGCGGGTCAGGCCGAGGCCCATGAGGGGGGCGTCCACGTCGATCGCCGGGATCCGGATCCGGTCGGGCGGTGACGGGGGGAGCGGGGCGAGCACCGGTCCCGCCCGGGTGGTGCCCGGCGCCGCGGCCTGCGCGGCGGACGGCTGCGGGGGCGGGTGCCCCGCGGTGCCCTCGCGCACGAGCCAGGCGCCGCCGCACAGGGCGAGCGCGGTGGCCACCGCCATGACCCAGGTGCCGAACCTGCCTCGCCGCTGTGTCCGCCGCATGGCTCGCCCCCTCGGGGAAGGGTGGGGAAGGGTGGGGAAGGGTTGGAAAGGGTTGGAAAGGGTTGGAAAGGGTTGGGAAACGTATCGGTGCAGCCCGGTGCAGATCGCGTTCCCGCCTCCCCCGCCGGTCGCGAGGGACGTGCGGCCGGCAGGGGGAGGGGGAGCGGCGGTACCCGCGGACCGCGGAGGGGGTCCGTCAGATCCTGTCGCCTCTCGCCCGGCGATGCAGGAGCCAGGTACCGCCCGCGGCGGCGAGGGCGAGTACCGCCACGCCCGCCGCGGTCTTCACGGGGTCGGGGCCGAGCGCGCCACCGACCCCCGTCTTCACGTGCCCCTTCGGATGCACCGGCACCGGCACCGGCTGCTCCGCGCGGGCGGACGCCGTGGACGTGAGCGTCACCGACAGGTCGCCCGCCACCTCGCGGCCGCCGGAGCCGGCGCAGCGCGCCACGATCTCGTACGTGCCGGGCTGCGCCGACGGCGGCACCTTGAACCGCCCGGACGCCACCTCGGCCCGTTCCCCCGAAGCCAGCGCGAAGGTGCCCGCGCCGACCGCGCTGGCGTCGCCCGTCGCGGTGCCGTCCGCGCCGCACGCCGTGGTGTTCACCGTGACGGTGGTGCCGGGCGTGACGGTGGCCGGTGACACCTGGAGGCCGCCCGCGGGCGCCGCGGCCGCGGGGGCGGCGCACAGGCCCGCCGAGGTGACGGCGAGTGCGGCGGCGGTCGTCAGCTGGCGGGCTGTGCGCATGGGGCTTGCTCCTGTCGAGGCCTTCGTGCGGGACGCACCTCCGAGGTAAGTGGCACTCGGCCGCGTACGCCTGCTGAAGCCCTGTCAGAAACCCTGCGCGGACCCGGCCCCTGACGCCCCGACGGGAACGTTCCAGCAGGTCACCACGCGTGTCGCGGAAAGGATCCGAAGCCGCGCCGCGGCGCCTGTGAATGGGTGACCCGGGGCGGGGCCGACAGCTGAGCCCGGCTCAGATCACGTCCCAGGGCGCGGCCTCGTACACCTCGGAGACGGCCGCCATCAGCTTCTCGTCCACGGGCAGGTCCAGGTCGTCGACGCGGCGCACCGGGCTGATGCCCCAGGAGTTCGTGACGAGGGCCGCACGGTAAGAGGGCAGGTCCGAAAGGCGTACCGGACCCGGGCGCGTGGGCAGGCCCGCGTCCGCCAGCCGCGCCCGGAGGACCTGCATGGTGATCCCGGCCAGGTGCGGGGCGTCGGGCCACACCAGCTCGCGCCCGTCGTAGAAGGCCGCATTGGTGACGGCGCCCTCGCTGATCAGGCCGTCGGGGCCGGTGAGCAGCGCCTCGTCGTAGCCCGCGCGGCGCGCCTCCCGGCCGTGGTAGGCCTGCCCGAAGCCGCCGAGGTGCTTGATGTGCGCGACCGGCCGTACGTAGGGCACGGACTTCAGGGCCTGCGCCCGGTCGGCCATCACGGCGGCCAGCTCGGTGGGCGGCCGCACGGTGACCATCAGGGACGGGGTGCCGTCGGGGGCGTGCACGTACACGCGGACGGAGGCGTCGCCGATGACGCCGGTCGCGCCGTCGGCGCCGCCGTCCCCGGCGAGCACGTGCCGGATCAGCTCGCGGACCCGTTCCCCGTCGAGCCCCTGGTCGAAGAGTTCCCGCGTCCCCGCGTCCAGACGGTCCAGGTGGAGCCCGAGGCCGCGCACCCTGCCGTCCCTGACCTGCATCGCGGTGAAGTGCCCGAAGGTGTCCAGGGCGCGCGCCCGCAGCGTGTCGACGGTGGCGGGGGCGCCGTCGATCTCAAGTCGGGTGACGTCGGCGGTGATGGGTCCTTGTGTGGTCATGGGCCCACCGTACGTTCGGAGTTCACGGGCCCGGCGGCCCGGTCGCCCGGCCCTCTCCGCTCCCCGCCCTCCGGTCTCCGGCCCGCTCAGTCCTCCAGGAGGCGGCGCGGGCCCGGGCCGTGCGCGGCCAGTTCGTCCCACGGGTTCGACAGGGCGCAGCGGTCCAGGGAGAGGCAGCCGCAGCCGATGCAGTCGCTCAGGTTGTCGCGGAGGCGCTGCAGGGTGCGGATGCGGTCGTCCAGGTCCGCGCGCCAGCACTCGGAGATCCGGGCCCAGTCCTCGCGGGTGGGCGTGCGGTCCTCCGGGAGCAGTTTCAGTACGTCGCGGATGGTGGCCAGCGGGATGCCGAGCCGCTGCGAGGTGCGGATGAAGGCGACGCGGCGCAGGGTGTCCCGGCTGTAGCGGCGCTGGTTGCCGGTGGTGCGACGGCTGGAGATGAGCCCTTCGCGCTCGTAGAAGCGCAAGGCGGAGGGCGCGACTCCGCTGCGCTCGGCGAGTTCGCCGACGGTGGCTTCCTTGGCGTCCGGTGCGAGGTGCGTCGTCATGCCGCCAGATTAGTCGCGGCCGCCGCTTGACCTGAACCAAGGTTTAACTAAGAAGCTCTCCGCATGAACACCACCACGGCCAAGGCCGCTTCGCAGTCCGTCTCCCCGTCCGCCTCCCCGTCCGCCGACACCGCCTTCGCGTCGTCGACCGGTACGCCGGTGAAGGTCGCCGTGATCGTCGGCAGCAACCGCGAGGGCCGCTTCGGCCCGGTCGTCGCCGAGTGGCTGCTCGCCCGCGTGCGCGGCCACGAGGGATTCGAGGTGGACCTCATCGACCTGGCCGAGGTCGACCTGCCCACCTCCCTCACCTTCCGCCCGTCCGCCGAGGTCCTCGCCGAACTCGCCAAGGTCACACCGAAGTTGGCGGAGGCGGACGCGTTCGTCGTGCTCACCCCCGAATACAACCACTCCTTCCCCGCGTCCCTGAAGAACGTCATCGACTGGCACCGCGACGAATGGCAGGCCAAGCCCGTCGCCCTGGTCTCCTACGGCGGCATCTCCGGCGGCCTGCGCGCCGTCGAGCACCTGCGCCAGGTCTTCGCCGAGCTGCACATGGTCACCGTCCGCGACACCGTCTCCTTCCACAACGCGGGCGCGCTCTTCGACGACGAGGGCGCCCACCGGGACCCGGCGGTCGCGGAGGCCGCCGCGAAGGGGATGCTGGACCAGCTGCACTGGTGGGCGTGGGCGCTGCGGTCGGCCAAGGAGGTCCGGTCGTACGGGAGTTGAGCGGTGCGTGGGAGCCGGGTGCCGGGTGCGGCCCGGCTCGGCCCGGCTCAGGCCTCCGGCAGGTGCACCACCGCCACCGCGCCCCCGTCGTCCGCGTTGGCGAGGTCCACCCGCGCGCCGATGACGGCGGCCTGGCCGAGGGCGATGGTCAGGCCGAGCCCGGTGCCCTGGCCGCGCTCGCGGGCGCCCGTCTGGAACCGCTGCGGGCCCTCGCGCAGCAGGTGCGGCGGGAAGCCGGGACCGTGGTCGCGCACCGTCACCGCGGCTCCCGCGACGCACAGGTCGACGGGGCCGCGGCCGTGCCGGTGGGCGTTGCCGACGAGGTTGGTCAGGATCCGCTCGAGACGGCGCGCGTCGGTCCGTACGAGCCGCTCGTCGACGGAGCCGAGCCGCACCCGGCACCCGCCGAACTGCTCGGTGCGGCCCGCCCGTTGGACCATGCCCGTGACGAGCGTGCCGAGCGGATGCACGTCCAGGTCCGGTCGCTCCACGTCCGCGTCGAGCCGGGCGACCTCGAGCAGGTCCTCGGTGAGGGACCGCAGCGCCCCGACACGGTCGCGCACCAGCTCGGTGGGGCGGCTCGGCGGCAGGAGTTCGGCCGCGGTGTGCAGCCCGGTCAGCGGCGTCCGCAGTTCGTGGGCGACGTCGGCGGTGAACCGCTGCTCGGCCTCCAGACGCCGCTGCAGCGTCGCGGCCATGGTGTCGACGGCGGTGGCGAGGTCGGCGACCTCGTTCCTGCCGTGCCGGAACCCCGGCGGCAGCGGATGCCCGATGCGGGCGTCCAGCTCTCCCTGGCTGATGCGGCGCGCGGTCGCCGCCGCCGTGCGCAGGTCGCGGCTGAGCCTGCTGGCGAGCCCGGCGCCGCCGAGCGCGGCCAGGGCCACGACGACGGCACCGGACACGATCAGCTGCTGGTCGAACTCGGCCATCTCGTCGGCCTGTTCGCGCAGCGGAAGCCGTACGGACAGGACGCGGTCGCCCACCGGCCGCGCCGCCCACACCGACGGCTCGTCCGCGTCCATGTCCAGATACGTGCTGCGCTGACCGTCGAGCGCGGCGGCCCGCAGCGACTCCGGAAGCCCCCGCGCGTCGATCGCCGCGTCCGTGTCGTCCTGGGGCACCTGCCCGGTCAGCTCGTACACCTGACGCACGCGCACGAGCTGCGCCGTGGCCGCCGACCGCGCGCCCTCGCACACCTGGTCGAGGCGCGCGTTGTGGATGAGCAGCCCGATGGCGACGGCGACGACCGCGCAGCCCCCGGCGAGCAGCGCGGCGATCTTCCAGCGCAGGCCGAGCGTGTGCCAGCGCGCGACGAGGGCGGCGAGGGCGGCGAGGGCGCGGCGGGGTGCGCGCACGAGGCGCGCGTACGGGGAGCGGAGCCTCATGGGCGGGCTCCGGGGGAGCCCGGGTGTCCGGGTTCGGAGGTGGGCGAGCTGCCGCCCTCGCCGCCCTTGCCACCGTTGCCGTAACTCTTGACGTCACTGACCGTGGACATCCGGGTGCCGTCCCAGTGGAAGCGCACGGCCTGCTCGCCGCCCTCCGCGCAGGGGCTGCGCACCAGCAGATCGGTGCCGAGCGTCTCGACGGCGAGGCGCCGCCCGGCGGTGAACAGGATCGGATAGACCTTGCCGCGCTTCTCGTAGTAGACGACGAGCACGCTCCGCCCGCTCTCCACGTCGATCGCGACCAGCATCTCGGGCTTGCCGTCCCCGGTCAGGTCGGTGAGCACCGGCGGCCGGATGCCCGGCTTCCCCGGCTTCTTCACCAGCGGCCGGTCGGCGAGCGTACGCAGCCGGGTGTCGGCGCGCAGCACCTCCCGCACGTCGGCCTCGGCGAGCCCGCCAGGACCGAGCGGGTCCAGCCCGGCCAGCGGTTCGGGCGGCGGCTGCTGCGACGTCGGGTCCTCGCCGGGCGCCGACGGCGACGAACCCGACCAGGCGGACCACAGCGGCTCGGGGCGCGGCTGCACCGACACCGGCGGCGCGGGCTCGGTGTCGCCGAGGCCGCCGGTGGCGCCGCACGCGGACAGCACGGCGACGGCCAGGGCGGCCAGGGGCACGCCCGGCGGGATGCGGAAGCGCGGAGTCATGTGTGGGCCGGGGGAGTGGGGGGAGGCGGGGTGGCGGCCGGTCCGGGGGATGCCGGGGATTCGGCGGTGACCGGCCACCGCTGTCGACGGTAGGAAGGACGCATCACGGGAACCGGGAGGTTGTGTAACAACGGCTACCAAAGTTGCGACACGTCCGATATCGGGACCTTAGGCCTGGCCGGTAGCCTCCCCGTATTTGAGCCCCGAGGAGAGGGAGCACCCCCAGTGACCGACCAGACCACCCCCACCACCCCTGCCGCCTCCACCGCCTCCACTGCCCCCACCGCTCCCGCCGTCCTGACCGTCCTCACGACGACCGACACCCCGGACAAGGCGGACGCGCTGGCGCGGGGTGCCGTGGAGGCGCGGGTCGCGGCCTGCGCGCAGATCGGCGGCCCGGTGACGTCGGTGTACCGCTGGGAGGGGGCGATCGAGACGGCACGGGAGTGGCAGGTGTTCCTGAAGACGACCGAGTCCCGCTACCCCGCCCTGGAGTCCTGGCTCCTGGCCGCCCACGACTACGACACCCCGGAGATCATCGCCACCCCCGTGGCCCGGGGCAGCGCGGCGTACCTGGCCTGGGTGGCGGAGGAGACGACCCCGGGAACCCCGGCGTGACCCACCCCGACCCCGACCACCTGCCGTTCTTCGTCTACGGCACCCTCCGCCCCGGCGAACGCAACCACGCCGCCCACCTGGCCGGCCGCATCACGTCCCACACCCCCGCCCACCTGCCCGACACGGCCCTGTACGACGGCCCCGGCTACCCCTACGCCGTGGAGACCCCCGACGCGGGCCCCGTCCACGGCGACCTGATCACCCCGCTCCCCACGGCGTACGAAGCGGTCCGCGCGGCCCTGGACCACCTGGAGGACTACGCACCGGGCGACCCGCACAACCTGTACGAACGCGTGGCCCGCGAGGTGCGCTGCGCGGACGGGGCGTGGCGGAGGGCGTGGGTGTACGTGGCGGGGGAGAGGCTGGCGGCGGGGCTACGGGCGAAGGGGGCACTCCTGCCGGACGGCAGATGGCCGCCGGGCAGGGGCTGACCCGGAGCTTCAGGCCGAGGGGGTGGTATCAGCCCGTCCGGCGTTTGAGGACGAGGCGCGAAGCGCCGATTCGGCGGCGCCCCCGTCCCGCCCGAAGGGAACACCCACCCCCGGGGTCCAGGGGCGAAGCCCCGGTCTCGGGAAGGGGCGGGATCGGGGAAACCCTCAAACCCGTTCCACCCGCACCGCACACACCTTGAACTCCGGCATCCCCGACACGGGATCCAACGCGGGATGGGTGAGCGTATTGGCCCGCCCTTCCCCCGGCCAGTGGAACGGCATGAACACGGTGTCGGCCCGAATCCCGGCGGTGACCCGCGCGGGCACCACCACCCGCCCCCGCCGCGACACGACGGCGACATCGTCCCCGTCCCCGACCCGCAACCGCGCGGCAAGCCGAGGATGCACCTCGACGAACGCCCCGGGCGCGGCGGCGTTCAGCTCCTCCACGCGCCGGGTCTGCGCCCCGGACTGGTACTGCGAGAGCACCCGCCCGGTGGTGAGCACGACGGGATACTCGGCGTCGGTCTCCTCGGCGGAGTCCCGATGGGCGACGGCCACGAACCGGGCGCGCCCGTCCTCGGTGGCGAACCGCTCGAGGAAGAGCCGAGGCGTACCCGCGTGAACGCCCTCCTCTTCCTGTGGACAGGGCCAGAACACCCCTTCGCCACCCCCGTCCTCACCCTTCTCCCCGTCCCGCAACCGCCCGTACGAGATCCCCGAGTAGTCCGCGATCCCACCCGCACTGGCCCGCCGCAACTCCTCGAACACCTCCTCCGCCACGACCGGGAACCTCTCCCCGTGCCCGAGCCGCGAGGCGAGCCCGTGCAGCACCTCGAGGTCGCTGCGCACGCCGTCCGGCGGATCGACGGCGCGCTGCCGCAGCAGCACCCGCCCTTCCAGGTTGGTGACGGTCCCGGTCTCCTCGGCCCACTGGGTGACGGGCAGCACGACGTCCGCGAGCCGGGCGGTCTCGGAGAGCACCACATCGGCGACGGCCAGGAAGTCCAACGACCGTATGCGCTCCTCCACATGGGCGGCGCGAGGAGCGGACACCACCGGATTGGACCCCATGAGGAGCAGCGACTTCACCTCGCCGCCGAGCGCGTCGAGGAGCTCGTAGGCGGACCGCCCGGGCCCGGGCAGGGAATCGGGATCGACCCCCCACACCCCGGCGACGTGGGCCCGCGCCGCGGGATCGGTGAGCTTCCGGTACCCGGGCAACTGATCGGCCTTCTGCCCGTGTTCGCGCCCGCCCTGCCCGTTGCCCTGCCCGGTCAGACACCCGTACCCGGACAGCGGCCGCCCGGGCCGCCCGGTGGCCAGGCACAGATTGATCCACGCCCCCACGGTGTCGGTGCCCTTGGCCTGCTGCTCGGGCCCGCGGGCGGTGAGCACCATGGCGTTCTCGGCGTCGCAGAAGATCCGTACGACTTCCCGCAGTTGAGGAACGGGAACTCCCGTGACCCGCTCCACGTACTCGGGCCAGTGCGCCATGGCGGCGGCCCGCGCCTCCTCCCATCCGGTCGTACGCTCCCGGATGTACGCCTCGTCGACGCGCCCCTCGGCCACCACGAGGTGCAGAAGACCGAGGGCGAGGGCGAGGTCGGTGCCGGGGCGGGGGGAGAGGTGGAGATCGGCGTGCTCGGCGGTACGGGTGCGCCGGGGATCGACGACGATCAACGTACCGCCGTTGTCCTTGAGTTCGGTCAGATACCGCAGCGCGGGCGGCATGGTCTCGGCGAGGTTGGAGCCGACGAGGAGCACGCACCCGGTGCGGGCGACGTCGGCGAGGGGAAACGGCAGCCCGCGGTCGAGCCCGAAGGCCCTGCTCCCCGCGGCGGCGGCCGAGGACATGCAGAACCGCCCGTTGTAGTCGATCTGCGAGGTCCCCAGCACGACCCTCGCGAACTTCCCCAACGCGTAGGCCTTCTCATTGGTGAGCCCGCCCCCGCCGAACACGCCACAGGCGTCCGCCCCGTACTCCCCCCGGACCCGGGCAAGCCCCTCGGCGACACGGTCCAGCGCCTCGTCCCACCCGGCGGGCTCCAGCTCCCCGCTGACGCGCGACCGCACGAGCGGCTCGGTCAGCCGCACGCGCGAGGACAGCAGAGCGGGCGCCGTGCGCCCCTTCCCGCACAGCGCGCCCCCGTTGACGGGGAACGCGGGCCGCTCGACGACCTCCACCCCCGCGGCCCCACGGACGAGGCCCATGCCGCACTGGAGGGCGCAGTAAGGGCAGTGGGTGGGGGTGGGGGTGGGGGTCGGGGTGGTGGCGTCGGGCGTGGGGTGCATGCCCCCACCCTCGGACGTGCGTGTTTCACGCCACGGGCCGGCGGGTTACGCGAGCGGTACGGCGACCTCCGGCCGGGGCGGGCCCGACTGTGAGGCCGGACGGAGCTCAGATGATGTGAACGCCCTGGCCACCCGAGACATAACCGGTGGCCCCAGGAGCGACGACCTGGAGTTCCTTCAGATCCCGGCAGTGCGGATCGGCGTACACGTAGGCGTCGCTCCCGGTGTTGTTGACGACGAGGGCGTTGGGCGCGTTGCTGGGGTAGCAGCCCGGACGCGCGTCGTTGTACGTGGTGCCGTTGATCGTCAGGGATCCGCCGGGCTCGGCGGCGACGGCGGGCGCCGCGAACGGCAAGGTCAGGGCCACGGCGGTGGCGGCGGCATACATCAGTGCGGAAGCACGGGGCATGGAAGGGGTCCTCGTCTGGTGCCTCGGTGAACTAGGCCGGGAGCCTATCGACCCGCCGCCGCGTTTTGCCCGTGCGACCCTCGCGCGAGTCCGGCTCCTTACGCGCCACTCCTTGTGGCAGATCACCACCCCTCCACCCCACCGGTGAGCGCCCCGAAAACACTCGTCACGGCGACGCAACGGGACCGCAATCTGCCCCCGCCATCCTCGGTCCATGAAGCCGTCGAACCCGCATCCGGACCCCACGGCCCTGCCGGACCCCACGGCCTCGCAGGACCCCGTCTCCCCGCAGGACCCCGTCTCCCCGCCGGACCCGACCACCTTCCCCACCCTCCCGGACACCACCCCTCTGGACACCACCGCCCAACTCATTACCCGCATCACCAGCGAGCTGGGCACCCGCCTCGGGCACGTCACCCTCAACGGGTCCCGCAGGACGGACCCCGGCCGCACCCCCGTCCCCACCTTCCCCGCCTCCCCCCGTCCCGCCCCGCTCCCCGCCGCCGCCCCCGCTCTCGTCCTCGTGGCCCACGGCAGCCGCGACCCCCGCGCCCGCCGCACCGTGACCGCGCTGCTCGACCTCGTCCGTGCCCTCCGCCCGGGACTGGACGTGCGGCTCGGGCACATCGAGCTGAACGAGCCCGGCCTCGACGAGACGCTGCGGGGCCTGCCCGCCGACGGCCCCGGCGCCGTCCTCGTACCGCTCCTCCTCAGCCGCGGCTACCACGTCAAGCACGACATCCCCGCCGCGGCCGCAGCCGCGGACAGTGCGGCCGCCGCGACCGCCCAACCCCGCCGCCCCCTTCACGTCGCCGCCCCTCTGGGCCCCCACCCCCTCCTCGTCGAGGCCCTGCACTCCCGCCTCGCCGAAGCGGGCTGGCCCGCCGGGGCCGCGGCGGAAGGGCACGGCGTGGTCCTCGCCGCCGCGGGTTCCCGGGACCCGGACTCCGCCGTCGACACCCGCCGCGCCGCCGGGCTCCTCGCCCGCCGCCTCGGCGTCCCCGTCGTACCCGCGTACGCCGCGCCGACCGAGCACACCCCGACGACCGTGCCCGCGGCCCTGCGCACGCTGGCCGACCGCGGGGTCCGCCACGCCGCGGTCGCCTCGTACTTCACCGCGCCCGGCCGCTTCGCCACCCAGGCCGCCGACGCCGCGCCGTGGCTCGCCGCCGCCCCGCTCGGCGCGCACCCGGCCCTCGCCGCCCTGCTGCTGCACCGCTACGAACAAGCCAGGTCGGCCGCTCCCACGTCACACCGGCAGCTGGCGTCCGCCTGACCCCGGCACCGGGCCCCCGCGCACCCCACCCCCCGAGCCGTCTACTGTCAGTCCATGGAAGGCACCGCACCGCACCCGCACACCGTTCTCTACGACGAGGCAGCAGTCGAGCGCTGGGCCCCCGAGCCCGACAAACGGCCGGGGCGAACGGACTTCCAGCGTGACCGGGCGAGGGTCCTGCACTCGGCCGCGCTGCGGCGGCTCGCGGGGAAGACGCAGGTGGTGACGCCGGGCACCAGGAACCAGGAGTGGGACGCCAGCGCCCGGACGCGGCTGACGCACTCGCTGGAGTGCGCCCAGGTCGGCCGGGAACTGGGCGCGGCGCTCGGGTGCGACCCGGATCTGGTGGAGACCGCGTGTCTGTCCCACGACCTCGGTCACCCGCCGTTCGGGCACAACGGCGAGCAGGCGCTCAACGAGGTCGCGCAGGGCTGCGGGGGTTTCGAGGGCAACGCCCAGTCGCTGCGGCTGCTCACCCGGATCGAGCCGAAACGGTTCACGCGAGCGGGCAGCGGCGGCGAACTGGTCAGCGTCGGACTCAACCTCACGCGTGCCGCGCTCGACGCCGCCACCAAGTACCCGTGGCCGCGCGGCTCCCACCCGACCGACCCGTCCTCGGTGAAGTTCGGCGTGTACGACGACGACCGGCCCGTGTTCGACTGGGTGCGCAAGGAGGCGCCGGCCCACCCGGGCTCCGGGCACCGCACCTGCTTCGAGGCGCAGATCATGGACTGGTCGGACGACGTCGCGTACTCGGTGCACGACGTCGAGGACGGCCTGCACGCCGGGCACCTCGACCCGAACCTGCTGCACGCCGAACCCGAACGCCAGGACGTCTTCGCCGTCGCCATCGGGCGCTACGTGCCCGAGGACACCGACCCGCAGGAGCTGGCCGAGGCGCTCGACCGGCTCCAGGAACAGGAGTGGTGGCCGCACGGGTACGACGGGTCGGCCGTCGCCCAGGCCCGGCTGAAGGACGCCACCAGTCAGCTCATCGGCCGCTTCTGCCTGGCGGCGGAGACCGCGACCCGGGAGCGGTACGGGACCGGGCCGCTCACCCGGTACGCCGCCGAACTCGTCGTGCCCCGCGCCGCGCGCCTGGAGTGCGCGGTCCTGAAGGCCGTCGCGGACCGCTACGTGATGCAGCGCCCCGCGCAGGAGCGGCTCCGCGCCGACCAGCGCGTCGTCGTCGCGGAACTCGCCGCCGCCCTCACCGCCCGCGCCCCCGAGGGCCTCGACCCGCAGTTCCGCGCGCTGTACGACACGGCGACCGACGACCGCGCCGCCCAGCGCGTCGTCATCGACCAGATCGCGTCCCTCACGGACGCCGCGGCCCGGTCCTTGCACCTGCGGCTCACGGGCGGTCGTCCTAGGCGATGACCACCGCACCCCATAAATTGAGGAACCCGGACGGTGAGTGACCACAACCGCGAGAGCGGCGCCGGAACCGGCGCAGAGGGGGTGACGGAAAGTGGCCACAGGGCCGCGCACCCCCTTCCGTCATCACGCTCCGTGCGGGACGCTCCCATGAGCTGAAGGTTTCTAGGAGGCATCAAGTGGTCGACGCGGATCAGACGTTCGTCATCGTCGGAGGGGGCCTCGCAGGCGCGAAAGCGGCCGAGACGCTCCGGGCCGAGGGCTTCACCGGCCGGGTGATCCTCATCGGCGACGAGCGCGACCACCCCTATGAACGCCCACCCCTGTCCAAGGGCTATCTCCTGGGCAAGGAGGACCGCGACAGCGTCTTCGTGCACGAACCCGCGTGGTACGCGCAGGCCGACGTCGAGCTGCACCTGGGCCAGACCGTCGTCGCCATAGACCGCGCCGCGCACACCGTGCGGCTCGGCGACGGCACGGTGATCCGCTACGACAAGCTGCTTCTCGCCACCGGGGCCGAGCCGCGCCGCCTGGACGTCCCCGGCACCGGCCTCGCGGGCGTGCACCACCTGCGCCGCCTCGCGCACGCCGACCGCCTCCGGCACGTCCTGGCCGCCCTCGGCCGCGACAACGGCCACCTGGTGATCGCGGGCGCGGGCTGGATCGGCCTCGAAGTCGCCGCCGCCGCGCGGGAGTACGGCGCGGAGGTCACCGTCGTCGAGCCCGAACCGACGCCGCTGCACGCCGTCCTCGGCCCCGAGGTCGGCCAGATGTTCGCCGACCTGCACGCCGAGCACGGCGTCCGCTTCCACTTCGGCGCCCGCCTCACCGAGATCACCGGACAGGACGGCATGGTCCTCGCCGTCCGCACCGACGACGGCGAGGAGCACCCGGCGCACGACGTGCTCGCCGCGATCGGCGCCGCCCCGCGCACCGCCCTCGCCGAGTCCGCGGGCCTGGACCTGGTGGACCCCGCGGACGGCGGCGGCATCGTCGTGGACACCGGCCTGCGCACCTCCGACCCCGACATCCACGCCGCCGGGGACGTGGCCGCCGTCCAGCACCCGCTCTTCGGCACCCGCCTGCGCGTCGAGCACTGGGCCAACGCCCTCAACGGCGGCCCGGCCGCCGCCCGCGCCATGCTCGGCAAGGACGTCACCTACGACCGCGTGCCCTACTTCTTCTCCGACCAGTACGACGTCGGCCTGGAGTACTCGGGCTGGGCGCCGCCGGGCACGTACGACCAGGTGGTGATCCGTGGCGACGCGGGCAAGCGTGAGTTCATCGCCTTCTGGCTGCGCGAGGGGCAGGTCCTCGCCGGGATGAACGTGAATGTGTGGGACGTCACGGAAGCCATCCAGAAGCTGATCAGAACCGGCGCACGCCCCGACCCCGACGCCCTGGCCGACCCGTCCCGGCCTTTGAGCGCGCTGCTCGACTAGCGCCCCCACCGGGGGCTCCCCACTGCGTCCATCAGCGCGCTCCGCGCGCGGGCACCCCTTCCCGAAACCGGGGCTCCGCCCCAGACCCCGCCGGAGAGGCTAAGACTCAGCCGCACGCCCTCTAGCCCGTCCGGCGATTGAGGACGAGGCGCGGAGCGCCGACGAGCGGGGTCCAGGGGCGGAGCCCCGGGTTCGGAGAAGGGGTGGGACTGGGGCGCCCCGCGAGGGACTCGGGACGGGACTGTCGGCGGCGAGCCGTAGAATCTGGGCGTGGCTGGACGGATCAATGACGAGGACGTGAAGGCGGTTCGGGACGCGGTCCCGATCGACGCCGTCGTCTCCGAGTACCTCCAGCTCCGCAACGCGGGCGGCGGCAACCTCAAGGGCCTCTGCCCCTTCCACGACGAGAAGTCACCGTCGTTCCAGGTCAGCCCCAGCAAGGGCCTGTTCCACTGCTTCGGCTGCCAGGAGGGCGGCGACACCCTCACCTTCGTGATGAAGGTCGACCACCTGACCTTCTCCGAGGCGGTGGAGCGCCTCGCCGCCAAGGCGGGCATCACGCTGCGCTACGAGGAGGGCGGGTACAACCCCTCGCACCAGCGAGGCGAACGCATCCGCCTGATCGAGGCCCACAAGGCGGCGGCCGACTTCTACATCGCCCAGCTGGAGAGCCCGGAGGCCGAGATCGGCCGCAAGTTCCTCGCCGAGCGCGGCTTCGACCAGGCCGCAGCCGCGCACTTCGGCGTGGGCTACAGCCCGGCGGGCTGGGACCACCTCACCCGCTTCCTGCGCGGCAAGGGCTTCACCGACAAGGAGCTGACCCTCTCCGGCCTCTCCCAGGAGGGCAGGCGCGGCCCCATCGACCGCTTCCGGGGACGGCTGATGTGGCCGATCCGCGACATCGGCGGCGAGGTCGTCGGCTTCGGCGCCCGCAAGCTCCGCGACGACGACAACGGCCCGAAGTACCTGAACACGCCCGAGACCCCGGTCTACAAGAAGTCCCAGGTCCTGTACGGCATCGACCTCGCCAAGAAGGACATCGCCAAGGCCAGCCGGGCCGTCGTCGTCGAGGGCTACACCGACGTCATGGCCTGCCACCTCGCGGGCGTCACCACGGCCATCGCGACCTGCGGCACGGCCTTCGGCGGCGACCACATCAAGATCCTGCGGCGCCTCCTCATGGACAACGGCTCCGCCCGGGTGATCTTCACCTTCGACGGCGACGCGGCCGGCCAGAAGGCGGCCCTGCGCGCCTTCGAGGACGACCAGAAGTTCGCCGCCGAGACGTACATCGCCATCGCGCCCGACGGCATGGACCCCTGCGACCTGCGGCTCGCCAAGGGCGACGAGGCGGTCGCCGACCTCGTCCAACCCCGCACCCCGCTCTTCGAGTTCGCGCTCCGCCAGATCGTCGCGCGGTACGACCTGGAGACCCCCGCGGGCCGCGCCGCCGCCCTGGACGAGGCCGCGCCCGTCGTCGCCCGCATCAAGAACACCGGCGCGCAGCACGAGGTCGCCGTGCAGCTCGCGGGCATGCTCGGCATCCTCGACACCCAGTTCGTCGTGAAGCGCGTGGCGCAGCTCGCCCGCTGGGCCCGTGAGCGCGGCAGCAAGGGCCCCGCCCCGCAGCGCGGCGCCGCCCCCCAGGGCCCCGCCCCCGCGGCCCCCCGGCAGGGCCACGCGGGCCCGGCCCTGAACCTGCGCAACCCGGTGTACGCCACCGAGCGCGAGCTCCTGAAGCTCGCCCTCCAGCACCCGGACCTGGTCTCCCCGGCCTTCGACGCGTACGGCGTCGACGAGTTCACCGCCGCCCCCTACGCCGCCGTGCGCCAGGCCGTCCTCGACGCGGGCGGCGCCGAGTACGGCACCCAGGACCCGCAGGACTACCTGGTCCGGGTCCGCGACGCCGCCCCCGACGACGGGGTCCGCGCCATGGTCACGGAGCTGGCCGTCGAGGCGATCATGCGCCGCACCGTCGACGCCGCGTACGCCGGGGAGCAGCTGGTCACGGTGCGGCTGCGCGCCGTGGACCGACGGGTCCGCGACGTCCAGGGCACCTTCGCCCGCCTCGCGGGCAGCCACGGCGACCCCGAGCAACTCTCCGCCGTACAGAACGAGTTGTGGGTCCTCCAGCAGTACGGCCGCGCGCTGCGCGAACGGGGCGCGGCGGCGCTCTGACCTCCATGAGGGGCTGAAAGGTACCGGCACATTCCCAGCTCGCCCCGGCAACGTCTCAGCCCGTCCGGCGTTTGAGGACGAGGCGCGAAGCGCCGATTCGGCGGGGGTCTGTCCCACCCGCCCGGGACCCCCGCCCCCGGGGTCCAGGGGCGGAGCCCCGGTTTCGGGAAGGGGCGGGACTGGGGCGCCCCGCGGGTAACCGACCGATTACGCACCGGACTCAAAAAGTCCCCGCACGCCCCTCGTGGCGGCCATGTGTCGTACTCCACACTGGGGTGCGGTGCCTGAGTCCTCGGAGCGCGGCCGGCCCGCAGAAGCCAACGGGTCCGACATACCCGCGGTTCCACACATCGTGTTCGGGACGGACAGCGGCGAGGCCGTCGACGCCGGTCCCGCTGTACCGCTGCCGTCCCCCGCGGCAGCGATCACCCTGGAGGTCGCCCCCGTGCAGACCCAGACCCTCACCCAGACCGAAACCGCCGCGCCCACGGCCGCGGCGGTGGACGCCGACATCATCGCGGCGGTGCCCCCGCAGGGCCACGCACCGCTCCACCCGGAACGGCCGGAGGCCGCCGAACAGGCCCCCGAGCAGCCGTCCGAGGAGGTCGTCGAGGTCGTCGAGGTGCCGAGTCCGCGCAGCCGCGCCGACACCGGCGGCCCCTCCTCCGACCTGTTCCGCCAGTACCTGCGCGAGATCGGCCGCATACCCCTGCTCACCGCCGCCGAGGAGGTCGAGCTCGCGCGCGGCGTCGAGGCGGGCCTGTTCGCCGAGGAGAAGCTGGCGGGCACCCCCGACCCGGACTCCCAGCTCGCCCTCGACCTGGACAAGCTGGTCGTGATGGGCCGGATGGCCAAGCGCCGCCTCATCGAGGCCAACCTGCGCCTGGTCGTCTCCGTCGCCAAGCGGTACGTGGGCCGCGGCCTGACCATGCTCGACCTGGTCCAGGAGGGCAACCTCGGCCTGATCAGGGCGGTCGAGAAGTTCGACTACGCCCGCGGCTACAAGTTCTCGACGTACGCCACCTGGTGGATCCGCCAGGCCATGTCCCGCGCCCTCGCCGACCAGGCCCGCACCATCCGCGTACCCGTCCACGTCGTCGAACTCATCAACCGCGTCGTCCGCGTCCAGCGCCGCATGCTCCAGGAGCGCGGCTACGAACCGACGCCCGAAGAGGTGGCCGCCCACCTGGACCTGCCGCACGAACGCGTCAGCGAGGTCCTGCGCCTCGCCCAGGAGCCCGTGTCGCTGCACGCGCCCGTGGGCGAGGAGGACGACGTCGCGCTCGGCGACCTCATCGAGGACGGCGACGCGACGAGCCCCGTGGAGTCGGCGGCGTTCCTGCTCCTGCGCGAACACCTGGAAGCGGTGCTCTCCACACTCGGCGAACGCGAACGCAAGGTCGTCCAACTCCGCTACGGCCTCGCGGACGGCCGCCCCCGCACCCTGGAAGAGATCGGCCGCATCTTCGGCGTGACCCGCGAACGCATCCGCCAGATCGAGTCCAAGACCCTCAACAAGCTCCGGGACCACGCGTTCGCCGATCAGCTTCGCGGCTACCTCGACTGAAAGCGCCCCGTAAGGGGCGCGGGGAACTGCGCGACCAGCCACAACGGACCGGAACACGCAGCTCCTCCAAGCCCCGACGGCGCTCAGTCGACCTCAACCACGGCCTGCGCGAACTGAGCCGCGTACAGCCGGGCATACGCCCCCTCCGCAGCCAACAGCGCGTCATGCGTGCCCTGTTCGACGATCGCCCCGTCCTCCATGACGAGAATCGTGTCGGCATCGCGAATCGTCGAAAGACGGTGAGCGATGACGAACGAGGTCCGCCCGTGCGCGAGCCGCGCCATGGCCTTCTGGATGAGCACCTCGGTGCGCGTGTCCACGGAACTCGTCGCCTCGTCGAGGACGAGGATCACCGGGTCGGACAGGAACGCCCGGGCGATGGTGATGAGTTGCTTCTCGCCCGCGCTGACACCCGTGCCCTCGTCGTCGATGACGGTGTCGTACCCGTCGGGCAGCGTCCGGATGAACCGGTCGGCGTGCGCGGCCCGCGCGGCCTCCTCGACCTGCTCGCGTGAGACTCCCGCCCGTCTCCCGCCACCACCCTTGCCTGAGGCGCTGCGCGCCGCCCCTCCTGATGCGGCTCCGTACGCGATGTTCTCCGCGATGGTGCCGCCGAACAGCCAGGTGTCCTGGAGCACCATGCCGATACCGCCACGCAGTTCGTCGCGGGACATCCGGGCCACGTCGACCCCGTCGAGGGTGATGCGTCCGCCGGTGACCTCGTAGAACCGCATGAGCAGATTGACGAGGGTCGTCTTGCCCGCGCCGGTGGGGCCGACGATGGCGACGGTGTGCCCCGGCTCCACGACCAGCGAGAGGTCCTCGATCAGCGGCTTGTCCTTCTCGTACCGGAAGGACACGTGCTGCATCTCCACGCGCCCGCGCGGGTCGGCCGGCCGCTCGCCCGGCACCGGGTCGGCGTCCTGCTCGTCCGCGTCGAGCAGCTCGAAGATCCGCTCGGCCGACGCGACGCCGGACTGCACCAGGTTCGCCATGGAGGCGACCTGCGTCAGCGGCATCGAGAACTGCCGGGAGTACTGGATGAAGGCCTGCACGTCACCGATGGAAAGGGCCCCTGAAGCCACCCGCAGACCGCCCACGACCGCCACGAGCACGTAGTTCAGATTCGACATGAAGAACATCAGCGGCTGCATGATGCCGCTGTTGAACTGCGCCTTGAACGACGCCTCGTACAGCGCGTCGTTGTGCTCCGCGAAGGCCTTCGCGGACTCGTCCTGGCGGCCGAACACCTTCACCAGGGTGTGTCCGGTGTACATCTCCTCGACGTGCGCGTTCATCGCGCCCGTGGACTTCCACTGCTGCACGAACTGCGGCTGCGAGCGCTTGCCGACCTTCGTCGCCACGACGAAAGAGAGCGGCACGGTCACCAGCGCCACCAGGGCGAGCAGCGGGGAGATCCAGAACATCATCGCGAGCACGCCGACGATGGTCAGGAGCGAGTTGATGAGCTGGCCCATCGACTGCTGGAGCGTCTGGTTGATGTTGTCGATGTCGTTCGTGGCCCGGCTCAGGACCTCGCCGCGCTGCCGCTTGTCGAAGTACGAAAGGGGCAGCCGCGACAGCTTCGCCTGCACGTCGCCGCGCAGCCGGAACACGGTCCGGTTGATGGCCCGGTTGGAGAGCCGCGTGGCCACCAGCATCATCAGGCCCGCCGCGAGGAACACGCCCGTCGCGAGCAGCAGCACGGAGCCGATCGCGCCGAAGTCGATGCCTTCGCCCGGCGTGAAGTCGAGCCCGGAGAGCATGTCGGCCATGCCGCCGTCTCCGTGCTCGCGCAACCGCTCGATGGCCTCGCCCTTCGACTCGTCCTCGGGCATGTTCCGGCCGACGATCCCCGCGAAGACCAGGTCGGTCGCGTGGCCGAGGATCTTCGGGCCGAGCACGGACAGCGCGACGCTGATGACGACGGCCGCGAGCATCCCGTACATCGTGACCCGCTCCGGCCGGAACTGCGTGAGCAGCCGCTTCCCGGAGCCCTTGAAGTCCATGGACCGGGAGTCGGGCCCCATCATCGGTCCACCGATGCCACCAGGCGGCATTACGCGGCCTCCGCTTCCGTCAGCTGGGAGAGGACGATCTCCCGGTACGTCTCGTTGTCGTCCATCAGTTCGTGATGGCGGCCCGTGCCGACGACCCGGCCCTCGTCGAGGACCACGATGCGGTCGGCGTCACGGATGGTGGACACCCGCTGGGCGACGATCACGACGGTCGCCTCGCGGGTCTCCTGGGTGAGCGCGGCCCTGAGCGCCGCGTCGGTGGCGTAGTCGAGCGCCGAGAAGGAGTCGTCGAAGAGGTAGATCTCCGGCCGCTGCACCAGCGTCCGCGCGATGGACAGGCGCTGCCGCTGACCGCCGGACACATTGGAGCCGCCCTGCGCGATCGGCGCGCCGAGCCCCTCCGGGAGCCCTGCCACGAACTCCTTGGCCTGCGCCACCTCCAGGGCGTGCCACAGCTCCTCGTCCGTCGCGTCCGGATTGCCGTACCGCAGATTGCTCGCCACGGTCCCGGCGAACAGATACGGCTTCTGCGGTACGAGTCCGACGGTGCGGGCGAGCAGCGCGGGCTCGACGGCGGCCACGTCGACGCCGCCCACCAGGACCTCGCCCTCGGTGACGTCCGTCAGGCGTGGCACGAGGCCGAGCAGCGTCGACTTGCCGCTGCCCGTCGACCCGATCACGGCGGTCGTCTCGCCGGGGCGCGCGACCAGGTCGATGGCCTTGAGCACCGGCTCCTCGGCGCCCGGGTAGCGGAATCCGGCGCCGCGCAGCTCCAGATGGCCGTGGCCGCGCAGCTCCCGCACCGGATCCGCCGGGGGCACCACGCTGGTGTCGGTGTCCAGGACCTCCTGGATCCGCTCGGCGCACACCTCGGCCCGCGGGATCATCATGAACATGAAGGTGGCCATCATCACGGACATGACGATCTGCATGAGATAGGCGAGGAACGCGGTGAGCGCGCCGATCTGCATGTCGCCGTCGTCGATGCGGTGCGCGCCGAACCAGACGACGGCGATCGACGACAGGTTCACCACCGTCATGACGATCGGGAACATGAACGCGAGCAGCTTGCCGGTGCTCACCGAGACCTCGGTCAGCTCGGCGTTGGCGCCCCGGAAGCGCTCCTTCTCGTAGGAGTCGCGGACGAAGGCGCGGATGACGCGGTTGCCGGTGATCTGCTCGCGCAGGACCCGGTTCACCGTGTCCAGGCGCTCCTGCATGGTGCGGAACAGCGGCCGCAGGCGGCGCACGATCACGCTGACGCTGATGCCGAGCACCGGCACCACGGCGAGCAGCACCGCCGACAGCGGCACGTCCAGGCCGAGCGCCATCACGATGCCGCCGACGCACATGATCGGCGCCGACACCATCAGCGTGAACGCCATCAGCACGAGCATCTGCACCTGCTGGACGTCATTGGTCGTCCGCGTGATCAGCGTGGGCGCGCCGAACTGGCCCAGCTCCCGCGCGGAGAAGGACTGCACCCGGTCGAACACGGCGCCGCGGACGTCCCGGCCGACGGCGGCCGCGGTGCGGGCGCCGTACAGGACGGCGCCGATGTTGCACACCATCTGGCCCACGGTGACGGCCAGCATCAGGGCACCGAACGACAGGATGTAGCCGGTGTCCCCCTTGATGACACCGTTGTCGATGATGTCGGCGTTCAGGGTGGGGAGATAGAGCGAGGCGCAGGTCTGCAGGAACTGCAGGAGCACCAGCAGGGCGATGGGCTTCTTGTACGGACCCAGATGGGTCCGTAGGAGTCGTATGAGCACGCTCGTCTCTCGGCTGAGTCATGGATGGGGGGAGGCGTCGAGGAAGTCGCCCACCATCCTGCGCCACCGCACCCGCCCCCGTGCAACCGATTAACCCATGACCCGGTCAAAAATCAGCCTTGGTCAAGAACTGGGCACACTGAATGCTTTGGTTCACTCACGCAGCGCTGTGGAATGCCGGATTCCGCAGCAAAACGACCGACCCGGCCGACTGTTGTCGACCGGGTCCGTGGTGATCCGTAGCGATCTTGAGGCAACCCATGACGACCGTGACGGCCGTCGCGGGACCGCTCAGGCGACCGGCGTCCCCGAGAACGCCCCCGGGTGCGCCTGCTCCCGCACTGTCACGAACTGCTGCCGCACCGCCTGCCCGACGGCCAGCTCCTCACCGGGCTCGAAGACCTGCGAGACCGCGCCCTGCCACAGCGGCAGCTGCCCGGTCAGCGCCCAGGCGGCCTGCCGCGCGGCACCGATCGCCGCGTAGTCCGCGGGCTGTACGACGACGACCTGCGTGCCGAACAGCATCGGCGCCATCGCCCGCACCGCGGGCAGGTCGGCGGCGGGGCCGAGCAGGAACACGCGCCGCACCTCGACGCCCCGCCCGCGCAGCACGTCGAGGGCGTCCCCGAGCCCGCACAGCATGCCCTCGAACGCGGCCCGCGCCAGATGCTCGGGCTTCATCGACTCACGCCGCAGCCCCGTCAGGGTGCCCGCGGCGTGCGGCAGGCTCGGCGTCTTCTCGCCCTCCAGATAGGGCAGCAGGACGAGTCCGTGGGCGCCGGGCGTCGACTTCAGGGCCAGGTCGGAGAGCGCTTCGAGGTCGGGCACGCCCAGCATCTCGGCGGTGCCGCGCAGCGCCCGCACGGCGTTGAGGGTATGCACGACCGGCAGGTGCATGCCGGTGGCGTCGGCCAGCGAGGTGATCGTCCCGCTCGCGTCGACCAGCGCCTCGTGGTGCACCGCCATCACGGACCCGGAGGCGCCGAGCGAGACGACTGCGTCGCCCTGCTGCACCCCGAGCCCGAACGCGGCGGCCATGGTCTCGCCGGTGCCGGCCGAGATCAGCAGCCCCTCCGGCGTCGTACCCGCGGCATCCGCCGGACCGATGACCTCCGGCAGCATCGCCTGATGCCCGAGGGCCAGCTCCACCAGATCGGGGCGGTACGAGCCGGTCGCCGCCGACCAGTACCCCGTGCCCGAGGCCCCGCCCCGGTCGGTGGTGCGCCGTGCGGGCCGCCCGAGCAACTGCCACACCAGCCAGTCGTGGGCCTGCATGAGCATCTGGGTGCGCAGCGCGGCCTCCGGCTCGTGCCGGGCCAGCCAGCGCAGCTTCGTCACGGGCATCGGGGCCTGCGGTACGCAGCCGACCGCCTGGGCCCACGCCTGGCGGCCGCCGAGCCCGTCGACGAGGTCGGCGGCGGCGACCTGGGTACGCGAGTGGTTGCCGACGAGGGCGGGCCGGACCGTGTTGCCCTGCGAGTCGAGCGGCACGAGGGCGTGCTGCTGGGCGCACACGCCGATCGCCTGCACGCCTTCGAGCAGCCCGCCGCCCGCCGCCTCGCCGAGGGAGAGCAGCCAGGCCTGCGGGTCGACGTCCGTCGGTTTCCCGCCGCCCTCCGGGGCCTCCACCGGATGCGGGGCATAGCCCTGCCTGAGTACGGCGCCCGTGTCGGCGTCGCAGACCACGATGCGTGTGAATTCGGGCGAACTGTCCAACCCCGCGACTATCCCCATGCCGAGGATTCTGCCGCACAACGGACGATGCCCCGCACGGCTGTCCGTACGGGGCTCGTCGTCGCAGGTGACCGCTATGTGTTGCTGGTGCCCGCGTGTTGCTGGTGACCGCTACGTGTTGCTGGTGCCCCAGTCGTCCTCCGAGCCCTGTCCGCGCTCGCGCAGCGACCGCACCCGGTCGGCCACGGAGTCCGGCATCCGGTCGCCGACCTTCTCCGAGACGGAGTGGAAGGCCTTGCCCGCGACGCCCCGGCCCTGCTGGGCCGCGGACTCCACCGTGTTGCGGACGGCGGGGTTCTGGGAGATCTCGCGAACCGATTTCTTCAGCTGCTCGTAACGCTCGCGTCCGGCCCGGGTCCCGAGCACGTACCCGAGTGCCAGACCTGCCACGAATGTGAGCCGGTAGCGCATGACGGCCACCCTTCCCTTGCTCGACTGTCCCGACGTCGGTCGCCAGGGGATACCGATTGGCGGAGCACCCCCCTGCTTGCGCTAATGTATGTGTCGCAGCGAGCGCACGCCGCCCGGGAATCCCCAGGTAGGTGACATTGTTGCAGTGACTCCGTCACCAAGAGTCATTCCCCTGTAGCTCAATTGGCAGAGCAGCCGGCTGTTAACCGGCAGGTTACTGGTTCGAGTCCAGTCGGGGGAGCGCGGTCTCCTGTAGCTCAATTGGCAGAGCAGCCGGCTGTTAACCGGCAGGTTACTGGTTCGAGTCCAGTCGGGAGAGCTGTTCGAGAGGGTCCCTGAGGCGGTCGTTCGCGGCCCCGCAGGGACCCTCTCGCATGCCCGGACCCCGCTCCGACCCTCCTGGGACCCTCCCGGATCGGCCCCCAACGATCCCTCGTACGTGCTTGTTTCGCCCCCGATGGAACCGCGCGGGCCGCAGTGGGGTCCTCATGGTCGTGCATAGCCGACCAGCCGGAGCAGGAGATCGTATGAGCGGCTATGCTGCGGCAGACGGCGCGCACAAATGTGCGCGACGCGCCGTTAGGGGCGGTAGCTCAGCCGGTTAGAGCAGCGGACTCATAATCCGTCGGCCGTGGGTTCGAGTCCCACCCGCCCCACCCAAGCAGAATCGATCTGACCTGCGGAAACGTCACGGCGCGGCGTTCATTGCCCAGGTCGTTGCCTCACCGTTGCCTCACGCGGCATCTCTACGATGCCTGTCATGGCCAACATCAAGATCCGCACGAGCAAGTCTGGCATCACCTCATACAGGGTCGTTTGGCGCGCCGGAGGCACCCGCGACGGTAAGTGGCAGGGCGAGATGTTCGACGACGAGGTGACGGCGAATCGTTTCCGTGACCTGGTGAACGGTCACGGGCAGCGATGGCCGCCGGGCTGGGTCAAGGGGGAGGGGTTCGTCGACCCGGGCGAGCCCGAGTGCCCCGTCGAAGAGATGTTCCCTACGTACGCTCGAAAGTGCGTCGGACTGCTTACGGATATATCTGGGCATACGCGCACCAATTACGAGAAATTCATAGAAAACCACATGATCCCGTGGTTCCGGGACCTGGCCGTGTCGGATCACGCGAACAAGATCACGCGTGAACACGTCAGCCAGTGGATCAACGACCTCAAAGAGGGGCGTCCCGGTCCGCACCACGAGCCTGGTACCGAGCGACGGGCCTACGCGTCGAAGACCATCGCCAACCTCCACGGCCTGCTCTTCAGCATCCTCCAGACCGCCGTGACCGCAGACCCGCCCTTGCGCGACGCGAACCCGTGCGCGCACACGCGTCTGCCCAAGGGCGATGAAGCCGAGGACGAGGAGGTCTTCCTGGAGCCGGAGGAGTACGCGCTCCTCCGCGCCCATGTGAAAGAGGACGCGGTCGACCTGGTCGATGCCTTGGTTGGTAGCGGCCTGCGCTGGGGAGAAGCGACGGCACTCCAGCCGCGCGACTTCACGTTCACCGGCAAGCGGCCCAAGCTCCGCGTGCAACGCGCATGGAAGCGCAAGGCTGAAGGCGGCACGTACCTCGGTGCTCCCAAGACGAAGAAGTCTCGGCGAACCCTTGTGCTCACTCCTGATCAGGTGAAGCTGTTCCAGCGAGTCTGCCGAGGCAAGCAGCCGCAGGACCTGATCTTCACGTCCCCTGGAGGAGGAGCATGGCACTCCGGCTTCTTCTTCGCCCATCGGTGGAAGCCCGCTCTGAACGCTGCCAATGATGCCGGCCTGACGAAGAGGCCACGCGTCCACGACCTCCGCCACACGCACGCTTCATGGTTGATCGACAGGAAGGTCCCACTGCCTGTCGTTCAGGGGAGGCTGGGGCACGAGTCCATCACCACTACGGTCGACCGGTATGGGCATCTTCTGGACTCCGCGGACGATGAGGTGGTGGCGGCTGTGGAGTGGGCGATGAGTCCCGCGGGGGCGTCGTCGACCGCCAGGGCGTAGGTTCTGGTCTGCCTTGCCGTGGCCTTGACTCTCTGGGCGTCGCTCCGGGGCCCGAGGCCACAGCCGGACGGGTTGCTCGCCTCGCCGCTGCGTGTTCGGTCGCGGAGGATGCAGAGGCAAGACCACAAGTGGTGATTCGGGCAGGAGCACGTCCACTCGTGCGGAGAGCACCCCGTGTGGGACACCGTCTCGCTTCGCTATGGCGTCAGTGACGGCAGCCACCACTGACAACGGGCGGCCTGTGTCAGCCCAAACGCGCTCTCAGCCCCTGCTCGACGACCATAGAATTCCGCTATGTCTCCCCGGCATCTGACGGATCGACAAGATCGGGTCGTACCGCGCGACCATGTCAAAGAACTGGCAAAGTCGCCGTAACGCGCCAGGTCGGGAAGGTGCTCTCCGCGCGAGCGGAGGTGATCCGGCCACGGTGGCCAGCGGACGCTTATGGCCGTGGTGCTCTCCGCGCGAGCGGAGGTGATCCGCCGAGCTGAACGAGCGCTTCCCGGAGGACGCAGTGCTCTCCGCGCGAGCGGAGGTGATCCGCCATCGACCGGGAGGTGAACGATGCCTGACCGGTGCTCTCCGCGCGAGCGGAGGTGATCCGTCGACACCATGGTGGTCGTCGGGCGTGTACGCGTGCTCTCCGCGCGAGCGGAGGTGATCCGCGGATGCGCGCCGAGACCTGGTACCTGCCCGAGTGCTCTCCGCGCGAGCGGAGGTGATCCGAACACGTAGGCGTCATGGACGACGAACCCGACGTGCTCTCCGCGCGAGCGGAGGTGATCCGCCGCTGTCCATCGTTGCCCGTGTTCACGCGTTGTGCTCTCCGCGCGAGCGGAGGTGATCCGCGCTCCGCCAAGGGGTCCGACAAGAGCTTCTAGTGCTCTCCGCGCGAGCGGAGGTGATCCGGAGGCCAGCCATGGCAGACAATCTCGCCTCGAGTGCTCTCCGCGCGAGCGGAGGTGATCCGATCGGCAAGTAGGTGGCGACCACCACGGGCGTGTGCTCTCCGCGCGAGCGGAGGTGATCCGACCAGTCCGCCGATGCGGGCCACCTCCTTGGTGTGCTCTCCGCGCGAGCGGAGGTGATCCGCAGGTCAACTACGACCCGACGCGCGGCGACGAGTGCTCTCCGCGCGAGCGGAGGTGATCCGATCCGACGTAGCCACGTCCGCTTGGTCTTCTTGTGCTCTCCGCGCGAGCGGAGGTGATCCGTGCTGCAGGTACATCTTCGTCCAGGCCAGGCAGTGCTCTCCGCGCGAGCGGAGGTGATCCGAATCGGGCGGCCGTGACGTCGGCGACCCACTGCGTGCTCTCCGCGCGAGCGGAGGTGATCCGGCGTACGAGAGTACGCGCTCACGCCAGTCGCAGTGCTCTCCGCGCGAGCGGAGGTGACCGCGCTCCAGCCGTGAGACCTCCACCCCTGTAATGGCCGTCCGGCCATCCGCATCCAGCACGCGTGGAAGCACGACGAGGATGGCAAGGCATACATGGGCGCCCCTGAGACGAAGAAGAGTCGCCGCACGGTCGTGGTCACCGATTCTTACTGGCAGGAGCTCAAACGCAGGGTGCAGGGGAAAGCCCCGGACGACCTGACATTCACCGGCCCGGAGGGCCTCTCCCCGCTTCATATCGGCGGGCACTCTACGAGAGGGAACTCCCCGCAGGCTCAGCAGCCCGCCGTCCAGTCAGTGGCCGCAGTACGGGCACCGCGCGCTGCGGCGGCCTCGGGTCTCAACTGCAATCCCTTGCTCGCGGAGGCGCGCCAACTGGTAGTGGACGGAGGAAGTCGAGGCGAGTCCCACGGCTCGGGCGAGCTCGCGCACCGTAGGGGCTTCTCCGTACTCCGCGATCCACTCGCGTGCGCTACGCATGATCCGCAGTTGGCGGTCGCTGAGCGTCATAGCCGTGCCTCTGTCGCGATTGCCAGGGCCTGCTCCTTGAGAGCGACGCGAGCAGCGGGGGTACCCGCAGGGGTCTGCCAGTAAGGGTGCTCTGCGATCTGCCGGGACAGCCGCAGCAGTCGGCGTCGGAGCGAAGCCGTACGGGTTGTTGGCGCGGTGGCCAGGCCTCTGTACGTGACATACCAGGCGGTTTGGGCCCCCAGGAGGTCATCAGGGAATCGGTGCCAGTGCATGCTTGAGAGTAGAGCACATGTTCGAATATTGATGCGAGGTGGCGGTTCGTAAGCCTGGCTGCTGGCCTGTTGCATTGAAGGTTGAGCGTTCTCGCGAAACTCTGAGTGACCGTTCCCAGGGGCTCGACTTGTGGTGGAAGTTCCGTCTCGGACTCATGACTGCCCGGATTGCGGGCAGCCGCTCCGCATGGGAGACGAAGCGCGACTGTGGTCTGCTGTTGAGCGGTCCAGGGCTGCTGTTGCCGAGGCCCATGAGCTGGTGAGTGAGAGCCGCGCGCTAGTCGCGGAGAACCATCGACTGCTCGACGAGAACTATCGGCTCAGGCGCCAAGCCCTTCGCGAGCTGAGGGGCAGGGCGTTCCGATCGCGGCCTCGGCGCAGCCTGCTTGCGCCGTCTGCCCGGCCTTCTACGTCCAGGTGGTCGGCTGGGCTGTGGCGGGATGTGCTCCGTGTCGGAGGCGAGCGGGAGGCTGGCGTAGAGGGCGTTGTGGTCGAGGGCGTGGCGGACGGCAGGGCTTGCCGCGGTGAGGGTGAGGCTGCCGTCGGCGTGCTGGAGTGCGCTGCGAATGCCCAGGAGGGTGTAGAGACTGGCGGTGTCGCATTGGGTGAACGCGGATAGGTCGAGGGTGACGCGGCGTCTTCCCGTTGCCATGAGGTCCACGACTCGGTCGCACAGGACGGGGATGGTGGCGTAGTCCAGTTCCCCGGCCAGGTAGAGCAGGGCGTGCTGGTTCGTGGAGGCGTCCTGGATGCTCAGCCGCATACTGCTTGTGTCGTATTGCCCTGCCGTAGGGGTTGTTGTTCCGCATCGGCGAGAGGGGCGTCAAGGGGCGCGTAGAAGCGTGGCGTGGTTGACGCAAGTGAGGGTAGGCGCCCTGGACACCGTGGCCTGGCCGTGGCCGAGACCCCGCTGGGCTAGGTGCAGTGACCGCCGCCTGGCCGGAAGTCGACTGGCAGGGCGGTGCTCGCGTGCGCGAAGGCCAGTGGCTCCCCATCCGCCGGGCCGCGCGCGCAGCGTCCTCGCCGGTGGCCGCGAGACCGCGGGAGTGCTCCCGGCCGCGCGTGCGCCCTGCAGGCCGGGACCCTGGCCGCTCACAGTTCAGTGAGAACGCTCAACCGTCCACGCGACAGGACAGCTACTGATTTGGCTGAGTGTCCTGCGCCACCGAATCTTGACCGATTGCCATCGAAGTTGAACCGAACACAGTTCATGACAGCGAAGATTGACCGCCAAGGCCATGGGCGACACTCCGCTCCCATGAGCGACCGTGCATGCTGCTGGCCCAGGAGCTACGAGGACAGCTGGGGCGGCATTCTGGCATCGGGAGGGCCCCTGCCCACCACTGCTCCTGCAGAAGCCCGCACTGGGTGTCAGTGAGTGAGTGCCATGTGGTGGGCCGATCCGGATCTCAACTGTGGACGCCGCCGGCCCGTCCCAGGCGGCGCGCAGGTTGCCGATTGCCTGCTGCGCTGCGTGCCGCCTGAGTCAGGTTAAGTACGCCTGTCAGCAACTGCCTTCCAGCCACTGGTGAGAACGCAGCGTGTAGGTACCGGCGAGATTGCCCTTCTTACCGAGCTTCGTACACCCCTTGCGGGTGGTGTAGTTCGTAAACTCGTAGTAGGCGACATCCTGGAACTTGCCGTCGGGCGTGCGCTTGCCGTTGTTGAAGACCGACTGGACGTTCACGTCGCCGGACCAACTGCAGGTGATGGGCTCGCGGGTCCAGTCCTTGTCGTGCCAGTCCCAGGCACACATCCTGCCCCCGCCGTCCTTGCCGGTGAAGAAGCACACGTCACCGGAAACGCACCGGTCGTATCCATCGGCTGCCTGAGCAGACCCTGGCAAAGCCGCCGCCGCTATGACAGCCGCCGCACCCACGAAGGCCAATCGCACCCTGGACATGGTTCACCCCTTGTCGAATTGAGTCGAGTCGTTCGGCACGGCCTCACGTACTGCCGCGCTGGCCCACGGTGGCGGCAAGCAGATACGGGCAGTACCTCACAGAACTGAGGTAGACAGCAGCAGACATCTGGACCCTCTCGGGGCATCGGGGGGAGGGGACAGCCCGCAGCGCAGAGCGACCGGCAGGGCCCCGGAGCGACGCCCGCGGTGGTACTCAGACGACACCGGACTGGTTGTTACCCAGGTCCCCGTCCGCCGGAGCAGCTGGTGCCGCAGACGCAGCTTGGCCCGCCATGGGGGGCGAGGAGCGAGTACGTCGAATCCGGGGGCGGCGCCCCGCGCGAGCCCGCAGCCCCTCGATGACCTCCTTGGCCCGAGCGGCGGTAACAGGCTTCGCCTCGCGCTCCAGATCCTCGGCCGGTATCCCGAGCAACTGCCCCACCAGCTCAGAGTCGTTGCCGAACAGTCGAAGAGCAGCCGCTGCTGCTTCCCTCGCTGCCGCGTCGGCTGCCTCCTTCGCTGCCGCGGCGTCCACAGCGGCCTTCCGCGTCGTCAGGACGTCCGCCGCTGCCAGCTCCCGCGTCTTCGCCTGCAGTGACTCGATCTCCCGCACACGGCGCCGGAGTTCAGCCGCGCTCACCCCTGATGTCGAAGCTGTTGCCATCAGTTCGCTCCGCCGAGGTTCCGTACCGCGGTAGTCACCAACACCTGGTCGGACTCCTTCGAGATTCGCTGGACGCGGAGGTCTGTCTCCTCGAGCGGCTCCTCATCGCCCGTGGTTGTCACGTCCTCGTGCGACGGATGCCCACGACTGTCGGCGACCTGGTGGTGCACGACGTCCTTCACCTCCCCGATTGGGCGCTGGGCGGCTTCTTCAATCTCGGCGCGCTGATGCTCGCTGTACCTGCTCATGGCCCGCACCGTAGGCACAGCACCGGGAAGAACTCACACGGCAGTTGTCGGTGCCGGCCTCAAGAGGTTCATGCCTCCGGCGGGTCCTCACTCGGAGGGGGAGGGGCGAGTCGTTCGGGTGCCGCGCCGTTGTGGTTGCGGAGAGGAAGGGCGGGGTTCCCTCCTCGATCGGCCGACCCAGCAAAGCGCACCGCGCCGCAGGGGCGCGGGGTCGTACGTCCGGGTCCGGAACTTTCCTCGTACCTCAGAAAGCCCCGGCTTCCGGGCGCTCCACCCCGCGCCCCTGCACCACGGCACGCACGGCAGCGCCGTCCGATCGAGGAGGGAACCCCGCCCCGGCCCCGTCGTGGCCGAGGCCTGCCGGGCCGTGCGGGTCCCGTCGGCAGAGAAATAGCTGGTCAGGGTCTGAGGAGCTTGATCGCACCCTCAAAACATGGTTTAATTAGTCATGTCGGAAGGGGAGGGCAACGCCCCGGCCGACACCCGAGGCCAAGTCGGCTTCGGGTGGTCACTCTCACCAGGAGCAGATTGATGGGCACCCCTCAGACGGACGCGAACCCGAAGCTGGCCACCATTCAGGCCCTGCTTGCCAAGGCCGGGAACCCTGCAACCCCCGAGGCGGAAGCCGAACTTGCCCGCATGCGGGCGATGGAGATGATGGCGAAGTACGGCGTTGACGAGGCGCTGTTGAGTGACGGGCAGCCGTCGCGCGACTCGATCACCGGCCGGTACGTGGCTTTCCCCAACCCGTGGTCCATGTCCCGCGTCCGCCTCATGAGCTTCATCGCGCGGTCCGTCGGATGCCAGGCCGTGAGCCTCAATGAGAAGGGCGCGGGGGGTGCTCGCCGTGTCCACATCGTCGGGTACGAGTCCGACGTTCAGCGTGCCGAGATCCTTTACGCCTCGCTCGTCCTCCAGATGTTCAGCGGTCTGGCCGCGCAAAGCGTCCCGTTCGGCGTCCGGAGCGCGCGGGCGTGGCGGAACTCCTGGCAGATCGGCTTCATTGAGCGCGTCACGGATCGACTTGAGGAGATCGAGAAGGCCGCCCGCGCCGCCGCCAGCGGAGAAACGTCGGCGACCGGCCGCAGTGGCGAACTCGTACTGGCCGACCGCGACGCCATGGTTCGGGCCGAGTTCCGGAAGGAACACCCGCGCATCCGGTCGACCGGCGGATCGTACAGCGGCAGCGGGTACGGCGACGGCTGGGGCGCAGGTGGCCACGCCGACATCGGAGGGCGCCGCATCGGTCGACCCGCCGCCGGATCCCTCACGTCCTAGCCGTCCGTGCCGGGGGCGGCGGCATTCCGCCCCCGGCTCCGCACTCACGCAGTCAGGAGAGCCGCATGTCAGTTGAACAGCCCGCCACCGCCGCCCGCGTTCTCGCCGCTGCCGCTGACCATATGGAGCGCGTCGGTCTCTACCAGGGGGAACGCCTCTGGCAGCCCGGAAAGCCCGGAGAATCCGCCCCGTGCACCATGCTGCACGCGTGGGATCAAGGCGTCCGCGCGGTCAAGCCTCGCTGGTCGATCCGAGACGAGGAACTTTGGAGCGCCTTTCATCGCGCGCTCAGGCACTCTCTCGTCGTCCTCAGCGACCACCTCAACGGCCGACCTGTCCCGCCCACCGCGTGGCGACACCTCCGGATGGTCGAAGACGCTTACCGCCGGATCGCCTTGTGGTGCTGGGGAGATGAGCCCGGTCGCACCACCGAGGAAGCCGTCGAAGCGTTCCGTGCCGCCGCAGCCCTCTGTGGAAGTGATCGCGAGCACGTCGACCGTAATTGACCCACTTTTAGAACATGGCTTTATTAGTGGTGCCGGGAGGGGGAGGGCAACACCCCTGACCGGCACCCCCGCCGGGCCGACCGGCCCGGCGGGACCCCTCACCAAGGAAGACGAAACACGATGAGCAGCACCACGGCCCAAGTCGACGTCCAGACTGCCCCTTCGCGGTGGGACGCCCTCGCTGTCGCCGAGCTGAGCGCGCACTCCGGCAACATCCGCGCCGTCGAGGTCCCTGCCGACCTCATGGCCGACATCAAGGCCAACGGCGTACAGGAGCCGCTCTATGTCGTCCGCACCCACGGCGACGTGCCCCAGGTGATCGACGGGTTCCAGCGGCTGACCGCCGCCATCGCAGCCGGACTGGACACCGTGCCGTTCACGCCCCGCCCGGTCATCCGCATTGACGCGCTCACCCCGCACCCGAAGAACGCCCGCGAGGACCTCGACATCAACGCGGCGTTCGTCGAGTCACTGCGCACCGACGGGTGCCGCATCCCCGTCAAGGTCCAGCGGCTGGACGGGGGAGTCCTTCAGGTCAACGACGGCAACCGAAGGTACTTCGGCGGCCACGACGCCGGACTTACCCACCTCCCGTTCGAGTGGGAGGACGACGACCGCGACGAGGCCGGACAGTTCCTCGACATGATCACAACCGCCCACCATCGGAAGCCACTCACGCAGTTCGAGATGACCGCCGCGATGTTCAGCGCGGCAGAGGCGGGCGCTCAGGTCGGGCGGATCGCCAAGGCCGCAGGTGTTCGGCAGAAGGACGTCAAGGCCGTCGTGAAGGTCAAGAGCAGCCAGTCCCTGAACGGGGCCGTCGACGGCACGGCCTACGCGTGGACGTTCGATCAGCTGGCCGCCCTTGGTGAATTCGCCGACGACCCCGAAGCACTCGCCGCGATCAAGGAGGCAGCCGCCGACGAGATCACCGACTCTGACGAAGTCGACTGGGCCATCCGGATCGAGCAGACCAAGAGGGAGAAGCGGCAGAAGGCCCAGACTCACCGTGCCGAGTTGGAGAAGGCAGGGCAGCGGGTCCGCGACATGACGGAACTGTCCGAACGGGCCACCCCGGTATGGAGGCTCAGGACATCCGACGACAAGCACATCACGGCCGAGGGGCACGCGGAGTGCAAGGGGCAGATCTGGGTTCTTGAGGAGGGCGACGACGAGAAGTACAAGCCGTACTGCACGTCCCCGGCCCTGTACGGCCACGCCGAGCCCGGCAGCCCCATGGGCCGCAGCAGCAAGAGCACCGCCGAGAAGGAGGCAGAGAAGGCCGCCCGCGCCGCAGTGAAGAAGGGCAACCTTGAGTGGGACGCCGCCGAGACCCGCCGCCGCCAGTGGCTCGCGGACATCGTCAAGCGCCGCAACCTCACCAAGGACACCACCAACGCCCTTGTCGGCCACGTCAACGCGGCTTTGCTCGGCGGTGAATGGGGACTGTGCGACGACCTGAACAAGGAGCCCACCACCAACGTCCTCGCGGCGTTGCTCGGCCTCACCGGCGACAAGGCGAAGTACCGAGAGAAGTTCCCCGAGCACGTCGCCAAGGACCCCCGCCGCGCCCCTCAACTCCAGTTCGCTGCCGTCGCCGCCGTACGGGAGAAGTCCGCCACCCGACCGGCGTGGCGCACCGATAGCCAGCGGTCGGACTGGGTCCGTAAGCCCACTGCCCGGTGGTTCGCGATCCTCGAAGGGCTCGGGTACCAGCTCACTCCGATCGAGCGGGCAGTCAAGGACGACGAACCGTACGACCCGTACAAGAAGAAGCGCGCCGCGATCACGGCCAGCGCCAAGCCTGCGCAAGCCGACCAGGCAGCTGCCGCCGAGCAGCCCGCCGCAGACGCGACTGCCTAAGCGCCTCAGCCGCCCGACGCCGGGGCGGAAGAAGACTCCGCCCCGGCCACCCTCAGGAGCCCAAGTGACCCGTACAGCCTCGTTCGAGCCTCTCGCAGACGATCACGGTTGCGGTTGCGTCCCTGCCCCCGCCGAGCCCGACCCCGGCGCCACCGCCGACGTCATGCAGGCCCGCGCCGTCGCGGCTGGACTCGCGGAGTTCGGTATCAGCGCCGCCGACTGGTCAGCCGCCTACGACCCCCAGGCCGCCGCCGTCGTGCTGCGCGTGGAAACCCCGCGAGGTCTGTACGCGCTCGCCATCCCCGCCCCCGGCCAGCCGTTCCCCGTACGCCACCGTGGCAAGCACATCGGCACTCTTGACTGCCGTCGTACCTACGGCACCGCCGACAGCTACACGGCCGCCCTGTTCGCTGCGTTCCTCCGAGACCGCGCAGCCCTGAGCGTCCCCGGTCGGGACATTCACCGTGCGCTGCAGAACATGGCTTAATTAAATGTGCTGGAGGGGGAAGTAACCCCCTCCGCCCACCAGGTCGCAATGCGACCTGTCAGTTCCGGCCGAACGCGGAGGGCAACCCGCCCGGCCGGGCGCTCATCACCTCTCACCAGCAGGAGCACCCAGATGGATAGCTCAGTCATGCGTTTCGACCTCCCCGCGACGTCGGCCAGTCGTCTTCGCCAGCTCGTCGAAGCCACCAACACCCGAGCCGCCGTCCACGGCCTGACCGCCTACGGTCTTGAGATCTCCGCCCCGTTCCTCGCGGACTACACCGACCCGCACGACGGACGAGCCATCGGCCAACGGCCCACGGTCACCGTGACGATCTTCGGAGAGATCCCCCGCCATGGCGGCTGGACCATCGTCGCCCGACTCGATCACGACGACGAAGGAGAGACGCTCCTCAGCCTGTTTCCCGGACTGCCCGACCACCTTGCCGCCGAGGCGAGCGCACAGCGTGTGATCGAAAACGTCTGCCATGGCTGCAAGGTCGCTCGCCACCGGACCGCCACATACCTTGCCCGCCACGACAACGGCGAGTACCGACAGTTGGGCACCACGTGCGTGGAGCCCTACACCGGACTGCCGATCAAGGGGCTTGAGGCGCTGTGGCGCTTCGGCAGGCTGAAGGACTCCGACTGGGACGACGACAGCGGCGAAGGCGGATACCCCGTTGATCTCCGGGTTCCGGTGGTCAAAGTGCTGCGGGTAACCGCTGCGATCGTGGCCCAGGACGGCCGGTACTACAGCCGCGCCGAGGAGTGGAGGAAGGTCAGCCCGACCGCCGACGGGGTCTCGGCGTACTTCTTCGACCGGCGCGCTTCGGCTGAGTGGCGGGCCGCCATCGATGCCGAGGCCGACGCACCCGCCGTCGCCGCCGCTGTGCGTGAGTGGGCTCTCCAGGGATACGGCAGCACCAACGACTACCTCCACAAGGTGGCCCAGCTCGCCAAGGGGGAAACGGTCGAGCCCCGCCACCTCCCGACACTCGTGTCCGCCATCGCGGGTTGGCACCGCGACCAGGAGAAGGCCGCCGCCGAGAAGGCCGCCCGTAACTCGAAGCCGCAGGGAAAAGCGGGTGAGCGGCTCACCGTTGCGGCCACCGTGACGACCGTAATCGAGCTGGAGGAGCGCTACTACGGCTATCACGCCCAGCGCCGCCGACTCGTCAAGTTCCAGGACGTCAGCGGCAACGTGTACGTCTGGTTCAGCAGCGCAGCCACCGTGCCGGACAAGGGCGACGAAGTCGAGTTGACCGGCACCGTCAAGAAGCACGACACCTACGGCGAGGTCACACAGACCGTACTGACCCGGTGCCGCGTCGCCGAGCGTGAGCTAGTCCCGGCGTGAGAACCGGCCGGGCGGACAGCCGCCGTCCGGCCAGCCTCAGTTGCCGGGGGCGGGGGAGCGGACGGTATCGCGCCGCCGCACCCCCTCCGGCGCTCCCCGGGGTGACTGGCCCCGGACCGTAGAACTTTTCTCACCAGGAGGACACTCGAAATGCCACGCAAGCCGAAGATGGACCAGGAAGAGCGCCGTGCCTACGCGGCCCAGATGCGCGCCGAACTTGAAGCTGTCATGGACCGCGCGTACGCGGCCATGGTCGTCAGTCAGGAGTTCTGGGCCGAGGTCATGCGTACCGGCGCCGTCCTCGCGGACCGCAGCCCGGTCAACGTCGTTGCCATTGCTGCGCAGCGCCCCGGAACCACCCGCGTACTTAGCGCCGGGAACTGGCGAAAGGCAGGACGCCACCCCGCGAAGGGCTCCACGTCCCTCCGCATCTGGACGCCGATCAAGCGTCGTCCCGCCGCCGAAGCGCCGGAAGGGGCCACCGACCCCCAGCAGGCGCCCGCCGAAGGCACCTCCCACAAGGTCTCCGGGTACAAGGCCGGACCGGTCTTCGATCTCGCCCAGACCGAGGGGGACGCGTATGAGCACCCCTCCCCGCCCGTCGCGATCCACGCGTCAGCCGTGCGCGATGTCCTGATCACGCAGTACCGCCAGACGTACGGCGACGACCCCGAGACGGCTGGAGGCTTCGACTTCACCAAGGAGGCACCGGACCATGCCGCACGCATCCTGCTGTACGGCCACGCGTGGCGCCGCATAACCGAGGCCGACGCTCCGATGCCCGGCCAGCATGCCGCCGAAGTCGCCTCAGCCGCCCACGTGGCCGCACTCATGCTCGGCATCATGCCCGGACCGGCCGCCTTGCCCCCGCTCGCGGGCATCGTCACCAGTGACAAGAAGCCGCCCATCCACGGGGCTGTGGTCCGTGTCATCGAAACGGGCCGCGCCATCGCGGACGCCGTCGTCAGCGAACTGGCCGAATCTGGCGCCCGGGAATTGGTCCGCAGTAGTTGATCAGCCGTCTCAAAACATGGTTTAATTAAATACGTCGGAGGGGGAGGGCAACACCCCCTCCGGCACCCACCGGGCCGACCAGCCCGGCGGCATCACTCACCAGATCGGACGCACCAAGTGGCCACCACTCGGCAGAATCTCATCGTCAAGGACTTCCCCACCGCCACGCTCGTCTTGGCTGGTCCTTGGCATCGAGCGCAGCAACTCGACTCGCGACCTGCCATCGTCGTCGGCCCCTTCGGCTCGACGACCCTGTTGGTCTGGTACTTCTCGATCGGCGCCCCCGAGCCCGGCGACACTGTCCAGACGATGTTCCCCAACGAACTCACGCCATTGGACGACACGTTGGCCACGATGCACCCGGACGCCTTCCGCGACATCGTCCGCAGCGTCCACCGGGGGCGGTTCGCCTACGACGACGGTGGCGCCCTCCAGACCGCAGTTCTCCGGGCATGGCTCCAGCGGTCCGGACTGGCCTACGCGGCTCCCGAGGCTCGTCACGCCCACAGGTAGACCAACTGGCTACCGGTCCGGGAGAGGGCAACCTCCTGGACCGGTGCCCCCGAAGGGGAGGCGGACACCCCCTCCGGGGGCGGCAGCAACTAGCCCGGTGCGTTCACCGTCGCTGGCCGACTCCGCCGCAGGCGGCTCCGCCGGCCACCGCCGGGCACCGGGCTGCGGACGCGCCCCGCGGGGGCGCGGCTGCCCTTGCCGTCGCGCAGGGCGCGACGGCGTGCGGGCCGCTCGTCCCTCACGGCCCGCACCGGTGGTGCGGCCCGCATTTCAAGGCAACGTTCCGGCCTTCGGACGGAACGAACTCTCTTACCAGACAAGGCAGTTCAGTGACGATCGAGATTACCCACACCCGCCGCGAAGGCACCCTCATCGAGGGCACAAGCAGGAACGACGGCTCGAAGGAAGTCCTCCGGGCCCACCACTACCCGTCCGGATACACCACACTCGCCAAGTGGTCCCGCAACCTTGGGTGCTGGTACCTCCCCTACAGCCGGGACCAGCGCACTTCCCGTCCGATGCTTGAGGCCCTCGCCGAACGTCTCCGTGCCAAGGGCTTCGAGGTCACCGTCACCATCGACGAGACCGATCGCCGCACCTTCGCTGAAGCCGAGGCCGAGCGCGTCGAGCGGGCTGAGGACCGTGCCGAACGCTTCGGCCAGTACACGAACAACGCCGCCACCAGGTCCGAGGCGGCATGGCGACGCGGACGCGAGATCGCCGACGGCATCCCCATGGGCCAGCCGATCCTGGTGGGGCACCACTCCGAGCGCCGTGCCCGCCGCGATCAGGAGCGCATCGACAGCGCCATGCGGACAAGCATCGGCGAACGGGACAAGGCCGGGTACTGGGCCGACCGGGAGAAGGCCGCCGCGAGGTACGAGCAGTTCCGCAAGAACCCGGCCCGCACCCTGCGCCGGATCGAGAAGCTCAAGGCCGAACTCCGCGCGGTGGAGAAGTGGCAGCGCGGTGAATCCGCCCACGGCTACACCCAGAACATCAGCAGCCCCGACACCCGTCAGGAGCTAGACCTTCGGCACCAGGAACTGGCCGAGGAAATCACGTACTGGCAGGACGTGATCAAGGAAGCCGAGCAGAACGGCTTCAAGGTCTGGTCGAAGGCGGACTTCCGACGCGGGGACTACGTCCAGGCCCATGGGAAGTGGTGGGCAGTCCTGCGGATCAACGCCAAGAGCCTCACCGTTCCGCACCTGCACATCGGTATCGGAAGGAAGATCATCCACGCTGCCGACATGACGCGCCCCAACTCGACGTGGCGGTTCACGTACGACGAGGTCACCGGCCGCAAGAGTGCCAACGAGATGGAGCAAGCACTACTGGCCCCCACTGCCGATCGCCAGGACGCCACCGAGCGCGACGCCCGCTGACACCACCACCTCGAAGGGGCGGTGCCACCAGCGCACCGCCCCGCCCGAAAGGCGGCCTCACGTGAACATGATCATCTGCACCACCTGCGGCGTCGGCCAGTTCTGCGCGCGCCCTGACCAGGGCTTCGCCTGCGACCACTGCGACTCGCTGATCTACCCACGAGACCTGAACGTCGACGGCGGCGAAGTCTGGACCGTGGACTCCACCGGGACACTCGGCAAGGTCACCGACCCCGCAGTCTCCTGCGAAGCCATGACCGAAGCATGGGAATCGTGGCTCGCGGCCGACAGTGACCCCACCGCTCGTGCCGCGTTCCAAGCCCTTCTTGCCGCCGCCCTCAACCTCCGGGCTGCTCTCCGCGCCGGGCTCTCCTTCTTCTGATCGGACCCGCCGGGGCGAGCACACAGCACGCCCCGGCGCTGCCGAACGCCCTCGATCACAAGGCCATCACCATGCACACAGCGAAGACCCCCACCACGACCCCGCAGACGCCGAGCCGACGAGGTGCTGCCCAGCCCAGTCGCGACGGCATCGCTCGGATCGGGATCTCCCTTCAACTCCGCCTCAGCGCCTCCGAACTCACCAGGGCACTCGTCGCTGCACCCGCTGAGCACGATCTTTCGGCGCTCGGCCCTGTCGACGTCCGGTGCCTGGTCGCCGAGGTACTCGCTCAGTACGGGTACGACGTCCTGTCCCGGGCTGCGTACGACAGCAACGATGACCGACATCAAGAAGCCCGCCGAGCGATACGCCGTGCCTACGGCCCCCGCTTCACCAACGCCCCGGACGAGCAAGCCTTCCTCGCGGACCCCCTGCTCGACGTCGTCCGCGCCGACCTCTGGGACCAGCCGTGACCACACGCCCTGAACCCCATGGTGCCCGTGCCCGCCAGACCTACTACTGGCGGGTGCGCAACCACCGGACCCCGCTCCGGGCCGATCACGCCTGCGAGACATGGCACATCCGCCACGGACATCCCGGCGGTGCCTACTCCGACCTCGGCCACGGCCTTACGCCGCTTGAGCACCACAGCCCCACCCTCCTCACCCGTCGTACGTACGGGCGGGACGACGACCAGTACCGCGGTGGCTGTCTCGCATGCGACTGGGAGGGCGGCATCACTGCCGGCCCGGAGCACGCGGCATTCAACACCGCAATCGAGGACGCCCACGATCACGCCTTCCCCGGCTGGCGCTCGCTCCCCACCAGCTCCCACCGCGCAGCGCCATGGGACCTGCACCGGAACCGAGCCGTGTGGGCGCAGATCACCGCCGGATACCCCAGCGGGTGGGTGGGAAGAGGGGCTCCGCTGGTGGTCTGGGCCCGCTACCGAGCTGACCTTCACCAACCGCCGCACGGCCGCCGCCCCCGGTACGAACTTCGGATCCCGAAGCCTCGCAGGGACGAGGCCCTCGTCAGCGATGGCCAGGGGGCATTCTTCTGAATCCTCGACGGGGCCCTCGGTGATACCCCGACCCGACCGCGAAAGATGGTTTAATTTCATCGCCGAGAGCGGAGAAGGCAACACTCCACTCCAGGCACCGGGCGCCATCCCGCCCGGCCTCACGACATGAAGCGACGGCCAGCGCACAAGGGCAACAAGGCGCTGGCCGTCAGTGTTCTCTCACCAGAAAGAACCCCACCATGCTATGCGATCAGTATCCAGACCGGCCGCGCTCCGGCGACTTCGCCAAGCTCAAGGCGGGTAACAGCATCGCCGCGGACCCCGGAGTCACTTTCGTCATAGTGGAGGACTCCCTACTCGGCCTGGAGCACATCGTCCTCAACCTCCCGGCCGGTCAGCCGAGGCACGAGGACTGGGCCGCCGCCGTCGACCTGGACGAAATCGCGAGCTTGACGAGGGTGAGCCCTGAGGGCGCCCGCACCTGGACACCGGACCCTGATCCCGAGGCCCGCGCATGACGGCGTCGGCCGCCCCACACCCGAGTACGAACAGGAGACAACCGTGCACCGCGACCACGGCCGCACGCTCTACTCGCGCGCCGACCTCAAGAAGATCCACGGCATCAGCGAGCCCACCCTCCAGAACCTCTGGACTGACCGAGCGAACAATGGCCACCCCGCTGCCGAGACCATCGACGGCGTCATGCACTGGGACGGCGCGGTCTGGGTGGTCTGGCACAAGGAGCTGCAGCGCCAGCGTGCCGCCGCAGCCACCACGAACGCTCCGAACCTCCAAGGAGACCCGGACGAGGAAGTGGGACCGGCCGAAGCAGCTCGCGTCTGCGGATTCGCCGACAGCGCCACCGTTTCCCACTACATCAAGAACCCGCCCGAAGGCTGGCCCGACCCTGACGGCCACGACCTGCTGCCCAGCGGTCGCCAGCGGCCGAAGTGGAAGCGGTGGCGGCTCTGGCAGTACGTCGCGGAACGCAAAGGACGCGGTCACGCCGGCGGACGGCCCAAGGGCCGCCGTGGGCTGGCCTATCCGTACCAGGGGGACGAGCGGCTCGAGCTCGCTCGAAAGGCTCTCGCGGAAAACCCTCGCGCGACGAATGCCGAGCTGATCCCTCAACTTCAGGCACAGGCCGAGAAGACGTACTCACGCCCGACTTGGAACCTGATCTTGAAGTCGGCTCGGGAGCATCCCGACGAGGACTGAATGAACGTGTCCGAAGGTCGCTGCTTGCGTTGCGGTGCGGTTGGCGAGATTGGCGATCGGCCTGGACCGTGAGCCACTGCGCGTGAGGCCTCAATCAGTGCCGAGGGTGTGTTGTGTCACCGTGGAAGGCTGGGCTGCGACGTTGGTGTAGGCGGTCTCCGCCCTACGTCCCTGTGAGGTGTCATTCGGTGCGTGGGCGAGGAAGTCGTTGGTGCTGCCGGTGAACATGACGCGCCCATCGGTGAGCACCGTGACGTGAGTGGCCTCTTCCGCGAGATCGCCGACGTCGTGCGTGGACATCAGCACCTGGACGTCCGCGGTGGCCAGGGTGAGGATCAGATCGCGGAAGACCCGGCGTTGGGTGGGGTCCATTCCGGCGGTGGGCTCGTCCAGGAGGAGCACGGTGGCGTTGTGGACGAGGGCCGAGGCGACACCGACGCGGCGGAGCTGGCCGCCGGAGAGGTGCTTGGTCTTCACATCCTCGCGGTCGGCGAGTTCGACGCGGGTGAGAGCTGTGTGGGCGGCCGTCCAGGCGTCGGTGCGGTTCATGCCCTTGAGCCAGCCGGTGTAGGCAACTTGCTCGCGGGCGGTGAGGCCGGTCATGGCGGTGATGGCCTGCGGCATCCACGCGACGCGCTGCCGGTATTCACGAGTGTGCGAGGCAAGACGCCCCAAGCCCACGCGGCCCGCTGTGGGACGGGTGACTCCGGCGGCCAGTTTGAGCAGAGTCGATTTTCCGGCACCGTTGGGGCCCAGGAGGACGGTGAAACCGTCCGGGACGGTGTAGGTCAGCTGGTCAAGTACCTTCGGCTTCTTGCGCCCGTAGGCGAAGGTGCACGCTTGAAGCTGGATCGGCATGGCAGAGAGGCTCCCTTACATACGGGGCCGGTGGCGGGCATGCGCGACCAGGCCAGCGGCGAAGGTGACGAGTGCGGCGGTGAAGGCCAATGGATCCGTCGAGGGCTGAGGCAGGATCGTCCAGGGATAGGGGTGGTGGAAGCGGTCGAACCCGATCAGGACGACCATGAAGATCCAGCCGACCGGGACCGCCACCGCGCCTTGGGGAGCGACGGTCTGGACCAGGAGCATCAGGCCGGTCAGGAACAAAGTGTTGCGACCGGTCGACCAGGCATCGTCGCTGCCAGAGGCCTGACCGGCCACACAGCCCACCACGGTGGCGAAGGCGCCGGTAGCCAGGACAAGAAGAGTGTCGTAGCGGAAAACTGGCCGCCACGCGGCCGCCTCACCTTCCTCCAAGCGGGAGGTGAGACTCAGGAGCAGCCCTGACGTGACCGGCACCGGGGCGAGAAGCATGACCAGGAAGTCGTTGGAGCCTCCGACCAGCAGCGAGGGGAACTCCACCGCGACGCCGTTGAACCCAGCGACAACGGCGGCGAAAACCGCCAGGCACGGCACCAGCACGGTCCAAACTCGCCGGGCTTTGAACCACCAGATCACGGGCGGGTGTCCTTACCCGCGTTCTTGCACGACTTGATCAATTCCCGCTTGTACCAAGCGGCTTGCCCTTCCGGAGTCAGAGCGCGCGCCTTGGAGACACGGCGCTTCATCACCGCCATCACCTCATCCGGATTCTGGAACTGCTGCAGCTCCTGCCGCTGCCAGGCCAGGTAGCGCTTGTCCGCGTCAGCCACCGTGGCCGCCCACAACGTGGCCGAACGCGAGTTGACCTGATCGACGCGCGAACAGGGAAACCGGATGGATTTCAGCACGACACTGAGGCGTACCGTCTCGGGGTGAGCCGCCTTTGACATGGGCAGCCACCACTCGCGGTCTGTAGAGCCCTGGCTGGATCGTCCGGCCGCCAGAGTGTCGTTGACCGCGTCCGGCATGAGTGCCGCGACCCCGGCGTCTCGCAGTGCTTTGACGGTGCCCGCGACGTCCCGCCGAAGCCCCACTACGTCGGCTTGGACGGCCTTCGGCACGCAGACCCGCGGGTGGCTGCCCGTACAGTCCAGCGGAGCGTTGTTCGCCGAGAGCGGGCTGACGGCTCCCCAAGAGTGGACGTGGACGATACATGCCGCCATGACCCCCAGGGCCGCGCCACACGCCGTACCGCGCAGCGCGACCCGAGCTCCTCGGGTCGCCAACGGGACCCACGCCAGGGCGCCGAGAGCGGCGAGGGAGCCGGCGAACAGCAGGTGCGGCCACAAGCTGGTGAGAGGGACGAGTTCGCCGAACAGAAGCCCTTCGGTGTACTGACCGGAGATGTGTCGCGGCCACAATCGCCCACCGTCGGACGCCGACCAGCCGACGAGATAGAGCACCGCCGCGCCCAGTAGGGGAGCGGAGATCGCCCGGTGCACCCACTGGCCCACAGCAAATCCGATCGTGGTGTGCGCACAGACCAGGAACAAACCCATGCCCAGAAGAGGGAGCGCATTCAGCGTGGGCCACGTCTCTGCCTCCACCAGAGCCATGATGACGGGCAGCAGAAGCATCACCCAACCGACCAGCACGCCAGGCAGTAGGGCTTCGGCTGCGACGCGGTACCGCGACCTGGCCGGGGCCAGTAGCCACACCTGGTCCTTCTTGAGCCGCCCTGCCTCCCAGGCTCCCAGCGCGGCAGCGACGGCGTAGGCGAACCAGTAGTAGGCGTCCAGCGCACGGGCCACGACGGAGGGCGCCCATCGCGGGCCGTCCAGCAGGTCTGTGTAACCGGGGTCCTCATGCATGTTCTTGAAGTACAGAAGGACGATGGCCAGGCACACGGGTGCCAGCCACAGGGCACCGCTGGTACGCCATCGGGCGAGAGGTCTCACGAATCCAGCTCCGGAGGGTGAACGGGCCACGCCACCCCCCACACGAGGGGTGGCGTGGCGATGACGCGTGCTCAGTGGGCGGCGATTAGTCGGCCTTGGAGGTGTCCACGTACACCTTCTTCACGCCCAGCTCGATGTACGGGCTGTCGTCGAACCCGCCGATCTCCTTGATCTGGAAGAAGTGATTGCCGTTGGACAGGTTGCTCCACTGGCCGTTGCTCGTCTTGTTGTCGCCCTTGAAGCAGTTCGTGTACTTCTTCAGCCCCCAGGACCTGTCCGGCTGCCCCGAGATGTCGTGGCGCAGGTCGACGAGGGTGGAGTAGTGACGACCGCCCGGGCTGCCCGTACCGGCCCAGCAGCCGGTGAACAGCACCTGCGAGTACGACTCGTCCTTCCATCTGCGCGACTGGAAGCCTGCCTTGGCCCCACCGATGTGGCTGTTGAAGTTGGCCGCCTCGATCGGGGCCGCCGACGGGTCGTCCACCGGAAGCGACGCCGCCTCCTCGGCAGGCGTTGCCGGGGCCGTGTCGTTCTCGTCCACGACGGGCGCGGACGGAGTGGTGCTGTCGGTCGGCAGCTCTTCAGCGGATACAGCCTGGGCGCCCCCCACCAGAGATGCTGCAACTACCGCTGCGAGAACACCACTGCGGGCCTTGCCTGTGTACCTACGCATGAATCCTCCCCATTGCTGGACTCTATTCGAACGCCAAGGAGAGCGGCCGAGACCGCAGATGAGGAGGCGCGCACTCCTCAAACCGACGACACCTGACGCCGGGCGAACCCCTCTCACTTGGCAGACGCGTCCGATGGCCGCGCGAGGCCCTGCGTGGCGCGATGCGTACTCGCGACCCCCCTTGAACCTCGTGCCGCCGATTCAGTTCACATATGCCATTGGTATGAACCTGCGAACGCGAACGCAACCGTAGGCATGCGTGATCTAGCCAGGACAGCACCTATCGCTTGAGTGGCCGGGAGGCACTCATTGGCCGGAAGCTCTCCCGCTCGCCAGAGATGTGACTACTTCGTGGTCGTGTGTGCCCTACTTGTGAAAGTGGAAGGGGAGTTGAGTGCTCCGATGCAACAGCGAATGGCCTGTTCTGCCCCCTGTGGCAACGAATCACTGACCGCGAGACGCGTCATGGCCCAAGGTCAGCACTCCAACCCAGCAGTCAGTCCGGCAAACGCACCGTTTGCGCTCGCCCTCTCAGCGAGCAGGTTCTGTTCGGTGAGCTTGGCTGCGGCCGGGGCGGTCCCGCCTCGGTGAGCCTCGATGCCAGCCTGCGGTAGTTGCGTTGCTACTGATTCAGTCGATCCTCCACGCGGGCGTGTGGGACTGGCAGGTGTGACCGTTGCCCGACTGACGGCAAGTTGGTCACGGGCGGCGACGGCAGGAATGTCGCCGCCGAGCGCGGGTGAGCGACGTCGTGCTTCTCGTTCGTCGCCCTGCTTGTCCAGACCGGCAGAGCTTGCCGCGCCATGTGCTCCTGGTATGCGCTCTGCGCAGCGACCGCCATGCCCCTGCGCCATCCTGCCGACATCCGCTCTGCGTACGACACCTGGGCTACTAGCCAGCAGCCCACCCCTGATGCCAAGGCGGTATTAGCCCTCAGCTCCTGTTGAAGAAGCTTCCGAAGAACTGAACTCCAGGTCAGAAAAGGACCAAGGTATCGTCACTTCGTGACGATACGATGATCAAGAACGGCGAGGGCCTGACCGGAGGGGGTGGGCGGTCCGGTGGCGTGGGTGACGATGATCGGCCCGTCCGACGAGCAAGTCGAGTACCGACTGACCGGCGGGCACGGGTGCGGGAAGAACACAACCGTCGATGCCGCCCCGCTCGTTGCCGCGATCGAGGCCGCGGCTGAGGCGGCTGGAATCAGCGTCGCCGTCCTCCTGGGTTCCACCGAGGCCAAGAAGACCTACTTCCGTGCCCGTACCCGTCTTCGGAGCGGCAAGGACACGGTGCTCACCGGGTTCGACGCGGTCGAAGTCGCCGCCGCAGCGGGGCTCAACGCCCGTGATCTGTACGACGCTGATGTCCTCCCCGCGCCTGTGCCCGACGTCCAGGTGGACTACCACCTGGACGCGAGCGAACGCCCCCTGGTGTGGATCGGCAACGGCCTGACCGAGTTCGACATCACGCCCGGCAGCGTCCTTACCCCCGAGCACTTCCAAGCCGCCCGCCGCCTCATGCACGGTGAGGATCCCCGGACCGGGCAGACCCTTGTGGAACCCAAGCTCGCCATCGCGCCAGCGGCAAAGCTCCCCGCCGCCCCGCTGGCTCGTGCCATCCGCCGCGCCGCCGCCGAGCGCAGCGTGAACCCCGTATCCCTGCTCGACTCCAAGCGGAAACGGGACGCCTTCCGCAGGATGGAGAGCCAGCTCAAGCGGTTCGGAGAATCGCATCGCGCCCCGGTCTCCACTCTGCTCAAGCTCGCCGACGCCGTCGGCATCGACGCCGTCGACCTGTACGGCGAAGACACGTTGGAGAAGGCTGTGGCCGCCGAGACGGGTGGTCACCTGGACGCCCGTGCACTCCTGCGCGCCGTCGAGGCCCGCGCCGCTGAAACCGATCAGCAGCCCGCCGACATGTTCACCGCCGCGTCCGTGAAGCGCCGGTACGTCCAGATCGCAGGCGAGAGCGAACGTCGCCTTCGGGACCTGCCGATGGACGTCCGCGAAGCTGTCGCCATGGCCAAGGCGGCAGGGCTCACGCCCGAAGACGTGTGGGACACCGAAGAGATCAAAGCCGCCCTCCTCGAAGGACGCGTGCAGGTCGGCAACTTCGGCGCCGACGTCACCTTGGACCTGGCGAAGTCGAAGTCCGCCTTCCTCGCCTATGCACCTGAGCAGATCGCCGCCCAGGTCGAGGACATCTACACGTCCGCCGGCCGCGAGTCCATCAACGCCTTGGAGCGGTGGACCGCGTACGGCATGCGCGGTCGCCACGGAGATGGCAGCGAGGCGGAGACCGTGGATACGAGCGGGTTCTCTGGCTGGATGATGGTCCACCGCGCCGCCCGGCCCGTGGACGGAGCCCCGTACGGCGACCCGCATTTCCACTTGCACTTCACCCTCGCCAACATGGTCAAGGGCACCGACGGCAAGTGGTCCACCATGGCCAGCGGGGGCCGCGACCTGCACCGGCACGCCCGCGCGACCCAGAGCTTGATGAACGCCCGCATCCGCAGGGAGCTGACCGACGCCTTCGGCATCAGCTTCCGTCGCGAGGAGCGGACCGGCGCGTGGGAGATCGCAGCGATTCCCGAGGCCACAATCCGCCTGTTCAGCAAGCGCGACAGTCAGGTCAGGGACCTGCTGACCAAGCTCGGAATCGACTACGACAGCGCCACGACCCGCGAGCGTATCGCTGCCTCCACCGCCTCCAAGGCCGCGAAGAACGGCGAAGCCGCCGGAGTCGCGGACGATGTCCTGCGGGACTACTGGCAGTCCGAAGGCCGCGCCGCCGGTGACGACCCCGACGCCATCGCGGCCAGCGCGATGGCACAGGACCGAGCGGAGCAGAACCCCGGGCTGGACGATCTGTGCGCCCAGGTCTTCGACCCGAAGACTGGCTTGACCAGTCACTCCAAGGACTTCACCCACGCCGCCGCCATCGCCGCCGTCCTGGACGCTCTCCCGTACGGAGTCGCGGACGCCGAGGAGGCCGAACAGCTCACCAACTCCGTTCTCCGGCACGCCGGGTACGCCGTCCAGCTCACCCCGAAGGGCGCCCAGCACTTCGCACACGCCGACCGGTACACAACGGCGGACATCATGGCCGCGGAGACGCTGATCGCCTCCGAGACGACGCGCCGAATCAACCAGCAGGCCGCAGTCGTCAGCCGCGACACGGTCGCCATGGTCCTGTCCAGCGTCGAAGCCCAGCAGGTCGGCACCTTCAGGTTCTCCGACGAACAGCGCGCCGTTCTCGAACGACTGCTAACGGCCGGGCACGGAATCGATGCCGTGGTGGGCATCGCTGGTGCGGGCAAGACCACGATCATGAACACCGCCCGCCAGGCGTGGGAGGCGCACGGACTCGTCATCGCCGGAGCGAGCACGGCCGCCGTCGCCGCCGCGAACCTCAAGGCCGAGGCCGGGATCACCTCCCGCACGCTCGCGTCCTGGCTCACCGGCATACGCACCGGCGGCGTCGGCCTCAGAGGCGTTGACGTGCTGGTCGTGGACGAAGCCGCGATGTGCGATGACCGAGACATCGCCGAACTCCTGACGCACGCCGCCCAGACCAGCACAAAGATCGTTGGAATTGGCGATCCGAAGCAGTTGCACTCGCCCGGCATCGGCGGCAGCTTCGCCGCCATCCACCACATCGTCGGCGGCCTCACCCTCAACCAGAACTTCCGGCAGAAGGACCTGGTCGAGCGCCGCGCACTGGAACTCTGGCGCGACGACAACAGGGTGGAGGCGCTCCGAACCCTCGCCGGGACCGGCCGCGTGCACGCCCTCGCGGACAAGGACGCCACCCTCGCCGCGATGCTCACCGTCTGGGCCGACAAGCGCGCGACGTACACCGACGACCACACCGCCGTGCAGCAACTCCTCATGCTCGCCGCCACCAACGAGATCGTCGAGGAGCTGAACATCGGCGCCCGCGCACTGCGCAAGGCCAACGGCAACCTCACCGGCCCGGAGTACACCTACGCGCTCGCCGGAGGGCGCGAACTCATGATCTCGATCGGGGACCAGGTCCTCCTTCGCTCCAACGACTACCGCACCAAACGGACCCGGGGTGATCAGGAAGACGTACTCAACGGGTACCGCGGGCTCGTCCGGGCTGTGGACGACGAGCGTCGTGTCCTGGTCGAGTGGCGCGAGAAGACCACCGACGGATACAAGGACCACGCCGAGTGGGTCGATCCCGACTACATCTCCCAGGGCGGACTGAGCCTCGGATACGCGATCACCGGACACAAGAGCCAGGGACTCAGCGTCCAAGAAGCACTGGTCTACGGACCCGGAGCACAGGCGAACGCGCTCTACACGATGCTGTCCAGGGACAAGGAAGAGTCGCATCTCTTCCTTCCCCTGTCCGTCTACGAGAACGACGCCGACCGCGCCCGAGCAGGTGAACCGGAGTCCGAGAACGAACAGCTCGACCGAGCTGTTGCCGGACTCGTCCGTGAGATCGAGACCGGCACCGAGGAGCGGATGATCCTCACGGAGGTCCCACTGGGCCTTGTCCCCCGGCATCTCCACGGCGTCGTGACGGACCTGCCAATACCCCGTGCACCTCGTAGCGACGAGCCTCAGGACGACGATGGCCTGGTGGTGGAGATCGGGACCGAAGAGCGGACCAGCTGCTCCGTGCAGAGCCGTGCTGCGGAACCGCCCCGGTACGGCGACGCGGTGACCAGCAACACCTACGACAACCTCAGCAACGAGGCCTTGCGCAAAGCCATCCGCGCGGCCGCGACCGCTTCCCGAGCCATACGAGTGGCAGCCGAGGAAGCCGAAGAGAAGGCTTACCGCGTCGGGCAGCAAGCGGCAGCGGGTGTGGGACCGAATGTCCTCGGCCTAGATCGTCGGCACCAGGATCTGATGGCTCGCGCTGACGCGATCCGCGACGTCCGGGCCTGGGCAGACGTCATCGCCCACCACACCCACGATCAGCACAATACGAACGAGCGACTCCGGGAGCTTGACGAGCAGCTGACGGCGACCGGCCGGTTCGGACGCCCGGCGCTGCGGGGCGACGATCGCGCTCGTGCCGAAGCCGATCGTGGCCAACTGCTTCAGCAACGCGATGGAGGCGCCCGCGAACTGGAGAAGATTCACGCGCGACTCGAAGTGCTTGAAGCTGTTGCCGGACCCTCGAAAGAGTACGAGGAAGTGCTCGCCGAGACGGCAACGCTCAAACGTGACAAGGCATCCTTGGTCCGCGGCGCGCAAACGAAGGACGATCAGACAGCGAGGAATCTCCGCACCCAAGCGACCGGAGCTCGGCGCGCCGCTCAAGGAGCGGCATACCGGGAAGCCAGACTGCGTGCTGAACTTTCTCGACGGCGGCAGCCGAGCGCGCAGCAACTCGCCGAGGTCGATCAGGTTGCCGGCCCATCGTGGTCAGCGAGTACGAAGAGCCAGTACGCCAGTCGAACGACCGCTGAGGTTCAACAGCACGACTTCCCGGAAGGGCCTTCCGGGGGGCCACAGATCTAGCTGTTCGCTTCAGAGGACGGTTCGTGAATTTATGTCCGTTTCCAAGTGATGCTTGCGGCAGGGGTGCTGGCCGCGGTGCCGGCTACTGCTTCCTGGCGAAGTTGCCGGTGTCGGCTTCGGCGAGGAGGCCGAGTTTGACCAGGTGCTTGAGCTTGGCCCGGGTACCTTCAATGTTCTTCGGCAGCAAGTCGTGGCCGAGGGCCTCGCAGACGTCCTTGGCCCGCAGGAGGCCGGTCGCCTCGTTGAAGACACCTCCGAGCTACGCAAGCCCAGAGTTCAGTCATCGGGGAGAGGGGCACGATGCTGGTCAGGGGCGTGCTTTCTGGCGGTCGCTCGGTCCGCGTGCGAGGCGTACTTGTGCACGATGGGTGGAGCGCGCATCGTGGCCTTCCGCTGTCGAGTGGAGGAGCGACTGTATGACACAGAATCCGGAGCTGCACATATGGTTCCTGCCGGCTGACGGGGAGGCGCTGGCCGTCAAGAGCAGCGACTTCGAGTCGTTGGAGTCAGCCGTGACCGCGCTGAGCGAGGCGCTTGAGCAGGGACGTACGTTACGGTTCCAGCTGACCGGCCCGGAAGATGCCGAGACCGGGATCGCACTGGTCAACTTCGCCAACGTTGTTGCGGTCAAGGTGTGGCCGGAGTCGGTGAAGGGCGCAGACCACGGGCAGTACCTCTGAGAGGGGGTACGTGACTTGATGTCCGTTTCGCGCTTTCGGGAGAGGTGTAGGGACCGGCCGTGACGTCGCCCGGCGGTTACGGCCGCGGCTGGGTGAACAAGCCCTGCTCGGTCTCGACCAGGATCCCGCGCTCGGCGAGCCGCTTGAGCTTCAGGCGGGTGTTGTTGATGTTGTTGCGCGCGATCTTCAGGTCCATCGCCTCGCACACCTGCCGCGCTCGTAGCGGCATGTCGGCTGCGGCGAACACCGCCATGATCTGCTGGTAGGCCGGATGGTCCGGCAGCTTCGGCGTCGGCGGCGCGGGCGGCTGCGGATCGGGCAGCGCCAGCAGTGTCTTGCGGGTGATCCGGACCTCCTCGGCGGCCCGGCCGAGTTCGTCCAGCCGTGCGGTCAGCTGCGCGATCTGCTCCCTCGTCGCCTCGGCCTGCACGGCGAGTTCCCGTTCCTGCTCTTCCAGCCGCGCCAGTACCGCCCCGAGAGTCAGCTCCCCGCCGGTCATGTGCTGCGCCAGGCCGCAGCGGTGGCCCCGGTCAGTCGGCGCAGTATCACCGCGGTCATCGCCCAGTACACCCGCGACTCCGAACTGCGCGGCAGGTGCTCGTAGTCGCGCACCAGCCTGCGGTGCAGCATCAAGATCCCGTAGGCGCGCTCCACGATCCACCGCTTGGGGATCGGCACGAACCCGGTCTGCGCCGGGTTGCGCTCGACGATCTCCACCTCGATGCCCACCTTCTCCCCGTGCGCGGCGACGGCGTTCTTGAAACCCTGGTCGACCAGGGCCTTCTGAACGGTGTCGGTGTCGGCGGCGACCTTGTCCAGCAGCGCGATGCCGGCGGCGTTGTCGTGCACGGATGCGGCGAGCACCACCACCGCGATCACCAGGCCCAGAACATCAACGGCCAGGCCGCGCTTGCGGCCCGGTACTTTTTTTGCCGCATCACACCCCGTCGACTGTGCAGGCACCCCGGCCGCCGCGTGCACGCTCTGGGTGTCGAGCACCACCAGGCTCGGGTCCGCCTTCGGCCGCGCCTTCTCCCGCACCTGCCAGCGCAGCAGGTCGTGGATGGTCTGGTCGGTGCCGTCATCGCGCCACTTGGTGAAGTAGTACATCACCGCACCCCGCGGCGGCAGGTCGTGCGGAAGCAGGTCCCACTGGCAGCCCGTGCGGCCCTGGTAGAGGAGCGCGTTGACGATCTCCCGCATCTCGTACCGGCCCTGGTGACCGCTGACCGAGCGGTGTGCGGCCTTCCATGCGGCGATCACCGGCTCGACAAGCGCCCACTGCTCGTCGGACAGGTCGGTCTTGTAGGGCTTGCGCTCGCTCACGGTGCCCAGCCCAGCACGCCCGAGCCCGCCGACCGGCCGGGATACCGTGCTGCCACACGTTCAGGTGACGGCAAATCGCCTATGCACTTACATACCGCCCTCTCAGAACTTCATTCTGTAGCGATTAGTGAGTGGCTGTGTGCGATCCCGCGATCTGAATAGCCTGGAGTCCCAGCTTGGTGGGGTGCAGTTATGAGGGACACGCCGGGCGGGGTGGTAGATCGGGGAAGTACACCGAGCGTTCCTGGAGGGTGAAGTCCCGGTGCACTGCGCGGCAGAGCTTGCGGATGGATTCGGCTGGGGTGGGCATGGCACCGTCCCACAACCGCACCTTCCCGTCTCTGCTGCTGGTAGCCAGGGTGCGCCCGTCAGGACTGAACACCACCGCGTTTCCCTGGCCGATCAAGGTGCGGCGGAGTTTGCCGGTGGCGGTGTCCCACAACCGCACCGAGATGTCGTTGTCGCTCGTGGCTAGCATGCGCCCATTTGCACTGAACACCACCGCCTCGACGTAGCTGGT
>NZ_JBHXTE010000037.1:0-106239 GCF_042677545.1 Streptomyces sp. NPDC127108 | reverse complement strand
CCCTCGTACTGGACGTACTTGGGTGATTCGGGCGTGCGGCGAGAGTGCGTGCCAGGCGTCGCGGGCCCGCGAAGATCCGCCGGACAGGCCCTAGGTCGCGGGCAGCAGCACCGAGGAGTCCGGTTCCAGTTGGGTGGCGAAGCCGCCGACGACGGTGAGCCGGTCCAGGTCGACGACGGCGATGCGGTTGTTGCCCAGCTGGGAGACGTACGCGAGCGGCTTGCCGGGGTGGAACGACACGGCGGCCGGGGTTCCGTCGAGCTGGAGGGAGCGGATCGGGCGCAGGTCGGTGCTGAGGACGGTGAGGGTGTTGGCGGCGATGTCCGTCGCCAACAGTCTTTCGTCGTCGACGGTGTAGACCCGCAGGGGGTCGCCGCCCACCGTGCGGCTGTCGCGCACCTTCATGGTGCGCGCGTCCACCGCGACGATCGATCCGCTCTTGCGCGCGCCGACGAACAGGGTCTTCTCGTCCCGGCTCAGGCAGCTGCTCTCGGGCAGTTGGCCGGGGGTCACCAGGAGCGGCGGGGCCGCGGCGTCGTGGGGGCGTACGAGGCTGACCGTGTGCGACAACAGGCCGGTCACGTAGGCGCGTTCGCCGTCGCGGCTGAGCGAGAAGAGGTGGGTCTTCACGCCGTGCGTGGGCACCGCCCGGGTCGGGGCCGTGTCGGTGGCCGGGGCGTCGAAGCCGAGCAGGACAGCCTTCTCCTCGCTCAGGGCGTACAGCCGGTCGTGGCGGTCGATGCCCATGCCGTGGACGCGGTTGAACGGCCGGGTGTCGATGGTCCGGGCCAGGGTCCGCTCGGCCAGGTCGACCACGAGGACGGCGGCGCCGCCCTCGCCGACGGTGGCGGCCATGCGGACGCCGTAGTGCCCGACGTAGGCGAAGCGTCTGCGGGAGTCGACGACCATCTCATGCGGGTAGCCGGGCAGTGGGACGCTCCGCAGGCGCCGCCCCGACGCCACGTCGTAGAAGCTCACCGCGTGGCTGCTCTTCTCCACGACCACCAGGACGTCGGCGTCCCGCGCCCGCGAGGCGCTCGCGGCGGGCGCGGCGGACGCGGCCAGTCCGCTCGCCAACGTCCCGGCCCCCGCGGCCTTGATCACCGTACGACGCGTCACCACGGTCCTCACCCCGATCACTCGACCTGTTCTGTCAGCCTGCTCTCTCGGGCTGCTCTCTCAACCTGTTCCCTCGGCCTGATCCTTCGCCCCGAACCCCGACGTGGTCCGGCACCCTCAGTACCCGTCGGCACCCCTAGGCCGCGGCCCTGTCCCCGGCCGCCCGCCGCCGCAGCGAAGGCGTGGTGAGCGACGGGAGTGTCCACGCGCCGTCCGGAGGATAGATGTCGGTTCCGGGCGGCACGATCGCGTCGATCCGGTCGAGGGCGGCGTCGTCCAGGGCCACGGATGCGCCCTTGAGCGTGCCGCGCAGGTGCTCCATCGTGCGCGGGCCGATGATCACCGACGTGACGGCGGGATGCGCGAGCGGGAAGGCGATCGCCAACTCCGGCAGGGTGCAGCCCACTGCGTCGGCCACCGCCACGAGCTGCTCGACGGCGTCCAGCTTCGCGGCGGTGCGCGGCGCCGTGGGGTCGAAGCGGTCGGGGTTCAGGGTGGGGCGTCCGCTGCTCAGGTCGAGCGCCTGCCCCTTGCGGTAGCGGCCGGTCAGGAAGCCCGAGGCCAGCGGGCTCCAGGTCAGCACCCCCATGCCGAGGCGGCGCGCCACCGGCAGGACCTGCTTCTCGATCCCCCGGGCGAGGAGCGAGTAGGGCGGCTGCTCGGTGCGGAACCGCTGGAGCCCGCGGCGGTCGGCGATGTGGTACGCCTCGACGATGTCGTCCGCGGGGAACGTCGAGCAGCCGAACGCCCTGATCTTGCCCTGGCGCACCAGGTCGGTGAGGACGGAGAGCGTCTCCTCGATGTCGGTCGTGTGGTCCGGACGGTGCACCTGGTACAGGTCGATCCAGTCCGTGCCGAGGCGCCGCAGGCTGTTCTCCACCTCGCGGACGATCCAACGCCGGGAGTTGCCGCCCTGGTTGGGCCCCTCCCCCATCGGGAAGTGGACCTTCGTCGCGAGGACCACGTCGTCCCGGCGGCCCTTGAGCGCCTTGCCGACGATCGTCTCCGACTCCCCGGCCGAGTACATGTCGGCGGTGTCGACGAAGTTGATGCCCTCGTCCAGCGCGGCGTGGATGATCCGGGCGCAGTCGTCGTGGTCGGTGTTGCCGACGGACCCGAACATCATCGTGCCGAGGCAGTAGGGGCTGACCTGGATCCCGGTACCGCCCAGAACGCGGTGGCGCATGCGACTCTCCTTGGCCGTCGTCCGCTCGGCCCGCGTGGCCCTGTCGGCCCTCGTGGTCCCAGTGGTCCTCGTGAGTGCCGTGACTCTACGAGGTGGAGTGCGCTCCAGGGCAAGTGCCCGCTTGCGTGGGTGACGGTACGTCAGAGAGCCGGGGCCGCCGTCCCCGGGTGCCCGCACGGCAGGAGATGATCTCGCCATGAGCGAGATCATCCTGATGTCCGACCCGAAGGTCACCTCGACCCCCGTGCAGGAATGCGGTGAGCCGCTGGTGGACGTGCGGGGCCAGGCCGCCCTGCTGGTCGACGACCGCCTCAAGGACCCGGAGAACGCCTTCGCGTACCTCCGCGAGGGCGTCGTCGACCGGCTTCTCGAGGCCCAGACGCTGCTGCCCGACGGGCTGCGGCTGATGTTCGTCGAGGGCTACCGCCCGCTGTCGTTGCAACGTTCGTACTTCGAGGAGTACGCCGACGAGCTGCGGGCGCTCCACCCGGAGTGGCCGGACGAGCGGATCCACGCGGCGGCGAGCCGCTACGTCTCCCCGCCCACCATCGCGCCGCACAGCGCGGGCGCCGCCGTGGACCTGACGCTGGCCGACGCCGACGGGCGCGAACGGGACCTGGGCACCCCGATGAACGCCTCCCCGGAGGAGAGCGCGGGCGCCTGCTACACGGAGGCCGACAACATCAGCGCCGAGGCCCGCGAGAACCGCAGGATCCTCGGCACCGCGCTGACCGCCGCGGGCCTGGTGAACTACCCCACCGAGTGGTGGCACTGGTCGCTCGGCGACCGCTACTGGGCCCTGGCCACGGGCGCCGAGCACGCCTACTACGGGCCGCGGGACCTGTCCGGTGCCGCGGGGTCGCCGGAGCAGAGGTAGCCGCGAGCCCGGTGAGCGGACAGCCCCGGCGCTAGGCGAGCCGGTCGAGCGCCGCGAGGACCTGCCGACTGCCGTCCTCCCGCGCGAGGGCGGCGGCGAGGTCACGCGCACGGGCCCGCAGGCCCGAGTCGTGCACGGCGGCCGTGATCGCGTCGGCGAGGCGCCGCACCGTCAGGCGCCGGTAGCTCAGCGGGCGGGGCGCCACGCCCAGGGTGTGCAGGCGGGCGGCCCAGAAGTGCTGGTCGAGCTGCACCGGGACGGGGACGGCCGGTGTCCCGGCGCGCAGTCCCGCCGCCGTCGTGCCCGCGCCCGCGTGGTGGATCACGGCGGCGGTCCGGGGGAACAGCCAGGCGTGCGGGACGTCCTGCACGGTGATCAGGTCGTCGCTCTCGGCGTGCAGACCGCTCCACCCGGCCTGGATGATCCCGCGTACCTTCGCGCGGCGCATGGCCTCGGCGAGCAGGGTGCTCAGCCGCTCGGCGTCGGCGGTGACGAAGCTGCCGAAGCCCGCGAAGACCGGTGGCGGGCCCGCGTCGAGGAAGTCCGCGAGGCGGGCCTCGGGCCGCCAGTCGGTCGGGGTGTGCGGCCACCAGTAGCCGCACACCTCGTGGCCCGCGGGCCAGTCCGCCGGGCGGGGCACGACCGTCGGGCTGAAGCCGTGCAGGACCGTGCGCCCGCGAGGCAGGCCCAGCGGACCGCCGAACCTCCGGCGCGGCAGCCCGAGTTCGCGGCGCAGCGCGCCGACGGCGGGGGCGAACATCCGGTCCGTACCGGCCCACAGGGCGCGGGCGGCCAGACGGTTGCCATGGGATCCGAACGAGCGGGCGCCGGTGATCATCGGCGGGAAGGCACCGGTGGGCTCGATCGGCTGGAGGTACGCCCCGATGCTCGGCAGCCGCAGCGCCTCGCCGAGCGCCGCGCACATGGGGTCGGTGACGGTGGAGCTGAGGACGACGTCCGCGCCCTCTCGTACGGCGTCCGCGACGCCGACCGTCAGCCGGGGCATGAACGCCCGCGCCATCCGCATGATGCGTGCCATCTCCGCGGGCGGGCTGGCCGCCCTGGCCAGGCCCTGGCCACCTTGGGAGGCCAGTTCCTGCCGGGGGTCGACGGGCAGGGCCCTGAAGCCGAGCGCGTGGTCCTTCACCGCCTGCTCGAAGCGCTCATGCGTGGCGAGGACGGCCTCGTGGCCCGCGGCGCGCAGCGACACGCCGAGGCCGATGAACGGGGCGACATCGCCCCAGCTCCCTGCTGTCACGATCAGTACGCGCACGACGGCAGGATGTCAGAGACACCCGGCCCCGGTCAGGGTGCCTCACCCGGGTGTCCGTGAGGCGTCCTCTCCCCCGGCTCCCAGGGGCAGCCGCGAGCCGCTCTCCGGAGGCAGCCGGAAGCCGACCTCCGCCCCGCCTCCCGCCGCTTCGGTGGCGAAGACGGTTCCGTTCTCCGCCTCGACGAGATCGTGGACGATCGCCAGACCGAGCCCGGATCCGGGCGTGGCCTGGGTGCCGGGCCCCCGGTGGAAGCGGTCGAAGACGGCCTGTCGCTCGTCGGGCGGGATGCCGGGGCCCTGGTCGCGCACGGACAGCCGGCAGCCGTCGACGTGGAGGGTGATGGGGGTGTGCGGAGGGCTGAACTTGACGGCGTTGTTCAGGAGGTTGTCGACGCAGCGCTGGAGGGCGCGGGTGCGGGCGCGCACCGGGGTGGGCCGGGTGGTCGTGACGGTGATGGTGCGTCCGGTGCGCCGGCTGTGGCGGCGCGCGCTGTCCTCGGCGAGGGTGGGCAGGTCGACGCTCGTGGGCTCGTCCTCGGTGTAGCGGTCGGTGGCCAGTTCGACGAGTTCACGGACGAGGTCGTCGAGGGCGACCGCCTCGGTGACCAGGGTCGCGAGGATCTTCTCCTCGTCCTCGGGGTCGAGTCGGCCCCGGGCCCGTTGCAGGAGTTCGGCGCTGCCCCGCACCGAGGTGAGGGGCGTGCGCAGTTCGTGGCTGGCGTTGTGGACCAGCTCCTGCTGCTGGGCACGGGAACGGCGCAGCGCGCTCAGCATGGTGTCGAAGCTGGTGGTGAGCTGGCCGATCTCGTCCTTGCCTGCCGGGGGCAGCGGCGTGGAGAGGTCCTGGGTGCCGGTGATGCGCCGGGTCGCATGGACCAGTCGGCGCACCGGGCGCAGGATCCGGCCGACGGCGAGCCAGCCGAGCAGGGCCGAGAGGCCGGTGGCCGCTGCCGTGGTCCAGGAGATGCGCCACATGAAGTCGCGTTCGAGGCGTACGGCGTCGCGGTAGCTCTGGCCGACCATGACCGCGCCGCCGTCGGGCAGGGGCCGGGTGAGGATCCCGTACTCGGTGCCGGAGACCATCACGTCCTGACGGCTCGTGCCCTTGCCCGTGCGGGCCACGCGGCGGTCCGCGGCCGAGACGGGCAGCGCCGTCCGCCCCGGTGCCAACGGCCGCACGGCGCCCTTCGGGGACAGGACCTGCTCGATCATGTCGGCCCGTGTCGGCGGGGTGCGGTCGGCGGTGAGCAGGGTGACGACCGTGTCGGTGCGGTCTTCCAGGCCGCGTTCGAGTTCGTCGCCGACGACGTCGCTCACGTTGCGGAAGGAGGCGAAGGCGGTGACGGCGATGGCGAGGGCGGCGGCCGCGACGACCAGCACGGTGATCTTGGTGCGCAGCATCACGCGGGCCTGATGGTGTAACCGACGTTGCGCACGGTGTGGATCAGGCGCTGGCCGCCGCCCTGTTCGGTCTTGCGGCGCAGGTAGCCGATGTACACGTCGAGGGAGCGGGAGGAGGCGTCGAGGTCGTAGCCCCAGATGCGCTCGTAGATCTGGGTGCGGGTGAGAACGGCTCCCTGGTGTCGAAGGAGCAGTTCCAGTACGTCGAACTCGGTCTTGGTGAGGTCCAGCGACAGCGGTCCGCGCTCGGCGCGGCGGGCGGTGGGGTCGAGGGTGAGGTCGGCGACCCGCAGGAGCCCGGCGTCGGCGGGCGGGTCGGTGCGGCGCAGCAAGGCGCGTATGCGGGCGAGGAGTTCCTCGGTGGCGAAGGGCTTGGCCAGGTAGTCGTCGGCCCCGGCGTCCAGGCCCGCGACGCGGTCGCCGATCTGGTGGCGGGCGGTGAGCACGAGGACGGGCAGGCGCTCGCCGCGCCTGCGGAGCATCCGGCACAGTTCCAGGCCGTCCAGGCCCGGCATGACCACGTCCACCATCGCGAGGTCGGGACGCCGCTCCTCCAGCACGCTCAGGGCGCCGAACCCGTCGGCGGCCACGAGGACGTGGTAGCCCTCGAATCGGAGCAGTTGCTCCAGGGTGCTGCGCACCCCCGGGTCGTCCTCGACGACCAGCACGGTGCGGTGGGACTCGACAGCGTTCGTCATGGGGACATCTTCGCTGGTGGTGGACGTGGTCACGGCGGTGGCCCCGTCAGCGGCGCACGGGGGCGACGGCGATCGGCGGGAGGCTCTTCAGGCAGGAGGTGTCGCCGGGGGTGCCGGTCCGGATGAAGCGGCCGGTGACTCCTGTGACGCAGCCGCTCTGTTCGAGGTCGGGCACGTGCCCCACGTTGCGGACCGAGTGGAACTCGCTGTTCGTGAACTGCCGCGCGGCGGCCCGGCCGTTCGCGTCGGGGGTGTTGGCGTCGAGGTCGCCGGAGATCACCAGGACCGGCACGTCGGGCATCTCGGGCTGCGTGGGCTGCGGGCTCGCGGTGTTCTTCCGGGGCCAGCCGATGCACACGTCACCGCCGTCCGTCGGGCCCTCGGTGAACCCCTTGGCGCTGAACGCCCCGTACTCGCCGGGCTCGGTGGCCGCGAGCGCCGCGCGGTACTGGCGCCACCGCTCGGTCCGCGACGCCCGCGTGGACCACGCCTTGCGGTAGTCGTTGCAGACCACCGCCACGTACGGCGCCTGGTCCTCCTTGCCGACCGACGACGCCTGCTCCTTGATCAGGCGCCGCAGTGGCGCGGGGTCGTCGTGGACGAAGCGGTCCAGGGCGTGCGGCACGCTGCCGAGCAGCGACGGCTCGCCCGGTACCGCGCCCGCTCCGCTGCTGGCGGCCTCGAAGAGCAGATTGGCGAGTTGGCCCTCGGTGAAGCGCAGGTGGCGCTTGGCTCCGGCCGCCTTGAACGGTACGTCCATGGGCCGTTCCCGCAGCCGCGCCGCCGTGGTGCGCAGGTCCCGTACGGCCTTCCTGCCGTCGCAGGCCACCGGCACGGAGCGGTCGCAGATCCGTCGCAGGGCCAGCGACACGGCCCCCGCGCTGGGGCGGACGAGCGGGTCGAACCCGAGGGGGTAGGCCCCCGACAGCACGATGGACCGCACGCGCTCGGGGTGCCGGCTCGCGTACACCGGCATCAGATAGGTGCCGTAGGACAGCCCGTACAGCGTGAGCTTCTTCGCGCCGAGCCGTGCCCGGATCGCGTCGATGTCGTCGGCGGTGGCAGCCGTCGTGTAACCCGCGGCCTTGGGGCCGAGGTTGCGGGCGCAGCGGGTGACGGCGTCGCGCTGCTGCTGTCGCGAGCCGTAGCGGTACTCGACGTCGGTCACCCCGCACGGGATCCGCTCGGATCTGCCGGTGCCGCGCGGGTCGACGAGCAGGACGTCGTGGTCCTTGAGGACGGCGTTGAGGCCCGTCGCGAATTCGGGGGCCCGGTCGACGGCGACCTCGCCGGGTCCGCCCGGGTTCACGGCCACGGTCCCCTTGGCGGCGCCGGGACCCCGGTGCCGTACGACGGCGTAGCTCACGTCGACCGTGCCGAGCTTCGGCTTCCCGGCCACGAGGGGGCGGGTGATCTGCCCGCAGTCCACCCGGTGGTCGTCCACGGTGGGGCACCACGTGGGACCGCTGCCCCGCTCGGTCGTCGGCGTGGCCACCGCCGCGGGTGTCGCCGTGGCGAGCACCGCCATCATGCTCACAGCCAGCACCGTCCGCCGCACCGCGTTCTGGTAGGTCATCGTTGCTCCTCTCCTGTGGGCACCAATGTGGCCGGGCCACTTCAGAGGGACGGCAAAGCAATGACAAGAACAGGTAAGAACGCGCGGGTGGTACGAGCACGTGGGGCATCCGGCCACGCGCCCGCAGGGATTACTTCGCGGCCCACTTCCCGAGGTTGTTCGTAGCGGTGTCCGCCGCCTGCCGCAGGGCCTCCGGGGAACCCACGAGCTCGCCCGGCAGGTATCCGGACCGCACGCGCGGCTCCCACCCGTGTGCCTGGACCGCGAGGGCGGCCAGCGCCAGGGGGCCGAGGGGCAGCAGGGTCCTGGGGGCGGGGTCGGCGCCGACGCTCTCCCGGTGCTCGTCGAGCCGGGCCACCAGGGCCTCTTCGAAGGCGTCCCGGTCGTCGGCGAGAAGGACGCGCAGGAGTCGGTGGTCCGGTGCGAGCGGCCCGGCTCCATCCAACTGCCGGGCGGCCTCGGCGCGCTCGTCGGCGTCCGGCTTGCACAGCGGCACCGTGGGCCAGTCGCGCGGGAGGTGTCCCTGCGACCGGGTCAGATAGCCGCACAGCGCGCCCATCGCGGCGAGGTCCGCGGGATCCGACCTCGAAGGCAGCGTCGAGTACGGCACCCCGTCACGGATCGCGGGCGCGTAGTCGTTCCTCAACAGCAGCCCGATCACCCGCTGCCAGTCCCACACGAGGCCGCTGACCACGCACACGGCGAAGGTGTCGAGCCACGTCCGGGCCGAGGGGGCCTGCCCGGTCCCGCTGCCGTACGCGACGACGTCGTCGAACCCGATGTCGTCGCTGCTGAGTTCCTCGCCGATGAGCGGAAGAACGACCTCCTGGTCACCGCCGGGGAAGCAGCCGACGCTCAACTCCCCCAGGAAACACTCGGCGGCGGTCCGCAGCGCCGTACGCGCGGTCTCGTCGAGCGCGCCGCCCGCCACGGTGCGGGCCGCGACGTGATCGAGGAGTTCTTCCCCCGTCTCGCGCATCTTCCTGGGCGCCGGATCGTCGTACCGCATCCAGCGCCACCGCTCCCGGGTGCGCCCGGTGATGTCGTCGAGAGCCCGGGAGAGATGCGCCTCCCCGACCTCGTGGCATGTCACGTCCCGCACGGCTTCCGTCCTCTCCCATGATCTTCAGCTCGGACGCGGCACGCTACCAGCGGGCTCTGACATCGCCCTCGGTCCGCCGACGGGGACCGGTCCCCGCTCCTGAACAGCCCTACAGGGGGCGGACGGTGAGCATCTGCTGTGCGGTGCCGACCGGTCCGTCGAGGTCGTGCAGGACGGTGCTGGTGATGCCCTGCCCGGTGGGGCCGAAGGTGACGGTGGTGTCGAGGCCGGTCCAGCGGCCCTCGGGGCGGCGGTGGAGGTGGACGGTGAGGTCGACGTTGGGGTACATCCAGGCGGTGGGCGGCTGGCGTACGGCGATGCCGTTGGCGGTGTCGACGAGCGCGAGGTAGGACGCGAGCGGGCTGATGGTCTGTCCGGCGACGAGGTCGAGGTCGGTGGAGATCCAGGCGGTGGTGCGTCCCGGCTGCGGGGGCGCCAGGGGGCGGACGTCCACCGAGGCGATGTATCCGCCGGGCCACACGGAGCCCATCTCCCAGGGCGTGAGTGCGTCGGGAAGGGTGAGCCGGCCGGTGGCGCCGCCCTCGACGGCGGTGGTGTCGGTGGGGGCGAGCAGCCAGGCCCGGGCCCGGACCACGGGGCGGTCGCCGATGAGCACGACGGCCTCGACGAGTTCGATGGTGCGGCCGGGCCGGAGGGTCTCGACGCGGATCTCGCACTCGTCGAGGGCGAGGCGTCCGAGGATGTCGAAGCTGATCCGGGACAGCAGGAGTCCGTTGTCCGGACGGTCGGCCAGGTGGCGGTCGATGGCGTGGACGATGAGGCCGCCGAGCGGGCTGAAGTGCTGTTCGTCCCTGTGCCAGGCGCCACCGGCGTGGGCGGTGGGCTTGTAGCGGTGCGTGTCGACGGGCTCGTAGTAGCTGCCGGTGTTCAACGGTGCTGACCTCTCGGCTGTGCGGATCGGGGGCAGAAGCGTGCAGGGTACAAAAGAGTGCCAGGGCGTGGGTGCCGAGCGGTGCGCGGGCCCGTGTTGGACGAAGAACACGCTGGTCGGGGCGAGGGAGGTCAGCGCGTTCCGGCATCTTCGGGCGCGGGGGCGGCGCGGCTCAGGGTGCGGATCGCCGGGATCGCGAACAGGGCCGCGCAGCCCGCCAGGCAGGCCCCCGCCGACACCAGCAGCAGCCGCCCCGGGGAGGCCAGCGCGGTGGCCGGGCCCGCGACGATCTGGCCGAGCGAGATCCCGGACACCGATCCGGCCAGCTCATAGGCGGAAACCCGGTTGAGCACGGCCTGCGGGGTGTGGGTCTGCACGCTGGTCGCCCACATCACCGACCAGAACGCCAGGGCGCCGCCGCCGAGGACGTGCCCCGTCAGGAGCACCGGCAGGTCGGCGCTCAGCGCCACGCACAGCGGCAGCACGGTGTACAGCGCCATGGCCGCCGCCCCGGCGGCGAGCGGCCGGGCCGGGCGCAGCCGCAGGGCGAGGAGGCCGCCGAGGACCGTGCCGGCGCCGAGGAAGGAGATCGCAAGGCCGTAGGCGTCGGGGCCGAGCCGGGCGCCGACCAGGGCCGAACTCAGCGGTACCAGCGGGCCGAAGACAAGGACGCCGTAGACCATCCAGATCAGGATCACCGCCCACATCCAGGTGCGGGCGCGGAACTCCTGCCAGCCCTGACGCAGGTCGCGCCGGAGTGAACTGCTCGCGCGCGCGCCGGAGTCGGCGTCGGCCGGGGTACCCGCGTGCGCCGCAGCCGGGGCGAGCCGGATCAGCCCCAGGCACAAGGCGCTGATCAGGAAGGTCCCCGCGTCGATGGCGTACACGGTCCCGGCGCTGGTCAGCGTGATCAGGAGCCCCGCCAGGGCCGGGCCGACCAGATGCGCGAGCGCGTCGGCCACCTTGAGCGTGGCGTTGGCCCGCTGCGGTTCGCGGGCGACCAGCGGGACCATCCCGTTCACACCCGGCAGGAACATCGCCACGGCCGCACCCGCCACCGCCGCCATGGACACGAGCAGCCAGAACGGCGGCGCGCCGGCGAAGAACGCGGCGGCAAGCACTCCCTGCGTGAGCACCCGGACGACGTCCGCGCCGACCATCATCCGGCGCGCCCCGAACCGGTCGGCGAACACCCCGCCGAACAGGACCAGGCAGACGAACGTCCCGGTCCAGACGCCGAGGACGAGGCCCACCCCGGAGATCCCGTACAGCGGGCCGACCGCGAGCGCGGCGGCCACCGGCATCATCGCGTCGCCGAGCAGTGAGACCGCGCGGGCGGTGAAGTAGAGGGTGAAGCGCCGGTTCCACAACGGGGGTTGCTCGGCGCGGCCGGTCGGAGTCCGCTGCTGGATCCGTGTCTGGTTCCGTGTCTGGTTCCGCGCTTGATCTCGCGTCTGATTTCTCGTCTGTCTGCTGGTCACAGGTGAGATGCTGGACTGGACCAATCATCCGCCCCAGTGTCCTGACTGACACGATGGGGTACTTTCGCGCCATGACGCCCCGCCCGCTGCCGAAGTCCCCGGAGCCGCACCGGGTCGTGGCCCTGCTCCAGCCCCCGCAGTCGACCTTCACGCTGGCTTGCGCGACCGAGGTGTTCGGCGACCACGGCCCGGCGGTCCCCGCCCGCTACGCGTTCGAGGTCTGCACCGAGCACCCCGGACCGGTGCGCACCCAGGCCGGGTACGACCTGCTGGTCACGGCGGGCCTGGACGCGTTGGAGCGCGCGGACACCGTGCTGGTCCCCGGCTGGCAGCGACCGGCCGACGCCGAGGTGCCGTCGGCGGTGCTCACGGCGATCGGCCGGGCGCACCGACGCGGCGCACGGATCGTCGGCATCTGCTCGGGCGCCTTCGTACTCGCCGCAGCCGGACTGCTCGACGGCCGGCGGGCCGCCACCCACTGGGCCAGGGCGGCCGAGCTGGCCGCCCGGTTCCCGCGCGTCCAGGTCGATCCCGCGGTGCTGTACGTGGACCACGGCGACGTCGCCACCAGTGCGGGATCGGCGGCCGGGGTGGACCTCTGCCTGCATCTGGTGAGCGCCGACCAGGGCTCCGCGTACGCGATGCGGGTCGCCCGGCAGATGGTGATGCCGCCGCACCGCGAGGGCTGCCAGCTGCAGTACGCCGAACTGCCCACCTCCGGGCCGGTCGCCGACTCGCTGGCGCCGCTCCTCGAGTGGCTGGCCGGGCGCCTCGACCAGCCGGTCAGCGTCGCCGACATGGCGGTCCGCTCGCAGGTCTCGACCCGCACGCTGACCCGGCGCTTCACCGAGCAGTTGGGCATCAGCCCAGGACGCTGGCTGCTCGACCGGCGGATCGCCGCCACCCGGGCGCTCCTGGAGGAGACCGACCTGCCCGTGGAGACCATCGCGCACCGGGTCGGCCTCTCCTCGGCCGTCAATCTGCGCCGCCGCTTCCACGAGGCGCTGCGCACCACACCCGCGGCCTACCGGCGCGCCTTCCGGGCGGACAAGGCCGGGTGAGCCAGGTAGGCCGGTTTGACCGGCTCTCGGCGGGCGCGGTCCGGATCAAAGGCGCGCCCCGCCCGGCGTCCTGCGCGAAGATCCGCATCCGTAGGCTGGCCCCATGCCGACCGAACACAGCCCCGCGAACGCCCTCAGCGACATGCGGGGCTGCTCCGACGTGTACGACGTCCTGGAGCAGATCCGCCTGCGGCCGGGCATGTGGCTCCCGGGCGGCTCGCTCAAGGACCTGGAGTCCCTCCTCGTCGGCTACCGCGTGGCACTCGCCGTGCACGCCCAGAGCGAGCCCTTCGCCTTCTGGCCCGAGGAGGACTTCACCCACTGGCTCCACCGGCACTACGCCACGACCAGCTCCCTCACCTGGGCCGCGGAGATCGAACGCCGCACACCGGCCGACTCGACACCGGTCGAGGAGTTCTTCCGGCTCCTGGACGCCTTCAAGGACGACCCGGCGCGGAAGCCCACAGCGGACGACATCAGGGCCCTGCGCCCCGACATCCCGTACATGAGCGGCACGTTCGTGACCCTCTTCTGGCGCCGCCGACTCCTCGACCAGGCCGTCCAGCGGCTCGAGGACCACGGCTTCCGCGTCGTCCACATCGCGGCGGGCGGCTGGGCGACCGCCAAGGACATGCACCAAGGCCTGGCCGCGGCCCTGCGGTTCCCCGCCCACTACGGCCACAACCTGTCCGCTCTCAACGACTGCCTCGGCGACATGGCCTCCTCCGGCCCCGACGACGACTCCCCCAAGGCCGCCGGACTCGTCCTCGCCTTCACCGGCTACGACCGCTTCGCCGCCGCGTGCCCCGAGGACGCCCACGGCGTCCTCGACATCATCGCCGGCCAGGCCCGCCACGCGGCGGTGGGGCGGCGCCGCTTCTTCGCCCTGGTCCACAGCGACGACCCCGACATCCGGTTCGAGCCGGTCGGGGCCGTGCCCGTCCTGTGGAACGGCGACGAGTGGCTCGACTCCCACCGCCGTTGAAGGGCCGACTCCTCCCCGACGAGCCGGACGAACCCCCCAGTTGTCCAGTTCAGTTGTCTAGTTGTCCCGAAGCCTGACCATCGCGCGCCCCGACTCCGGGTCGCGCTCGAGCAGTACGTACCGGCTGAGGATGGCCAGGGCGACGATGCAGCCGCTCATCTCCAGCCCCTCCTCGACGAGCGTTCCCAGCATGAGGACGGTGCTGTGGCCGTTCTCCAGCGCCCAGCCGTTGAACGCCTCCGTCACCAGCGCCCCGCCCAAGTACACCCCCAGTGCGGCAAGAAGGCCGTTGCGCAGGTCCCGTGGGAGCTTTCGTGCCCACAGCACGGCGATCACGGTGCCCGTCACCGCGAGCAGCGCGCCGGGCAGCACCCAGGCGTGTGTGGGCAGCGATCCCCCGGCCCACTCCTTCCACGACTTGCCGACCTCGCCGAGGCGTTCGTGCAGCGAGACCGACTCGTCGATGCTCAGCAGCGCGGTCGCGGCGGCCAGGCCCAGCCAGGACAGCCGCCCGGGACGTGTGTCGCGCCCGCTGAGCAGCGCGGCGATCACTGCCACGCCCGCCACGGCCAACAGCAGCGTGCTGTTCCACCATGTGGCCAGATTCGCCTCGACGTCGACGTTCACCAACTTACGGATCGTCGGTATGGAGTCGTACCGGTTGTAGGCGCGCGTGCCCAGATCGGTGACGAGTAAGGCCGCGGTGGCGCCCGCGGCGAACCACAGGACGCGGCGGGCCGGGGGTCTCGCGCCCTTGTCCGCAAGTTGGTCAGGAATTTGAAGATCGGTCATGTGTACGGAGGCTAGCCGCTTGATCAGCGGACGAAGCGGCCGGGGCGCCCCGCATGATGCCCTTTCAGACAGACCGGATGCGACGGCGTGTACGCGGTGAACTCGCCCCGGGGGCAGGGCCGATGCGGCGAACGGGGCCGGGGCCCCCGAGACCCCGGGCACCCGAGACCGCAGACTTGCCGGGGGGGATCAGCCGCCGCGGCGCACCCGGGCCGCCTTGCGGGCCTCGGCGAGCTTGCGGGCCTCACCGGACTTCCCGGACTTGCGGCCGCCCTTGCCGCCGGTGCCGCTGCCGCCGGTGCCGCGCGAGGCGTCCTTGCTGGTGCCGAGGCCGCGGAAGGGGAGGTTGGTGTTCTTGGGCCGGGAGGCGGCGGGCGCGCCGTCGAGCGGGGTGCCGGAGGGGGCCTTGGCGCCGGTGATCCGGCTCAGTTCGGCCTCGCCCGAGCGGACCTTGGTGGTCTTCGCCTCGATGCCCGCCTCGGCCATCAGCTTGCTCATCTCGCGGCGCTGGCCCGACAGGACCAGCGTGACGACGCTGCCGCGCTCACCGGCCCGGGCGGTGCGGCCCGCGCGGTGCACATAGTCCTTGGGATCGGTCGGCGGGTCGACGTTGACCACGAGGTCGAGGTCGTCGACGTGCAGTCCGCGGGCCGCGACGTTGGTCGCCACGAGGACGGTGATCTGGCCATTCTTGAACTGTGCGAGGGTCCGGGTGCGCTGCGGCTGGGACTTGCCGCTGTGCAGGGCCGCCGCGTGCACGCCGCTGGCCCGCAGGTGCCGGGTGAGCTGGTCGACGCCGTGCTTGGTGTCGAGGAACAGCAGGACGCGGCCGTCGCGGGCGGCGATCTCCGTGGTGACGGCGTACCGGTCGGGGCCGTGCACGACCAGCACGTGGTGGTCCATCGTCGTGACCGCGCCCGCGGCCGGGTCGACCGAGTGGACGGTGGGGTCGTGCAGGTAGCTGCGGACCAGGTGGTCGACGTCGCGGTCCAGCGTGGCCGAGAACAGCATGCGCTGGCCGTCGGGGTGCACCTGGTCGAGCGCCTCGGTGACCTGCGGCAGGAAGCCCATGTCGCACATCTGGTCGGCCTCGTCGAGAACGGTGATCCGCACGCGGCCCAGGCGGCAGGCCTTGCGCTCGATGAGGTCGTGCAGGCGGCCGGGGGTGGCGACGACGACCTCGGCTCCCTCGCGCAGCGCGGCCGCCTGGCGGCCGATCGACATGCCGCCGACGACCGTGGCCATCCGCAGCCGCAGCGCCTCCGCGTACGGCGTGAGCGCCTCGGTGACCTGCTGGGCCAGCTCCCGCGTCGGCACCAGGACCAGGGCGAGCGGCTGCTTCGCGTCCGCGCGCCGCCCGGCCGTCCGTACGAGAAGGGGCAGGCCGAACGCGAGCGTCTTGCCCGACCCCGTGCGCCCCCGCCCCAGGACGTCGCGGCCCGCGAGGGCGTTGGGCAGCGTCGCCGCCTGGATGGGGAAGGGCTCGGTCACGCCGAGCCTGCCGAGCGTGCGCAGCACCTCGCCGGGCAGGTCCAGGTCGGCGAAGGAGGTCACCGGGGGTGCGGCGGGGGTGGCGGCCTCCGGCCCGGCGGGCGCGCTGTGCGGGGCCTCGGGGCGGTCCTGGTGGTCAGCGCGGTTCGAGTCGTCGGCGCGGTCCGGGTGGTTCATGACGAGCCTTCCGTATGAGGGGCGTACCGAGGAAGGCCCGGCAGGAATCAGGAACGAGGAGTGAGCAGCCACGAGCAGGGCCGACGGCCCGGCCTGCGGAAGTCGCCAGCTTCACCACCGTTCAAACGGTTGAGGATAACACAAAGTGACTGGTCAGCCCGTCGCTGTGGCCCTGCTCCCCGGCCGGAGGCGGCCGTTCAGCGCCTCGTGCCGTGTCGAGTCACCGCCCACAGGCCGAGGGCCGTCGCACTGATCGCGGCACCCAGGACGCAGACCGCTCCCCACCCGGCGGCCGCGTAGACCGCGGTCGAGGCGAGTGCTCCCGTCGCGCTGCCGATGGAGTAGAAGACCATGTAGCCGCCGATGAGTCGGCCTCCGGCGTCGGGGCGCAGGCCGTAGATCAAGCTCTGGTTGGTGACGTGGACGGCCTGGACGGCGAGGTCGAGGAGGATCGCGCCGACGGCCAGGGCCCACAGGGACTGGCGGGTGAAGGCCAGGGGGAGCCAGGAGGCGACGAGGAGGGCAAGCGCCGTGCCGGTGGTGCGCTGGGCGAAGCCTCGGTCGTGCAGGCGCCCGGCGGGGGCGGCGGCGAGGGCGCCCGCCGCGCCGACGAGGCCGAAGGCCCCGATCGCGGTGTGCGTCAGCGACTGGGGAGGCTCGCTCAACGGCAGGGCGACGCAGCTCCACAGCGTGCTGAACGCGGCGAAGACGAGGAGGGCGAGCAGGGCGCGGTCGCGGAACACGCGTTCCCGGGTGAACAGGGTGACCGTCGAGGCGAGCAGCTGGCCGTAGTTGAGCGCGGGGCGGGGCGTGGTCCGGCGCGGGAGTTCGCGGTGGAGGGCCAGGGTGAGGGCGAGGGTGAGCGCCGCCGACGCGAGGTAGACGGTGCGCCAGCTCGCGAGGTCGGCCAGGAGCCCGGAGGCCGTGCGGGCGAGCAGGATGCCGATGACCACGCCGCTGGTCACCAGGCCGACGACGCGCCCGCGTTGGTCCGGTCCGGCGAGGGACGCGGCGAAGACCACCAGGGACTGGGTCACGACCGCGAGGAAGCCCATCAGGGTCATGCCGATCAGCAGGACCGACGCCGTTCCCGAGAGGCCGACAGCGGTCAGCGCCAGGGCCAGCAGGACGAGTTGGACGGTGATGAGGCGCTTCCTGTCGATCAGATCGCCCAGCGGCACGATGAGGAACAGTCCCAGGCCGTAGCCGATCTGCGTCAGGGTGACGATCGCCCCGACAGCGCCCTCGCTGATCCCGAAGTCCTGGCTCAGCGTGGCCAGGAGCGGTTGGGCGAAGTAGACGTTGGCGACCGCCACCGCCCCGGCGAGGGCGAAGAGCAGTGTGGTGCGGCGGGAGAGCGCGGGGGCGGGCGCCTGCCCGGCCGCCTCGGCGACCCGGGTCGTTTCGTCGCAGGAGGTCACGGGATACCTTTCCGATCAGCGGTTGCATGTTGCTACCAGATGGGAAACGTAGCCCCGACTGGTAGCATGTTGCAACCATCAACGTCGGACGGAGGCTCCCGTGGTCAGACGGACCCGCTTGGACGAGAGCGATTGCCCGGTCGCCCGGTCGGTCGACGCGATCGGCGACTGGTGGTCACTGCTGATCGTGCGGGACGCGTTCGACGGCAGTCGGCGCTTCGGGGAGTTCCAGCGCAGCCTGGGCGTGGCGAAGAACATCCTGTCGACCCGCCTGCGCAGCCTCGTCGCCGGGGGCATCCTCGACGTCGTACCGGCATCGGACGGCAGCGCCTACCACGAGTACGTCCTCACGCCCAAGGGCCAGGACCTCTTCCCCGTCATCGTGGCGCTGCGACAGTGGGGCGAGAGCCACTTCTTCGAATCCGGCGAACCGCACTCGGAGTTGGTGGACCTCCGCAACGGCCGCCCGCTCCGCGCCCTGGAGGCCCGTTCCGCCGACGGGCGCCTCCTCAGCCCTGAGGACACCGTGGTGAAGAAGGTCGACAGGGCCACGCCTTGATCAAGCCCGCGGCACCACGAGGCCCGACTCATAGGCGGCGACCACCGCCTGCGTCCGGTCGCGCAGTCCGAGCTTGCCGAGGACCCGGCTCACGTGGGTCTTCACGGTCTCCTCGCCGACGTGCAGCCGGGCGGCGATCTCCGGATTCGAGAGGCCTTCGGCGATCAGCCTCAGGACCTGGGCCTCGCGCGGGGTCAGCTCGCCGAGCCGGGCCGTCCGGCGGGCGGACGGGGTCGGCCGCTGGCGGGCGAACTCCGCGATCAGACGGCGGGTCACGGTGGGCGCGAGCAACGCCTCGCCGCTCGCGACCACCCGCACCGCGTCGAAGAGGCGCTCCGCCGTGACGTCCTTGAGGAGGAAGCCACCGGCACCGGCGCCGAGCGCGTCGTAGACGTGCTCGTCCAGGTCGAACGTGGTGAGGATCAGGACCCGCGTGGCGGTGTCCGCGGCGAGTCTCGCGGTCGCCTCGATCCCGTCCATCACCGGCATCCGTACGTCCATGAGGACGAGGTCCGGTTCGAGGTCCCGGCACAGCCGCACCGCCCGCGCGCCGTCCTCGGCTGTTCCCACGACGGTGAAGTCGTCCTGGGTGGCGAGGAGTTCGGCGTAGCCGACGCGGATCACCTCGTGGTCGTCGGCGACGACTATGCGGATGGGGGCGGGCTGCGGCGTGCTCATGGTCGCTGCTCCTGGGCCGATGCGGTGGGAGGCGGGGACGGCAGCAGGGCCTCGACGAGGAAGCCGCCGTCGCGGGCCGGACCGGTGCGCAGGGTGCCGCCGACCGTGGTGGCCCGCTCCCGCATCCCGAGCAGGCCGTGGCTGCCGTCCTGCGTCGGTCCTGGCGGGGACGGCCCGTTGTCGCGCACGCGGACCCGCAGATCGGCTTCGGAGTAGCGGAGTTCCACGTCGACGGCCGCCCCTGGGGCATGTCTGCGTACGTTGCTGAGCGCTTCCTGGACGATGCGGTAGGCGGTGAGTTCCACCCCTGGGTCGAGGGCGCGGACCGGGCCCCTGACGATGAGCCGGGCGCCCGCGCCGGTGGTGTCGCGGGCCGTGTCGACGAGTTCGTTGAGCTCGGCGAGTCCCGGCTGGGGGCGTCGCCCGGGTTCGTCGGCGGCGTCCTCGCGCAGCACCCCGAGCAGCCGCCGCATCTCGGTGAGCGCGGTCCGCGCGGTGTCGCCGATGGCCAGGAACCGCTTGGCGCCGTCGGGTGGCAGCCCTTCGGTGGCCAGGCGGGCGGTCTCCGCCTGGACCGCGATCATCGAGATGTGATGCGCTACCACGTCGTGCAACTCCCTGGCGATGCGGGCCCGTTCACCGCGCGCCGCGTTCTCCAGGAGGGTGTCGGCGATGGCCCGCTCGGTGGATCTGTGGGCGAGTGCCGCGTCCTGGGCTCGCCGGGCGAGGCCCGCTCCGGCGGCCGACCCGGCCACCGCGGCCACGAGGACGGTGCCCAGCCGGGTGGCGACCGTCGCGTCGGAGGGGGCCGCCACCGCGTACGCCACGAAAGGGAGCGGCAGAAGCGCGGCGGGGGCGCGAGGGCCTCGGCGGGCCAGGACGTACAGGCACAGGGCGAGCGAGACGAGGCCCCCGGCGGTGAGGACGTGGAAGGGCGCGAGGGACAGCGCGCTCGCGGTCGTGACCGTGACCGCCACGGCCAGGGGGTAGCCGCGCAGCACAGCGACCGGTGCCGTGGCGCCCACGGCGAGGAGCAGTGCCGTCGGCAGGTTCGCCGAGGACGGCTGGCGTACGGCGACCTGGCTCGCAGCGGCGAACGCGAGCAGGGTGGCAAGAGCCACCGGGCCCTCCGGGAGCCGCAGGAAGGTCCGCACCCGCGCCGCGGCGGTCTTCGTTCTCACGGCAGCCATTGTTGCTGGCGGGATCGCGATGCGGGTCCCTCGCGCGAGGGACAGGAACATCGCTCCGTTCCGGGACGCCTCGGGGCTCGCGGCTGCCTAGCCTCCCTGAGTATGGAAAGCACGGAGAACACGACGGCTCCCGGACCGGCCGCGGCCATCGAAGTCCGGGGCCTGCGCAAGCGGTTCGGGTCGGTCACCGCGGTCGACGGTCTGAGCTTCAGGGTGGCGCACGGCCAAGTCACCGGCTTCGTCGGTCCCAACGGAGCCGGGAAGTCCACGACCATGCGGGCCCTGCTGGGCCTCGACACCCCCGACGAGGGCACCGCGCTGATCGACGGCAAGCCCTACCACGCCCTGCCCAGGCCCCTGACCCGCGTCGGCGCGCTGCTCGACGCGGGCGCCGTGCACCCGAGCCGACGCGGCCGTGACCATCTGCTGTGGCTCGCGCACTCGCACCGGATACCGGCCGGGCGCGTGGACGAGGTCCTGGAGCAGGTCGGGCTGGCCTCCGCGGGCAGGCGTCGCGCGGGGGGCTACTCGCTCGGGATGCGTCAACGCCTGGGGATCGCGGGCGCGTTGCTCGGCGATCCGCCCGTGCTGCTCTTCGACGAACCCGTCAACGGCCTCGACCCGGAGGGCATCCGCTGGATCCGCGGCCTGCTGAGGTCCCTGGCCGCCGAAGGGCGTGCCGTGCTCGTGTCCAGCCATCTCATGAGCGAGCTGGAGGACAGCGCCGACCATCTGGTGGTGATCGGGCGCGGCCGGGTCCTCGCGGACACGAGCGTCAGGGAACTGCTCGCGGCCGCCTCCGCGGACCGGGTGGCGCTGCGCACGGGTGCCAGGGAGCGGGCCATGACCGTGCTGGCCGCAGCGGGTGCCACGGTGGCCGCCAACGGCCGGGAGTCCCTCACCGTCGCCGGACTGGACGCGGAGCGGGTCGTCCAGCTCCTCACCGCGGCCGCCGTGCCCTTCTCCGAGGTCGCGGCGCACCGGGCCACGCTCGAGGAGGCCTACATGGAACTCACCGCTGACGCCGTGGAGTTCGCGTCCGCACCCGTCGACGAGGAGGGGGCACGATGAGCACGCGGGCACCGGCCCCGGCGCCGTCGAGCGCTCCCTACCGCTCCAGCGTCGGGCCCGCCGCCCGAGACGGATTCCCCCAGCTGCTGCGTGCCGAGTGGACCAAGTTCCGTACCGTCCGCCGCTGGTGGCTGACCCTGCTCGCGGCCGTCGTGGTCACCGTTCTCATCTCCCTCTTCTCCGCGTCGAGTTCCACCTTCGCCACCGGGCACGCCGGACCGGGAAGCCCACCGCCTCCCGCCACGGACGCGTCGGGCCTGGTCGTGCGTGACGCCTTCCACTTCGTGCACCGGGACATGGCGGGCGACGGCGAGATCACCGTCCGGGTCTCCGGACTCACCGGGCAGCGGCCCCGGCAGGCCCCCGAGTGGGCCAAGGCCGGGATCATCCTCAAGGAGTCGACCGACGCGGGTGCGCCCTACGCGGCCCTGATGATGACCGCGGAGCACGGGGTCCGGCTGCAGAGCGCCTTCACCGAGGACACCAAGGGCAGCGGGACCCCGGCGAGCGAGGCGCGTTGGCTGCGTCTGGTCCGGTCCGGCGCCACGGTCACCGGCTACGAGTCGGCCGACGGCAGGCGGTGGCACCAGGTCGGCGAGGTGCGCCTCGACAAGCCGCCCCGGACCGTGCGGGCCGGGATGTTCGTGGCCTCGCCCTCCCTCCGTGACATCCAGCGGAGCTTCGGCGGCGCCTCGGCCGGGGACCGGCCCACGCGGTCCACGGCGACCTTCGACCACGTGCGGCTCCACGATTCCCGTGCCGCTTCCGGATCTTGGCGGAGCGAGGACGTGGGTGAGAGCCCGGCGGCGAAGGGCACGTCGGCCCGTGACGGCGCCACGTTCACCGTCACCGGCTCGGGGGACATCGCACCGGGGGCGCAGGAGATGGATCTGGTCGCCGCCGGGCTCAGCGGCACCCAGTTGGGCCTCATCCTGGTCGCGGCGCTCGCGATCCTTTTCATCACCGCCGAGTACCGGCGCGGAATGATCCGCACCACTCTTGCCGCGAGCCCGCGGCGGCCCCACGTCCTCGCCGCCAAGGCCCTGGTCATCGGCGCCGTGGTCTTCGTCGCCGGACTGGTCGCCTCGGCCGTGTCGTTCGTGTTCAGCCAGCGGATGCTGCGCGACAACGGCCATCGGCGCCCTCACTTCCCCGAGTGGGCGCTCAGCGACGGTCCCGCCCTGCGGGCCGTCGTCGGATCCGCGGCGCTGCTCGCCCTGATCGCGGTCCTCGCGCTCGGCCTCGGCGCGCTCCTGCGCCACACCGCCGCGGCGATCAGCGCGGTCGTGGTGCTCTTCGCCCTCCCGCTGATCCTGGTCAACGGGCTGCCGCTCGGGCTGTCCCGGTGGCTCCAGGAGGCCACACCGCTGGCGGGCTTCGCCATCCAGCAGACGACCCCGCGGTACGACCAGGTGACCACGGTCTGCTCCCCCAGCGACGGCTGCTACCCGCAGGGCCCCTGGACGGGCCTCCTCACCCTCTTCCTGTACGCCGTCGCCGTACTCGCCGTCGCGATGTGGCGCCTGCGGAGGCGAGACGCGTGAGGGCGAGGACCGCGGCGGCCGGGCAGGATCGGCCCGCCGCCGACGGGGGACGCGTCGGCCGCGGACAGCGTACGGATTCCATGACCTCCGCGATCCACACCGAATGGACCAAACTCCGCACCCTGCCCAGCACTTGGTGGCTCCTGGTCGGCGTCGTCGTCCTCACCCTCGCGGCGAGCGCCGCCACCACGGCCGGGCTCGCCGCCGACGGCTGCGCCGCCGAGGTCTGCCACGAGGACCTCGTCAGGCAGAGCCTCACCGGTGTGTGGCTCGGCCAGGCGGCCGTGGTGGTGCTCGGCGCGCTGACCATCAGCGCCGAGTACGGCACCGGCACCATCCGCGCCTCCCTCACGGCACTCCCCGCCCGGCTGCGCCTGCTCACCGCCAAGGCCGTCGTGGTGAGCGGCCTCGCCCTGTGCTCCGGCAGCCTGGCGGTGCTCGGCGCCCTCGGCGCGGGCCGCCTGCTGCTCCCCGACGGCGGCTTCACCGAGGCCCTCGGCTACCCGCCGATCGGCCTCACCGACGGCCCGACCCTGCGCGCCGCCGCCGGAAGCGTCCTCTACTTCGCCCTGGTCGCGCTGCTCGCCCTCGGGGCGGCCGCGGCCCTCCGGGACACCGCCGCCGCGGTCACCACCGTCCTCGGACTCCTCTACGCCTTCCCGCTGCTGGTCGGCATGGTCCACAACGACACGTGGCACGAGCGCCTGGAGCGGCTGTCCCCGGCGTCGGCGGGCCTGGCCGTCCAGGCCACCGAGGGCCTCGACCAGTTGCCCATCGGCCCCTGGCAGGGCCTTGCCGTCCTGGCCGGGTACGCGGCGGGCGGGATGGTTCTCGGCGGGGTGCTGCTCAAGGCGAGGGATGTGTGAGGGCCGCGCCGTCGGGCGGTTCCCACGGCGGCTGTGCGACACGATCGGCCACGGCACCGGTCTCCGCGCCCTCCGACAGGGGCAGCAGCACGTGCAGTCGCGCTCCCGTGTCGCTCGCGATGATCCGCAGGGTCCCGTCGTGCGCCTGGGCGATGTCGCGCGCGATGGGCAGGCCCAGGCCCGAGCCGCCGGTGTCGCGGGTGCGGGCGTGGTCGAGGCGGGTGAAGCGGTCGAAGACGGTGGTGTGGTGCCGGGGCGGGATGCCGGGGCCGTCGTCGACGACGTCCAGGGCCGCTTGCCCGCCTTGGGGGGTGAGGGTGACGTCGACCGCGGTGGTGGCGTGGCGGACGGCGTTGTCGACGAGGTTGGCGACCAGGCGGCGCAGGCGGTCGGGGGAACCGTCGACGATGAGGTCGGGGGTCAGGTCGAGACGTACCCGGACGTGCGGGCGGGGGCGCACGCGGGTGGCTTCCTCCGCGACGAGCTGGGCGAGGTCGACGATCGAGGTGCGCTGCGGTTCGCGGGCGTCGAGGCGGGCCAGCAGGAGGAGGTCGGCGGTGAGGGACTGGAGGCGTTCGACGTCGTCCAGGGCGTCGGCGGCGAGCTGCTCGTCCTGGGGCGCGGCCAGTTCGAGCCGGGTGCGCAACACGGCCATGGGGCTGCGCAGTTCGTGCGCGGCGTCGGCCACGAACTGCCGGTGTGCGTCGACGGCACCCCACAGCCGGTCCAGGGTCGCGTTGACGGTGCGGGCCAGTGCCGCGATCTCGTCCCGGGTGCCCGGTTGCGGGACGCGTTCGTGCAGGTCGTGTGCCGTGATGTCGGCGAGCTTCGCCCTGATCGCGGAGACCGGGCGCAGCACCCGGCCGACGGAGAGCCAGGTGAAAAGGGCCACGAGCGCGAGCAGCGCGGGAACGCCGGGCAGCAGCACCTGCTTCAGGGTGGTCATCGCCGCGCGGGCGGGGGCCGTGGAAGCCGTCCCGGTCACCGTCAGGGGTCCGTCGCTGGTTTCGATCACCTCGCGGACCGTGATCTTTCCCTCCCGTATGTTCACCACGCCCGGGTCCTTGTCGCCGGAGCCGTGCGACGACGGCTCTTCCCAGGATCTGGCAGCCTCCTTCAGTCCGGGACCCGGCGGCGACGACAGGGAGCCGACCTTCGCCTTCGCGTCCTGCGCCGCCGCCTGCCGGGTGGACGCGTTCAGGCTGGAGTCGAGCGCGAGGAACAGCGCGAACGAGGCCAGGCACAGGGCCACTGCCACCGCGACCGTGGCCGTGAGTGTCGTCCGCAGACGTACGCCCATGTCAGGCCTCCAGCCGGTATCCGACACCGCGCACGGTGCGCAGCGTGGTCCTGCCGAACGGCTTGTCGATCTTGCGGCGCAGTGCGCTGATGTAGACCTCGACGACATTCGAGTCGCCGTCATAGGCGAAGTCCCAGGCCTGGGCCAGCAGTTCGGACTTGGGGACCACTTCGCCGGTGCGCCGGGCCAGGCAGTGCAGGATCGCGAACTCCTTGGGGGTGAGGGCGATCCGTACGTCCCCGCGGGCGCACGTCAGCCGTGCCGGGTCGACGCTGAGGTCCCCCACCTTCAGGACGGTGGGCCGCTGCCGGACGGCGCGGCGGGTCAGGGCGCGGAGCCGGGCGAGCAGCACGACGAAGGAGAAGGGTTTGGTCAGGTAGTCGTCGGCGCCGGTGTCCAGGGCCTCCGCCTCGTCGTACTCCCCGTCCTTCGACGTGAGCATCAGGATCGGGGTCCAACTGCCGCTCTCCCGCAGCTCCTTGCAGACCGCGTAGCCGCTCAGCGAGGGCAGCATCACATCAAGGACGATCACGTCGTAGGGCTGCTCGGTCGCCAGCCACAGGCCGTCGCGGCCGTCATGGGCGAGGTCGACGGCGAACCCCTCCTTGGCCAGGCCGCCCTTGAGCAGCTCCGCCAGCTGGACTTCGTCCTCCACCACGAGTATGCGCACCCCCACAGGATGCCGTCGGCACATGAGACCAACCTGAAGATCACTTACGGCTTCTTCAGGTTGGTCTCATGTGCGCCGGGCGAGTCTGTGCGCCGTCCGATCGACCAACCACCGGCAGCCCGTCCATGGAGCCGCCGGTCCACGGAAGGAATCCGACCGTGCGCAAGCACCGCATCCTGGCGGCCACCGTCCTCACGGCGGGCCTCGGCCTGTCCGGAGTGGCCACCGCGTCGGCGAGCGGCACCGCCGACTCGCCGTCCGGGCAAGCGACTTCGGCCGCGAGCCGGAGTCACGGCGCGCCCGTTCACTGCATGACGACCGGCAGCCCGGCGAAGGGCGGGCCGTCGAAGACGTCCGTCAGGGTCGTCGACGGCAAGTTCCACGCCGGGGACCCGACCGCGCAGGGCATGTGGGACGCGCGGGAGAAGTCGCGCACCAAGTGCGGCAAGCTGCTCCCGCTGCCCGGTCACGGCGGCGGAAAGGGCAAGGTGATCACCTGCGTGATCCTCGACGGCAAGGCCGTCGCCAAGCCGGGTGGCAAGCCGGGCAAGTCCACGGTCAGGGTCGAGAAGGGGAAGGTGTACGTCAACGGCAAGCTCGCCCCGAAGGGCAAGCTGAAGGGCGTCTGCCCCGCCGAGCCGCCCGTCCTGGGCAAGGCCGGCAAGCCCGCCAAGGGTGTGACGGCGGGCAGCGCCGCCGCTCTCGCCGATGCCGAGCGGGGTCTCGCGACGGGCACGACGCGCGGCGAGTAACACCTGAGGGTCCACCCGCGTTTCCGACGTGGACCCGCACCTGGGGCATCCCCCTGTCCTGACCGCCGCCGGGGGGGCGGTCAGGACAGGCCCGCCACCGGCACTCAGCCCGCCTCTCGGCCGAGTACCGCGTCGATCTCCACCTCCACGAGCCAAGCGGGGTCGATGAAGCGTGAGACCTCCACGACCGTGCAGGCCGGGCGCACGGCGGCGAACCGCTCGCCGTGCGCGCGAGCGGCGTCCTCCCACTGCGTCACGTCCGTCAGCAGGAGGCGCGTGCGCACCACGTCGTCGAGCGACGCCCCCGCCTCCCGCAGCGCCCGCTCGGCGATGTCCAGGCAACGCACCGTCTGGGCGTAGACGTCGCCGGGTCCGACGGTGGAGCCGTCGTCCCCGATCGGGGCCGTTCCCGCGACGACGACGTACGGTCCCGAGCGCACCGCGCGCGAGAAACCGATCCGGGGCTCCAGCGGGGACCCTGAGCTGACGACCTTGCGTACGTGTTCCATCGCGTCATCGTGCCAGGCCCCGGACGGGCGGAGGCGGGCGCGGTGCGTCCGGCGGTCACCGGGCGAGTGTGGCGGGAGGGGTCGTTCCGCAGAATTCCGCGAGGAGTACGTAGGCGGCCGCGTCGGTGTCGCCCGCCCAGTCGGTGTTGAAGTTGACCACGAGGCGGTGGCGGCCGTCGCGGGTGGTGTACGCCATGGACTGCGAGCCGGGCATGAAGCCGGTGTGACCCCAGACCACCTTGCCGCAGGGCAGCTTGGCGCGGAAGATGCCCAGGCCGTCGTCCTGGCCGTCGCCGAAGTCGGGTGAGGGGACGGTGGTCGTCATCTCCCGCATCTGGGCTTCGGGGAGCAGCTTTCCGCGCATCAGGGCGGTGAGGAAGCGGTCGAGGTCGCCGGTGCTGGAGATGATCTCGCCGGCCGACCAGCCCCAGGAGGGGTTGAACTCGGTGATGTCGTGGACGGTGTGCTGCGGGTCGTCGGGGAACTTCGTGTACATCCGCCCGCTCGGCGCGGGAATCCTGACGCCGGTGCCCGGCAGGCTGGTGGCGTGCAGTCCGAGCGGTTTGAAGATCCGCCGCTCGGCCTCGGCGGCGTAGCTGCGGCCCGTGGCCCGTTCGACGACCATCGCGGCGAGGACGTACTCGGTGGTGGTGTAGTTCCAGCCGGCGCCGGGGGCGAACTTCGGCTTGTGGCGCATGGCGAGTGCCACGAGCTGTTCGGGCTGCCAGGTGTCGTAGCGGTGGGAGAGGAAGATCTTGCCCTGCAGGTGCAGGCCGGGGTCCTCGGTGTAGTCGTAGATGCCGCTGGTGTGGTTGAGGAGTTGGCGGAGGCTGACCTTGCGGCCGTCGTGGCCGTTGCCGCGGACCAGGCCCGGCAGCCAGTCCTCCACGGTGTCCGACATGCTCAGCCTGCCCTCGGCCTCCAGTTGGAGGAGGACCGTGGCGATGAACACCTTGGAGATGCTGCCCACCCGGAACCGGTCGACCGCCAGCGGCGGACGTCCCGTGCCGAGGTCGGCGACCCCCGCGGCGCCGCGCCAGGTACCGCGCGCGTCGTGCGCCCGCACCAGGACGCCGGGGACTCCTGCCTTCACCGCGGCGTCCATGGCGGCCCGGGTCGCCTCATGTCCCCGGGCCGGTGCGGCGGGGGCCTCGGCCGCCGTCGACGGGGCGCTCAGCCCGGCTGCGGCGACGAACGCGGCCGCCGCGACCAGGGTGGTCAGTGTGGTCCGTACCGTACGCAACGTCATGCGAACCTCCCTCTCACCGGAAGGGACCCATGCTGCCGGGGCAACGGTTGGCTCCGGGGCACGGCGCGAGGGAGGCAACCCGTTCGGATCAGGGGCCGCCCGCTGCCTCTCCGCGCGCCCGCGCGCCCCCTGCACCCGTGGCCCTGTCCCGGCCCGCTCCCGCTTGGCCGAGGCCTTCAGCCCCAGCTGACACGGAAGTCGAGAGGCAGTTCGCGCAGTGCGCTCAGCTCGGCCGCAAGGCCGGGCGCCGACCGTTCGAGCGGTTCGCCGTCCACCAGGGGGGCCGAGCTGTAGATCTTGCGCAGGGAGAACCTCCAACCGGAGTGATCGCCGTGCCCGTTCTCGACCTCGACCCGCAGCCGGTGCGGCTCGTACTGGACCCGTGCGCTCTCCGCTCGCGTGACCGGGCAGGCGTCGAGCGCGGACCAGAGCTGGGCATCGGTCATGCGGGCAAGGGAGTCGGAGGTGAGGGGCGTGTGGTCGAGGAGTCGGCCGACGAGGCGCCGGACCACCGAGGCGGGGCCGACGTTGTCCCACGAGGTGTGCAGGCGCGCTTCCGCGCGGACGAGGGCGACCAGTGCCGCGGCCGTCCCGGCGTCCGCCGACACCGTGTGGTCGCGGATGCCGAGGCGGCCGAGCAGCACCGCCGGGTCGGTGTCGAGGCGGCCCGCGGAGCGCCCACTGCGTACGTAGGAGTCGAGGTGATCGAGGTTCAGGAGACCGGCGCGGCCGGTCAGGGGTGACGGCGGTCGGCCGCGGAGCCGCTCGACGATCTCCTCGGCGTCGATGCCGTGGTCGCGCAGCACCGACCGGATCGGGTCGGAGCGCACCAGCCGCAGCCCGATCGCATGGTGGTCGAGACCCGCGAGGCCCTCGAAGGTGTGGCTGAGGGGCAGATGGCCGATGTCGTGCAGCAGCGCCGCGACGCGCAGGCATGCGTCGTCGGGGGCGAAGTGCGCGACCAACGTGAGCACGCCGAGGCTGTGTTCGAGCCTGGAGTACGACTGCAGGGTGGTGAGCGTCGAGGACCCGCCGTGCGCGACGAAGTGCAGGCGCCGGACCGGTTCCGTGCGCAGCAGGTCGGCTTCCACGGGGTTCAGGCGGACGGGTGCCCGCCACAGGGGGTCGGTGAACTCCCTGGTCAGGCCTGTCACATTGGTCGGGACGGGTGGTGCGGCCGCGTCCTGAGAACCGTTTAGCGAGGTCTGTTCCCTCCGACTGTCCATCAGGGAACCCTAGGGGCGCGTTCCGGGGACGGGACAGGTTCTTGATCCACCTCGGTCGCTGCCGGTCGCTCTTCGCCGCGCGCCTACGGGGGTTGTCCCCCGCGCCGCCCTGAGGACAGCGCATCGACGCGTCAGGGGGAAAGCCGGATGGGCCGATCCCCCACCCGGTTGGTGGGATGGTCGCCGACCCCACCGGCTCGGGGCCGCATCAGCGGCGGGGCACGGCCTGAGCGGTCCCTGAGGACACACGCAACCTGAACAGAGAGGGCACCACCATGCACGCGTTACGAAGGCGTCGGCGCGGCCTGCTCGTCCTGACCGGCTCGATCGCGGTCCTCGTCGCCGCGTCGAGCGGGCCGTCGGCGGCGGCGAAGCCGCAGCGGGCCGATCCGCTCCAGGAACGGGTGAACGCGATCCGTGACAGCGGGGCCGTCGGCGTGTTCGCCGAGACGGCGGCACCGGGGACACGGGAGAGGGCGCGCGCCGGGACCGCCGAGAGGGGCACCACGAAGCCGATGCCGCGGCACGGCAGGTTCCGGATCGGCAGCGCCTCCAAGTCCTTCACCGCCACGGTCGTGCTGCAACTCGTCGGCGAGGGGCACCTGTCCCTGGACGACAGCGTCGAGAAGTGGCTGCCGGGACTGGTCCAGGGCAACGGCTACGACGGTGGCGGCATCACCGTGCGGCACTTGTTGCAGCACACCAGCGGCATCCGGGACACCCTGCCCTGGATTCCCGCGCTGAACAGCGCGAAGGGCTATCGGGCCGAGCGGTTCCGCACGTACACCCCCGAGGAGTTGGTGGGGCTCGCGATGCGGAAGTCGCCCGCGTTCCAGCCGGGCGAGGGCTGGTCGTACTCCAACACCAACTACGTGCTCGCCTCGATGATCATTCGCAAGGTGACAGGCCGGAGTTGGGCACGGGAGGTGCACGCCCGGATCATCCGCCCGCTGGACCTGAAGGACACCAGTACGCCCGGCGCCCTCCCGTTCGTCCCGGGCCCGCACGCCCGGTCCTACGCCTCCTTCGGCACCGGCACCGGCACCGGCGTCGACGCCACGACGCTCAATCCGAGCATGGCCGTCGGCTCCGGCTCGATCATCAGCTCCACGCGCGACCTGACGCGGTTCTACAGCGCCCTGCTCCGCGGCCGTCTCCTGGATCCGGCGCAACTGGACCAGATGACGGCCACCGTGCCCGCGCCCGAGCTCGGCGTGAAGTACGGACTCGGTCTGGGCGAGCTCCCGTTGCCCTGCGGTGGCAGCTACTTCGGCCACCCGGGCGAGCTGCTCGGCTATCACACCTGGAGCGGCGTCACCCGGGACGGCTCCCGGACCGCCGTGGTGTACGTCAACAGTGACGGCGGCAAGGGCACCCAGGAGGCCATGCGCACACTCGTGGGCGAGGAGCTGTGCCGGACGCGCTCCTGAACTCCCGGCAGCAGCTCCTCGTCCCGGCCGCGGCGCTCCCGGGCGCCGGCGGGCTGCTTCCTACTTCCAGGGGCCGGTGAACGCCCGGCCCGGCACCGGCTTGGCGATGAGGGCCACGGCCGTGAAGAAGTTGACCTGGCCGATCGCGAGCATCAAGGTGGCGAGCGCCTTGGGTTCGTAGTGCTCGGCGACCTCGGCGTACAGCGCGTCGGAGACCCGCTCGCCCTCCGTGGACGGCCGCAGGACGGCCTCCACGAGGGCCAGCGCGGCCCGCTCGGCACCGGTGAAGTACGGCGAGTCCTGCCAGGACGCCACCGAGGTGATCCGCTCCTCCGACTCCCCTGCCGTGCGCAGGAATCCCGTGTGCAGCACCGTCAGATAGGTGCTGCCCGCGATCTGCCCGGCCCGCAGGTGGACCAGGCTGATCGTGGAGCGGGGCACCGAACCGTTGCCCACGACCTTGAACAGGGCCGCCGACACCTCCGCCACCTCCGGGACCAGCTCCGTGGGGTCCTCCTGCATGCGCGGAGCCAGCGGGATCTCCGTGGTGATCGAACGCGTTCCCATGGTCTTCTCCTCCAGTGATCGGTCAGCGGTCGTGCGTTGTTCTCACTCAGCTGACGGATCGCGGCGGGGAAGTGTGACCGGTCGCGGCAGAAGGATCGGGGAGGGCTCAGAGGCTCGCCGAATGGATCTCGACGGCTTCCGGGATGACGGCGACGACGTGTTCCTGCCAGCAGTCCGTCTTCCGGGTGGCGACTTCGGCCCCGCAGCCGGCGCACACGAGGTTGGGGCCGTCGAGGCCGTCGGGTTCGCAGCAGCCGTTCTGTCGCCCCGGCCCGCGGTGCTGGCGGGTACCCGGGGCGCCGTCGGGGTGCAGGGTGATCGCCCCTGTCTCGGGGTCGATCGCGTACGTCCCCTCCTGCAACAGGGGCAGGCCCAGGCGCTCCCCCGTGAACTTTTCCGGGGTGGGCGGGAAGGAGACTTGGCGGAGTTCGTCGGTCAGAAGCTCGCCGCAGTTCACGCAGGTGATGATGTACACCGGAGAATTTTCTCGTGGTCGGGCCGCGCCCGCCCAGGCTCTGGCGGCTACGGCTCAGTGCTCGTTGCCACAAGTGGGTCGCGGCGGCAACAACTGCGTCTCAGTGGTCTCCGTCTTCGCTCTCGCGGTTACGAGCGCTGCGGCGCCGGTGCGCGTTCGGCGGCCGCGGCGGGTACGGCGGTGGGGCCGACAGCGGGTACGGAGGCAAGGACGACGACCGGCGCCGCAGCTCCCTTCCGTCCCGCCAGACGGCAGCCGAGGCAGCCGGGGTGGCCGCCGCGCGCCGCCGTGTCGCGGACCCGCCAGGGCTGCTGCGCCACCGGCCGCGGCCCCGTGGGCTTGCCCCATCCGGCGAGATGGAGGACCCACGTGAGGAGTGCGGCGAGGACGACGACGGCGCCGCCCGCGACCAGTCCCCCGGTCGAGTCGGCGGCGAGCCCCACTCCCATCACCGCGCTGCCGAGGACGGCCGTGCAGGTACCCGTCCAGCCCGCCACCGTGTGACCCATGTCGTGGTCTCCGTGCATGCTCATGGCCGTCTCCTCGGGAAATGGGATGCTGGGACGGGTGATCGGGACTCACCCGCGCGACAATGTCTTATCTCGCGAGATAATTTACTTAGATGCTAAGGGGATCTGTGGTGCAGGGCAAGACGCGCCCGGCGGCGACGGCCGACCAGGCGCTGTACGCGATGGACCGGATGATCGCGACGGCCCAGTTCGGGCAGCAGGACATCGCCCGGCGCATGGGCCTCAACGTCACGGACCTCACCTGTCTCGGCTTCCTCATCGAGGCGGCCAACGCCGGTGAGTCCCTGGTGGCGGGCGACCTCGCCGAGCGGGCCCGGCTGACCACGGGAGCGGTGACCGGCGTCCTCAACCGCCTGGAGAAGGCCGGTTACGTACGGCGCCAGGCCGACCCGAAGGACCGCCGACGCATCCACGTGACCATGGAGGAGTCCGCGCAGAGCCGCATCCTGAAGGTGTACGGCCCCTTCTACGAGCGCCTGGGCCTGCTGTTCGCCGACTACGGCCCGGACGAGATCGCCGTACTGACGGACTGGTTCACCCGCGCCAAGGTGCTCCTCCAGGACTCGCTGGACGAGATCCGCCAGGATGACGCCGGACCAGACAGCCGTCGATGACCCGCCTCGGGCGCGACGGCGCGCAGGCGCCGGCTACCGGGAAGCGCCGAGCCAGTCCTCGTAGCGCGTGGCCGCGAGGCGCGCGCCCGGGCGCGGGACCAGGACGTCGCCCTCGACGGCGGCGAACATGCCCGCCTTGTCGTCGGTGACGACGGTCCGCGGGTCCTTCCGGTGCTCCAGCGTGAGGCGGCCGAGGTCGTCCAGGGAGAAGGCGTCGGGGCCCGCGACGTCGAGGATGCCGTTGCGGGGCGGGGCGGTGGCGACGTCGGCGAGCGCGGCGACCACGTCGGCCGCGGCGATGGGCTGGACGGGAGTGGCGGGCAGCCGGACGGTCTCCTCGTCGGAGGTCCAGGACATGACCGCGTCCATGAACTCGAAGAACTGGGTGGCGCGCACGATCGAGTACGGCGCGGGCCCGCCGCGCAGCAGTTCTTCCTGGAGCGCCTTCGCGCGGTAGTAGTCCAGCTGCGGCACCTGGTCGACGCCGACGATGGAGAGGATGACCTGATGGGTCACGCCCGCGCGCTCCCCCGCGGCCAGCAGGTTCTCCATGGTGGTGCGGAAGAACGCCGGGGACGCCTCGTCGAACGTGGGTGAGTTCGACACGTTCACGACCGTGTCCGCGCCGTCGAGCGCCTCGTCGAGCCCCGCGCCGGTGAGCAGGTCGAGCCCGGTCGACAGGGACGAGGCGACCACCTCGTGCCCGGCGTCGCGGAGCCTGGAGACCAGCTGGGAACCGATGAGGCCGGTGCCGCCGATGACGGTGATCTTCATGATCCTGACCTTTCGTGAACCGAGTGCCGCGGTGGTGTCACACGACGTAACTAACTCGGATATTCGATGTCCGAGATAATACTCGGATATTCTGTGTCCGAGTCAAGCGGGCGAGCGTGTCACACGGGGAGAGCACATGAAGATGTCCGGCGGCGTGGAGTGGGCGGTGCACTGCTGCGTGGTGCTGACCGCGGCGAGCGAGCCGGTGCCGGCCGCCCGTCTGGCGCAGTTGCACGACGTCTCCCCCAGCTACCTGGCCAAGCAGATGCAGGCCCTGTCCCGCGCGGGCCTCGTCAAGTCCGTCCAGGGCAAGACCGGTGGATACGTACTGACCAGGCCCGCCGCCGAGATCACGGTCCTGGACGTGGTCCAGGCGGTCGACGGGGCGGGCCCGGCGTTCGTGTGCACCGAGATCCGTCAGCGGGGCCCGTTCGGGACCCCGCCGGAGGACTGCACGAAGGCGTGCCCCGTCGCGCGCACGATGGCCGCCGCCGAAGCGGCCTGGCAGGCGTCCCTGCGCGGCGTCTCCATCGCCGACCTCGTCGGCACCGTGGAGCAGGACAGCGGACCCGAGGCCCTGCCCACGATCGGCGCGTGGCTCAACACGGCTAACAGCTCAGGGGGTTGAGCGGCACCGGCGCGGTCCCGGCCACAGGCACGGGCACGGTCGCAGTGTCTGTCGCGCGTCACGCCTGCTTCAGGTCTGCGGCGCGTCCGGTGGCTGGTCCTCGTCGGTGGCGGGTGCGGCACGGTCGTCGATGACGATGTGGACCGGTTCGGCGCCAGGGTGCGGTGAAGTGGTCAGGGAGCGCACGGTGTTGGCGACGCGCTCATACAGGTGACGGGCGATGGCCGCGGTGCCGGGGTCGACGCCTGGGGCGCGCTCGACGGCGCGCAGGCTCGTGAGGGTGGCGACCAGGCTGAGCCCGGAGACGTCGACATCGACAGTGCCGTGGTCCTCCACGACGGCGCCGGGGATGTGGAAGTGCCGGTCCTGCCCTGCGTGTTCGACGAGAAAGGCCCAGGTGTCACGGTGCACCGTGAGCCGCGCGGCGGAGATGCCCGCCGCCTTGCGGAGCAGGTCGACGTGGTCGCTGTCGGCTTCGTCCTGACGCACGCTCTCCCCCTGCTCCCGTCCGGGCTCGTCGGCCCCGGAAGGCGGTCCCTCGTGGGCGGGCGGTGACCCCTCGGCCCCCGACCGACCTCGGCTGATGTCGTTGAGTGCGGCGCGGATGGCGACCAGTTCCGTGCCGAGGGCCGCGAGCGGGTCGTGGAGGGCGTCGTGGCCGCGGTTGAGGCCCTCGCGGACCACGGCCCGGATCTCGGCGAGGCCGGTGGTGATGGCGGCGTTGGCGTCCTGGCGGGCCTGGTCGACGGCGTGCCGCTGGTCGTTGACCTGCTGGCGCAGTTCGGCGAGGTCGACGCGGATCCGGTTGAGGTGCTCGGTGGTGTCGGGCTGCTTGTTGAAGATCGTCATGTGCCCCCCTGCCTGGCGGAAGCGGCCAGCGTCGCGAGCGGGCGACTTGTCGACAAGCGCGCGAATCGGACACGCGGGGACGCCGACTCCAGAGGTGACTCAAGGCCTCCAGCGGCACCCGAAGGCGTCATCCGTCCCACTTCCGTACAACTGTCGTGCGCCACCCCGTTGTTGGCCGTGGGGCCGCTGTTCGCGCAGAGGTTCAGCGCTGTACCGTCTGGCACGACCCACCACAGCGAGGAACGGAGCCCACGCATGGCCAGCCCCCTGGATCGAGTCGACACCTCAACAGCGCACTCCGCTCGGGTGTACGACTACATCCTCGGCGGCAAGGACCACTACCTCGTGGACATCGAGGCGGGCGACGCCATGTGCCGGCACTGGCCGTCGCTGCCGGTGCACATGCGGGAGAACCGGCGGTTCATGCACCGCGCCGGGCACTTCCTGGCGCGGGAGAAGGGCATCCGGCAGTTCCTGGACATCGGGACCGGGCTGCCCACCGCCCCCAACCTGCACGAGGTGGTGCAGGAGGTGGCCCCGGAGTCGCACGTGGTCTACGTGGACAACGACCCCATCGTCCTCACCCACGCCCGCGCCCTGCTGCAGAGCTCCCCCGAGGGCGCGACCGCCTACGTCGACGCCGACATGCACGACCCCGACGCCATCCTCGACAGCCCGGAGATGCGCGCGCTCATCGACCTGGACCAGCCGGTCGGCCTGATGGTGATCGGCATGCTGCACTTCATCCTGCCGCCCGACGACGGCCAGTTGGTGCGGCGCCTCCTCGACCCGCTCCCCTCCGGCAGCTACCTGGCCATGACCATCGGCACCGCCGACTTCGCACCCGAGGAGGTCGGGCGGGTCGCCGAGGAGTACGCCCGGCAGAACATGCCCATGGTGCTCCGCGACCTGCCGACCACCACATCGTTCTTCGCCGGGCTCGACCTCGTCGAGCCGGGCGTGACCCAGGTCCACAAGTGGCGGCCGGACAGCGGGCAGCGGGACGTCCGCGACCGTGACATCGCCATGTACGGGGCGGTGGCGCACAAGCCCTGAGACACCGCCGCCGCACCCTCTCCCCACACTCTCGGCCCCACACGGAGCCGAGGCCCCCCACAAGTGAAGGGACAGCAATGGTGCACTACATACGGCTAGGAATAGCCGGCACCGCCGCAGCGGTCGCCCTGACCCTGGCGCCCGCCGCGAACGCCCTGTCCGCGCCCGAACAGGACGCGGCGAAGAAGGCGTCGGCCGTCGTGACGCTCCGCTATGACGACAGCCGCGCCGCGGGCTGGGAGGCGGCCATCGCGGCCGGAGTCGCCTCGTGGAACTCCAACGTCGACAACGTCAAGCTCGTCGAGGCCGCGCCCGGCACCCGGGCCGAGATCCAGATCGTGGCCACCAGCGGCTGGCCGCAGGCCACCCTCGGCCCGGTCCGCCCCGGCGGCAGGGCCCAGGTCCAACTCGGGCAGCAGGCGGTCACGGACGGGCATGACAAAACCCGTATCGCCGCCCACGAGCTCGGCCACAACCTGGGCCTGCCGGACACCAAGCCCGGCCCGTGCTCCCAGCTGATGTCGGGCTCCAGCGCCGGTACCAGCTGCAAGAACGCGGTCCCCGACGCGGCCGAACAGGCCCGCGTCGAGGCGGCCTACCGCAACGGCGCCGCGGCACGCTTCCCGACCGACGGCCGCATGCTGGTCGACGCGCGCTAGTCGACTCCCGCACGAGCGAAGAGCCGTAGTACCCGGCACGGCCACAGCGCCACGGTGCCTGACCGCGAGCACACGCGGTCAGGCACCTCGCCGTCGGCCGAAGAACCGCTACGGCGCCATCTCGTACGCCCCGGCCAGCGCCTCCACGCGCTCCCAGACCCGCGCCGAGCGGGCCTCGTCGACGACCGGGCGGCGGACCGCGCCGAGGGCCCAGCCCTGCTGCGCCTCGGTGGCGGAGTCCTTGCCGTGCAGCTCGACGGCGTACGCGGAGAAGTCCCGTACGAGCACGGCGAACAGCTCGTCGAGGACGTCCTGCTCCAGGCCGGTCAGGCGGGCCTGCTCCAGGATCAGCTGGCCGTGCACGACGAGCGCGAACAGCTGGCCGACGGCGAGCAGCAGGTCGAGGTCACGGCTCTGCTTCTCGTCGGGGGCCGCGGTGGTGACGAACTCGCAGAGCGCGTCGGCCTGTTCGCGGAAGCGGGCGACGTTCGGCACCTCGGCGTACGCGTCGTAGGCGGCGCGCCAGTCGTGGAAGCGGATGGCGCCGAGGCCGCGGGCGGGACCTTGCCGGAAGAGGAAGTCGTCGTCGGTCGCGTCCAGGCGGGTGGGCACGGGCGCGTACTCGGCCGGGCTGAGCAGGTGGTTGCCCATGAACTTCAGAATCAGGGCGAGGTTGACGTGGACCGTGCCCTCCAGCTTCGGCAGGCCCCGGATCTCGGTGGCTGCCTGGGCGAAGTAGGTGTCCTTCTCGAAGCCCTTGGCCGCGATGACGTCCCACATCAGGTCGATGACCTTCTCGCCCTCCGTGGTCACCTTCATCTTCGTCATGGGGTTGAAGAGGAGGTAGCGCCGGTCGTCGGGGCCCGCGGAGCGGAAGTAGTCCACGGCGCGGTCGCTGAACAGCTTCATGCCGACGAGCCGGACGTAGGCGTCGGTCAACTCCCGGCGCACGTGCGGGAAGGCGGTGACGGGGCGGCCGTAGAGGATGCGGCCCGTGGCGTGGGTGACGGCCTCGTACATCGCGTGCTCGCAGATGCCGATGGAGGCGGTGCACAGGTTGAACTTGCCGACGTTGACGGTGTTGAGGGCGGCGTCGAAGGCGGCGCGGCCCGTGTGCAGGACGTCGGCGGCGGCCACCGGATAGTCGTCGAGGCGGAACTCGCTGACGTACTTGGAGGAGTCCACGACGTTCTTGACCAGGTGGTACGCCTCGTGGCGGCTGTCGGCGGCGAAGAAGACGTAGCCGTCGGGGCCCTCGACGTCGGTGCGGCGGCCGAAGACGGAGACGAGCCCGGCGGCGTTGCCGTTGCCGATGTAGTACTTGGAGCCGCTGGCCCGGAACCCGCCCTGGCCGTCGGGCTCCAGGAGCATGTCGGTGGAGTAGATGTCGGCGCCGTGGGTCTTCTCGGACAGGCCGAAGGCGAACACCTCGCCCTGGGTGAGGAGTTCGGCGGCGCGGGCGCGGGCGGCGACGTTGTCGCTCTGCCAGACCGGGCCGAGGCCGAGGATGGTGACCTGCCAGGCGTACCAGTAGTCGAGGCCGTAGAAGCCGAAGATCTCGTTGAGGGCGGCGATCCGGGCGGTGTCCCAGCGCTTGTCGCCGTGGTCCTCCCGGGCGTCCGCCGCCGGGGTGAGGAAGGTCGCGAAGAGAGCCTCCTTCGCGGAGAACGCGAGGAAGTCCGCCAGCCAGGCGCGGGAGCGGTAGTCCTCGATCAGCTTGCGCTTGCCGCGCTCCTCGAACCAGTCGACGGTCGCGCGAAGGAGCCTGCGCGTCTCGGGGTCGAAGTGGGTCGGGTCGTACGTGCGCGGGTTGAACAGCAGCTGGTCGGCCATGGCCATTCGCCTTTCCGGCTCGGGAGTTGGGGGGGGAGGACTTCGGGAAGAGAAGGGAGGGCAGGGAGGGCTCGGGGCCCGGTTCAGCGCTCGGGGCCGAGTCGTCGGAGGGTCGTGATCACGTCGTCGAGCCAGGCGAGCGTCATGCGTTCGTACGCGATGCCGCCGCGCAGCACGACGTGCTGGAGCTCCTGACCGGCGTCGGGCGACTCGGGGGCCTCGGGTCCGGTGAAGTCGCGCCGCTCCCCCGCGAGATAGTGCGCGAGGCGGTCGGCGTGCGCCTGGCGGTGGCGCTCCACCTCGTCGATCAGGGCGACCGGGTCGTCGAAGGCGGCACCGCGGATCTTGACGGCCAGCTCGTGCCGGACGCTCTCCGGTTCGATCGGCTCGTGCAGCCACTGGGAGAGCGCCATCCGGCCTGCCGCGGCGACGGAGTACTCCTTCTTGTCCGGCCGGTCCGGTTGCGCCACCTCGCGGGCGTCGATCCAGCCGTCGCTCTCCATGCGCTTCAGGACGCGGTAGATCTGCTGGTGGGTCGCGGCCCAGAAGTAGCCGATGGACCGGTCGAAGCGCCGGGCCAACTCATAGCCGGAGCCGGGCTTCTCAAGGAGGGAGACGAGAATCGCGTGCTCGAGCGCCATGCCCGAATCCTTCTATGCAACTCGTTGCATAGACAAGTGGCACTGCCCAGGTGAGACGCGGCTCACCTGGGCAGTGCGGTATCCGGCCGTGCCGGGTCAGAGCACGGTCACGTACCCGGGGGCCGGGAGGCGGGTCGCCATCGTGGGCTCGTGGATGTCGGCGAGGGCCACGAAGAGCAGGGCGACAGCGAGCGCGCCCGGGTCCGGTACGCCGAGCGCGTGATCGCCGACGTAGCTCGCGCGGCCGCGCCGGGGGCGCAGGGACGCGGTGGACAGGGCGCCCCGGATCGCGGCCTGCGCGGCGGTGGTGAGCGGGGCCTCCGCGCCCTCGGAGCCGTCGGTGGGCCCGGCCTCGGCCGCGGCGGCCAGCGACTCGGCGGCGGGCGCCAGCGCGTCGACGATGGTGCAGTCGCCCACCCGTGCCCCGCCCACGCGGTGGATCGCGGCCTGCGCGCCCGCCGTGGCCTCGGCGAGGGCCGCGACGGACGGCGCCTGCTCCGCGCCGGATCCGGCGGCCGCCAGGTGCTGGAAGAGCAGGCCGAACAGCGGGCCGCTGGTGCCGCCGACGTCGTTGAGGAACGCCTCGGCGAGCGCGGCCACGCCGTCGGCTCCGGTCTCGTCGGCGAGCTTCACCGCGCGGCGGACGCCGCCGGAGAGGTTGTCGCCGAAGTCGCCGTCGCCGACGAGCTGGTCGAGCTTGGTGAGGTTGTCGCGGACCTGGGCCACGATGTCCGCGTAGCGGTCGAGCACGACACGGCTGCCGGTGGCGAGGGCGGGCGCGGGCGCGGTGGCCGGGGTGGGGGTCGCGGGGCGCTCCGGTGCCGTCGCGGCGCTGTCGGCGCTCATGGGCCGGGGCAGCACGAGCGGCGTCTCGGCGGGCGCCGTCCACAGGTCCGCCCAGCCCTCGTCGAGGCGGGTCAGGGTGAGCGAGAACCCGGACATGTCCAGGGCGGAGGTGTACGTTCCGGCGACGGTGAGGACGGGGCGGAGGCCGCGCTCGGCGAGCCGCTCGGTCAGCAGGACGCTCACGGCGTGCAGTTCGAGGTCGGTGGTGGCGCCGAGGCCGTTGACGAGGACGAGGACCTCGTCGGGGCCGGGCGGCAGCGCGTCGAGCAGGTCGTCGGTCATGCGCCGGACGAGGTCGTCGACCGGGGGCCTGGTGATGGTGCGGGTGCCGCGCTCGCCGTGGATGCCGACGCCGTAGTCGAGGACTCCGGCGTCCAGGGTGAAGGCGGGGGCCGACGTCGTGGGCGAGGTCTGGGCCCGGGCCGCCACGGCGATGCTGCGGGACTGTGCCACGACACGGGTGCCGAGCTCCTGGAGTTCCGCCAGGGAGGCGCCCCGGTCGGCGGCGGCGCCGAGCAGCTTCTCCACGACCACCGTCGCGGCGGTGCCCCGGCGGCCCGTGGCACTGTCGGCGGCGTCCGTGGCCAGGTCGTCGTCGACCAGGACGGTCGCGACCGGGATGCCGTCGTGCCGCAGGCGCTCGGCCGCGATCTGGAAGTTGATCACGTCGCCCGTGTAGTTCTTGACGACCAGGAGCACGCCCTCGCTCTTGGCGGCGGCGACGCCGGCCTCGTAGATCTGCCGGTTGTGCGGGGAGGCGAACACCTCTCCGGGACACACCGCGTCCAGGCCGCCGCGTCCGAGCAGGCCGGTGTGCAGCGGCTCGTGCCCCGAGCCGCCGCCGGACACCAGCGCGACCCGCCGATCGGGGTGCGGGGCCCGTGCCCGCAGGAACAGCGGCGCGGCGTTGACCTCGACCTTGTCGGGGTGGACGAGGGCGAGACCGCGCGCGGCGGTCAGTACGGGGTCGGTTTCCGGCAGGAAGTAGGTCATCGGTCGTTTCTCCGTAGGTCAGGGCGCGGGGCCGGTGGCGGACGTCGACGGCGCCGCCGACCGTGCCGACCGGGCCCACCCTGGACGCCGTACCGCGCCCAAGATCGGAACCGTGGCGTTCCGGAACCCGGAGGTTCCGGTGAGGGAGTCCGGCATGCGATCCTGCCACCTGCGCCGAAAGGCCGCGAATCCGCCATCCATCCCGGAAAACCCCTGATCAGCCCAGTCATCTTTGCGAGGTCTTTACCCGTGACGAACGCGCGACGCGAGGACCTCGGCCGCATGCTCCGCACCTGGCGCATGGCCCGCGACCCCGCGCAGGTGCCCGGCATCGCCCCCACGCGCGGCCATCGCAGCTACCTCACGCAGCTCGACGTCGCGCTGCTGCTCGGCGTCTCCGAGCGCTGGTACCGGGCCCTGGAGAAGGGCGAGGACCGCCGGTACGGCCGCGAGATGATCGCCGGGATCGCCCGGATCCTGGATCTGTCCCCGCGCCAGTCGGCCGCACTGCACCGGGGCACCGGCCACGAGCCCCCGGCGCGCCGCCCCGACACGGTGCTCGCGGGACCGGCCGCGGGACCGGAGACGGAGCCGGGGCCCGCCGCGCGCGGTGCCCTCGACCCCGCGCTCGTCCAGCTCGTGCGCGAGCAGCGCCACGTCAGCTTCCTCTGCGACCAGGCCTGGGACGTGGTCGACGCCAACACCGTCGCCGCCCGCCACTGCCCCTGGCTGGTGCGCCCCGGTGCGAACGTCATGACCTGGGCGTTCTCGCACGAGGCCCGCTATCAGCTGCGGGACTGGGAGAGCCGCTGGGCCGTGCCCCTGCTCACCCGGCTGCGCCTGGCCTGGCAGCGCTGGCCGGACAACGCCCGCCTCGACGAGGTCGTCCGGACGGTGCGCGGCAAGCCGGGTGTCGCGGCGTTCTGGGACGCCCCGGCGCCCGCCCCGCCGGAGCCGGACGCCTCCGACGACGTCCGCCCGATGTACTTCCCGCTGCTCGCGCCGGACCCCGTGGACGTCCGGGTGCTCGCCTGCGGCCCGTACGACGACACGTCGCTGCGCTGGTACCTGGTGATCCCGGTGGACGGGTCGCTCACGTTCCCGTGAGGTGCCGGTGGCGCCGTCGGGCCCGTCACCCGGCGCTGCGGCACAGGGCGTGGTCGACCAGCTCGCGCATGACGTCCTCCTGGCGGGCCGCGGCCTCCGGATCCGCGGGGCGGCTGTGCGCGGAGACGGTGACGGTGCGCCTGCCGTCGGTGGTGGTGGCGGTCCGCATGACGTAGCCGAAGCCGCTGCCGCCGTGCCCGAGGTAGCTCCCGCCGCAGGACAGCGGGGTGGAGAAGAGGCCGAGGCCGTCCTCGGTCCCCGCCGGGTGGCCGCTCCCCGGCGGGACCGGGACGGTGGTCCGCATGGCGGCCAGCTCGGCCGGCTTGAGGAGCCGGCCGCCGGCGAGGGCGGCGAAGAAGCGGTTGGCCTCGTGTGCCGTGCCGGTCATCGAGCCGTCGGCACCGCTGTCGAAGGGGCGGTAGGGGATCGTGGTGTCGACCCTCGGGCCGCCCTGGGCGAACTGCTGGTAGTTCACCGTGTGCGGAGACGGCAGGAACGGCGAGGTGCCGGTGTCCGTCCGCCGCAGCCCGAGGGGGCGCAGAACGCGGTCCTCGACCTGCCGTTGCCAGGTCCGGCCGGTGAGCTTCTCGATGATCATTCCGGCGAGTACGTAGTTGGTGTTGGAGTACGCCCAGCCCTTGCCCGCGGCGAAGTCCGGCTCGTGGCGCATGGCCAGGGCCACCAACTGCTCGGGGCGGTAGGACTGCCAGCGCTTGGTGAAGTACGTGCGGGCGCTGGGGTCGGGGAAGACGTCGCGCGTGTAGTCGTACAGGCCGCTGGTGTGCCGCAGCAGATCGCGGACGGTGATGGTCCGCCCGTCGTTCCCGGAGCCGGAGACGACACCGGGGAGGAGTTCCTCCACGGACCGGTCGAGGGAAAGGCGCCGTTCGCCCACGAGTTGCATCACGACGGTGGCGACGTACGTCTTCGTGATGCTGCCGAGCCGCAGATGGCCGTCCCGCGGGACCGGTCGGCCGGTCTTCAGATCGCGCACTCCGGAGCGGGCCCTGACGGTCCCGTGCGGGGTTTCGAGGCGGACGGCCACGCCCGTGACCCCGGCGTCGCGCAGGGCGTCGGCGTCCCGTTGCAGCACCTCGTGCGGCCCGGTGTCGCGCTGGGCGGACCGGTCGTCGGCGGCGGGGCGGGGCAGCGCCGAGGCCGCGGCGGACGGCAGCGCCGAGACGGCCAGCGTCAACGCGCCGACGGACAACCACAAACGACGAAGGATCATGCCCTGAGGCTAGGAACGGCGCAGGCCACGGCCCATCCGGCCGACCCCCTGACGGAACGGGGGCCAGCCGGATGGACACCGTGGCGTGAGCCTTACGACTGCGCTTCCGCGCCGGTGAATTGGTAGAGCTCGGGCACCGAGACCTTGATCGGCTCCTGTGTGGTGCGCGCGATCACGACGACCACGGGCTCGACCGGGTCGGGGTTCTCCTCCCGGTGCGGCACGAACGGCGGCACGAGCACGAAGTCACCGGGATCGGCGGTGATCCGCACCTCCCGCGTGCCGTCGTGGAAGACGAACACGGGGTGGCCGCTGACCACGTAGATCCCCGCCTCCGACGCGCCGTGGTGGTGATTGTCCGTCGAGCTCAGCGGCGGGTTCTCCACCCGCCCCATCCAGAGTTTCCTGGAGCCGACCGTGCCGCCGCTGATGGCGGCGTAGCCGTCCAGCTCGTCGGAGCGGACGTGGCGGACGCGGTTGTTGAGCGGCGCGTCGCCGCCCGTGCCCCGTGCGGATCCGATGTCTTCGCGGGTGGTCATCGCCTGTCCTCCTGATGGTGTACGAGGGCCCGTTGGCCGGACACCAGGTTGCGACGACCACGGCAAGAACGACAACTAATGTTGCCGCAATGGCAAGTTGCGCTCGGTGCAGAGCGCCCGGGTGACCATGCCGGTCGCCGCCCGGTGCTGGGGCAGCGTGTCCGCGGCGGACGTGCTCCACTCGGTGGACATCGACGCGGTGACGGCGACCCGCCCGTCGTCGCTGACGGCGTTGCGGGTCATGTAGCCGATCTCGTCCCCGCCGTGGCTCCAGTACCAGCCCCCGCACGGCAGCTTGCTCTTCATCAGGCCGAGGCCGTAGCGCGCCCCGGGGTAGGGCACTTGGAACTCCTTGTTCAGCGGGACGGTGCGCTTCATCTCCTTGAGCTGCGCGGGCTTCAGGACCTTGCCGCCGAGCAGGGCGCGGAAGAAGCGGTTGAGGTCGGCGGTGGTGCCGATGAGGCCGCCCGAGGCGTTGGCGTCCTTCAGGAGGGTGACGTCCACCAGCTTGGGCGCGGTCGCGAAGCGCTGGTAGCCGCGGGCGTGCGGCGTCCTGATCGCGGGTGAGTCGTCCGGGTGGTACGTGTGCCGCAGGCCGAGCGGCTCCAGGAGCCGCTCGCGCACCTCGGTGTGCCAAGTGCGGCCGGTCGCCTTCTCGATGACCATGCCGAGCAGCATGTAGCCGACGTTGGAGTACGCCCAGCCCCTGCCCGGCCGGAAGTCGGGGCGGTGCCGCATGGCCCGCTCGACGAGCTGGCGCGGGGTGTAGGGGTCGAAGCGCTTCTCGTAGTAGGCCGCCGCGCTGTCGAAGCCGGGGTAGTCGTCGTGGATGCCGCTGGTGTGCTGGAGCAGTTGGCGCAGGGTGATGCGTCGGCCGTCGTTGCCGTTGCCGCGCACCAGGCCGGGCAGCCAGCGCTCCACGGTGTCGTCCAGGGAGAGCTTGCGCTCGGCGGACAGTTGCAGCACGACGGTCGCCACGAAGGTCTTGGTGTTGCTGGCGATGCGGAAGTAGCCGTCGGCAGGCACCGATCGGCCGGTACGGATGTCGGCGGTGCCGCTGGTGACGGTGCGGGGGCCGGACGTGGGGGTGGTGCGTCCCCCGCTGATCCGGGCCTGGACGCCGATCGCTCCGGTGGCGCGCACGGCGTCGGCGTCGCGCTGGAAGTCCGAGTGCGCGGCCCGCGCGGAGCCTTGGGAGCCAGGGTGTCCCGTCTCGCCGGGGTTCGCCGAGGCGAAGGCGGGCGGGAGCGCGACGGCGGCCGCGGCGAGGGTGGCCGTGACGGCTAGGGCGGCTCGGGGGCATCGGGTCGCCCTCCGGTTTCGGGGCGGGTGTGCGGGCATGCGGAATCCTCCGGGGTTGTCGTGGGGGGCCGTCGACCGCTGCCGGTCGTCTCGTCGGCTGGCGCTGACGCTACGGACGGGGGCCGTGGTGGGACGTCCTGCGTGAGGAGGGGACGGCCGGGCAACTTTGGTTGGCCTCGCGTGCCGGGCGGAGTGGCCGGTCGTACGCTGACGCGAGGTTCTGGACGCGCTCTTCCGGACGCGCGGGGCGGAGAACGGGGGCTGCTCGTGACGGGGACAGGAACGGCGCCGGTACGGAAGGGGCCCGCTCCCCCGCGCGGCGCGGACTCGCCCGTGCCGTCGGTCCGCGAGGGTCGGCAGGCCCGGGAAAGCGGTGCGTGGGCTCAGGCTTCGACACAGGAATGGACACGAGCATGGGCGTGGTGCGCGCCGCTGCGGCGCAGGCTCTCCGGGCGCCCCGGCGACGCGCTGCTCGCGGCCGGGCTGACCGTCCTCGCGGTGCTGCTGCGCCTCGAGCACCCGCTGCCGCACGGCGTCGCGGCGTCGACGCTCGCCGTGGGACTGCTGGTCGGCGCGTCCGTGCCGCTGGCGTGGGCGCGTACACGGCCGGGGCTGGTCCTCGCCGTGAGCGTGGGCTGCTATCTGCTCGGCGAACTGCTCGACCCCGCGGGTGACAACGCCCAGTCCGCGCTCCTCGCCTGCTACGTGATGGCGCGCCGCGCACCCGTGCCGCACAGCCTCCTCGCCCCCGTCGCCATGACCGTGGCCTTCCTCGCCCCCGAACGGATCGGCGACCGCTTCCACCTGCCGCCGTCGCCGCCCCCCGAAGTGCCGCTGGCCTTCGCCGACATGGTGGTGGCCGCGGGGATCTCGACGGCCGTCTGGCTGCTCGGCTCGTCCCGGCGGCGGCTGTACGCGGACGCGGAGCGGCTGCGTGACCTGGCGGCGCGCCTCCGCGCCGAGCAGCAGCTCAACGCCCGCCGGGCGGTGACGGCGGAGCGCACCCGTATCGCCCGTGAACTGCACGACCTGGTGGCCCACCACATCAGCGCGATCGCCCTCCAGGCCCGCGCCGCGGGCGTCGTCCTGCCCGACGACCCGCACGCCGCCGGCCAGGGCGTGACGGCCATCGGCGAGGCCGCGGACGTCGCGCTCGAGGAGATGCGCGGCCTGGTGTGCCTGCTCGCGGACCCGCCGCCCGGCGCCGGGGAGACGGGCCCCGGCGCGGAGGCGGCGCTCGGCGCGGAAGCCGACCCGGGCGCGGGGCCGTCGCCACGACACCACGCGGATCCGTCACCGGAGGCCAGCGGGGGTCCGCTGCCGGAACCGTCCCTGCGCCACGTCGACCGGCTGGCGGCCGAATCCACGGCGGTCGGCTGCCCCGTCGCGCTCACGGTGACCGGACCGGTCGCGAGCCTGGCGCCCGCCGTGCAGGTCTCCGCGTACCGAGTGGTCCAAGAAGCCCTCTCCAACGTCCGCAAGCACGCCGGTGCGGTGCGCGTACGCGTCGACATCACCTGGCAGGACGGCCTGTTGACCGTCACCGTGGTCAACTCGGCGCCGACGGCGGCGGATCCACCGCCCTCGATGCCCGGCTCCGGGCTCGGCCTGATCGGGATGCGGGAACGCGCCGCGCTGTTCAAGGGCACGCTGCGGGCGGGGCCCGACGAGAGCGGCGGCTGGTGCGTCGAGGCGACGTTCCGCGCCGCGGCGCCGGACGCGGCACGGCGACGTACCGGAACGGGGTCGCACTGATGGCGGCGGTCCGCGTCCTCACGGTGGACGATCAGGAGCTGGTCAGGACCGCGCTGCGGGCGATGCTCCGGCGCACCGCCGTGGAGGTGGTGGGCGAGGCGGCGGACGGCGAGCGGGCCGTCGAGGCGGCGTTCGCGCTGCGTCCGGACGTGGTCCTCATGGACGTGCGGATGCCGGGCATGACCGGGGTGGAGGCCACCCGGCGGATCCTCGACGGCTGGCCGCACCCGGGCCCCCGGCCACGCGTGCTGATGCTGACCACCTTCGACCTGGACGAATACGTGCACGCCGCGCTGCGCGCGGGGGCGAGCGGGTTCCTCCTGAAGAACACGACGCCGCAGGCGCTGGTCGAGGCGATCGGCGTGGTGGCGGCGGGCGAGGCGATGCTGGCGCCCACGGTGACCCGGCGCCTCATTCGCGCCTTCTCCGACCTGCCGCCCCCGCTGCTGCCCCGCGCCCCCTCCCCCGCCCCGGGGACCGGGACGGGAGCGGACGGCCCCCTCGATGCCCTCACCGCCCGGGAGCGGGAGGTCGCCCGGCTCGTCGCCCAGGGCTTGTCGAACGCGCGGATCGCGGCCGTCCTGGGCCTGACGCAGACCGGCGTCAAGAGCACGGTCAACCGGATCCTCACCCGCCTCGGCCTGGAGAACCGCGTACAGATCGCCGTGCTGGTCCTCACCACCGAACCACCGGAGGACGCGACGGAGACCACCGGCACCACCGACTCGCTTCACGGGGAGGGGAGTTCGTAGTCGACCCGTGCGGAATACCGCCCGGACACCCGAAGTTGCAGGCGACATGAGAGCCATAGGTGTCCATGAGTTCGGCGGCCCGGAAGCACTGCGGGTCCTGGACCTGCCCGAACCGCAGGCGGGCCCCGGTGAGGTCCGCATCCGCGTGCACGCGGCCGCCGTCAACCCCACCGACGTGATGCTGCGCACCGGCGGCCACGCCGTCCGCATGACCGACCGGCGGCCCCCGTTCGTGCCCGGCATGGACGCCGCCGGAGTGATCGACCAGCTCGGGCCCGGAGCCGACGACCGGCTCGCCGTGGGCCAACGAGTCGTCGCCATGGTCCTCTTCACCAGCCCGCACGGCGGGGCCTACGCCGATCAGGTCGTGGTGCCCGCCGCTTCGGTGGTACCGGCGCCCGAAGGCGCGGACTTCCCCGCCGCGTCCACCCTCCTCATGAACGCCATGACGGCACGCCTCGCCCTGGACGCCCTGGCCGTGCCGCAGGGCGGGACCGTCGCCGTGACCGGTGCCGCGGGTGCCGTCGGCGGGTACGCGGTCGAGCTGGCCAAGGCCGACGGGCTCACCGTGATCGCGGACGCCGCCCGGCCGGACGTCGAGCTGGTGCGCGGATTCGGCGCCGACCACGTCGTGGAGCGCGGCGCCGAGTTCGCCGCCCATGTGCGCGCTCTGGCCCCCGACGGTGTCCCCGGCCTCGTGGACGGTTCGATGCAGACCACCGAGGCGGTGCCCGCGATCGCCGACGGCGGGGCCCTCGCCGAGCTGCGGGGCTGGTCCGGACCGGCCGAGCGCGGCATCCGGGTGCATCCGGTGATGGTGTCGGACGGCATCACCGACACCGCGAGCCTCGACGCGCTGCGCCGCCGGGCCGAGGACGGCACCCTCACGCTGCGCGTGGCCGAGGTGCTGCCCGCCGAGGAGGCGGCCAAGGCCCACCGGCTGCTGGAGTCGGGCGGCCTGCGGGGCCGACTGGTCCTGGACTTCTCCTGAGGGCGGCGGCAGCCGGACGCGCCGGTCCGTCCGGGCCCTGGCTGCCGCCATAAGGTGAATCCCGCGCCTGACGGACAAGAGGCCGAGATGGCCCGGACGACACCGCCCGAGACGGGGGTCGCCGGGGCGTTGGCCGAGCAGATCAGGGAACCGGTGCGTCGGCAGCACGGCAGGGCGGGGGCCTGATGGCCGGGGCGCGCTTGACCTTGACACGGTGACAAGGTCTTCACTGCGGTCAAGGTCATCACCGTGTCAAGGAGGTGGTCCCGATGACCCTGCCACTACAGGACACGGATGCGCTGCGCGCGCTCCAGGGGCTGGAGGACGGCAACTCGTCCGTGCGGCTGCGGGCGGCGCTGGCGGTCGGCACGAACCCCGACCCGCGTTTCCTCGACAAGCTCGTCGAACGATGCGCGATCGAGCCCGAGTTCTCCGTACGCGAGATGCTGACGTGGGCCCTCACCCGGCACGCGGCGTCGGCGACGGTCCCGGCGCTGCTCGTCGAACTCCGCTCGGAACGCGCACAGGCACGGAGCCAGGCGCTGCACACGCTGTCCAAGATCGGCGATCGGCGGGCGTGGCCCGCGATCACGCGGGCGCTGCTGTCCGACGCCGCCGACGAAGTGGCGCGGAGCGCCTGGCGGGCGGCGGTCGTGCTCGTACCCGAAGGCGCGGCACCCGAGCTGGCCGCGGAGCTGTCGACGCAGCTCGGGCGTGGCGGGCACGAGACGCAGCTGAGTCTCAGCCGGGCGCTGATCGCGCTGGGTGAGGCGGCTTCGTCGGCTCTGCGTGCCGCGATGACGGATCATGACCCGCGCGTGCGCGAGCACGCCATCGCCACGGAGCGGCTGTCGCGCGACCCGGACGCCGGATTCGCGTTCGCGGTCGAGGAGGCCAAGCGCGTCATGGTGCTGGGCACGACCGGCCAGGAGGAGTGAGGAGTGACGCGTGAGGGTTAGGGAGTGAGAAGTGACGAGTGAGGGTTGGGGAGTGGGGAGTGACGCGCCGTGCTGATCGGTGAGGTGGCCCGGCGGTCCGGGGTCAGTGCCCGCATGCTCAGGCACTACGAGTCCCTTGGCCTGCTGCGGCCGACGGGGCGTACGGGCGGCGGCTATCGGGAGTACGCGGCCGAGGACATCCGGCGCATCTTCCACATCGAGAGCCTGCGGGCTCTGGGCCTCTCCCTGCGTGAGGTCGGGTACGCGCTCGACGACCCCGGCTTCACGCCCTCGTCCCTCATCGACGACCTCGTGGACCAGACGCGCGAGCGCATCGCACGTGAGACGGCGCTGCTCACGCGGCTCCGCCGGATCGGTGCCATGGAGCCCGCCGCCTGGGAGGACGTCCTCCAGACCGTCGCGCTCCTCCAGGCGTTGGGGTCCGAGAACGCCTGGAAGCGCCAGCGCGCGGCCCTGTCCTCCGTCGAAGAGGTTCCGGTGCCCGTGGAGGCCCTGGTGGAAGCGGTCCTGAGCGAGGCGGACCCGATCGTCGCCGGGGCCCTGCGATGGGCTCTGGCGCAGTCCGGCGACGGCGCGCTGCCGCTGCTCGCGGAGGGCCTCGGCTCACCGGCCGCCGACGTCCGGAAGCGGGCCGTCCAGTCCATCGCCGAGATTCCGCACGACGAGGCCACCACGGTGCTGCGGGACGCGCTGACGAACGCCGACCTCGTGGTCCGCAGGTGCGCGGCCCTCGCGCTCGGCGCCCGCGGAGTCGCCGACGCGGTTCCGACGCTCGTCGACATGGTCGTCGAGCAGGCGAACGACGTCGACGCGGCCGACGCCCTGAGCGCGCTGGCGAGCGGTCCCGCGTCGGCGGACCAGATCACGGCCAGGCTCGTCGACCGCCTCACCGGCGGCGCCGTCGACGCGTCCGCACGGCTGCGGCTGACCCAGGCGCTCGCGGAGATCCCGGGGGCCGCGGCGTCCCGTGCTCTCGCGGATCTGTCCCAGGACGAGGACCGAACCGTCGCGTTGACCGCCGCGTACATCCTCAAGATGCGCGAGGCCCCGTAGCGGTTGAGTTCCCGGGGTACCACGAGCCCGGGCCCGGGCCCTTCCAAGCCCCCCGCAAATCCCCATCCAAGGCCCCTTCCAAGCCCTGGCACGTACACCTGTGATCGCAGGATTCGTGCCGACCGTGCCACACTGCCCCCGTGCCGCCCTTCAAGACCATTGCCGCGTACGCCCCGCCCGGAGTCGGCATGCTCGCCGTGGGTGTCGTCTGTGAGGTGTTCGCGCCTCGCGGGGCGGCCTTCCCTGCTTTCGACTTCGCTTTGTGTGCCGACGAGCCAGGAGCGCTGGCGACGGACTCGAACGTGCCGCTCACGGTCGAGCACGGCCTGGACCGGTTCGCCTCCGCCGACCTGCTGATCGCCCTGCCCGGCACCGACTTCCGGACCCCGCCCCCGCCCGCCGTGCTTGACGCGCTGACGGCCGCGCACGAGCGGGGCGCCCTGGTGGCGGCCCACTGTGTCGGCGCGTTCGCGCTGGCGGCTGCCGGGCTCCTGGACGGCCGCCGGGCGACCACGCACTGGCGGTTCGCGGAACTGCTGGCAGGACGTCACCCGGAGGTCACCGTCGAACCCGACGCCCTCTACATCGACGAAGGGCACATCGTCACGGGCGCGGGAGCGGCCGCGGGCTTCGACATGTGCCTCCATCTGCTGAGGCGGGAGTACGGCGCGGCGATGGCCAACGCCATCGCCCGCGACATGGTGCTGCCCTCGCACCGCGACGGCGGTCAGGCCCAGTACCTGACCGCACCCGTCCCCGAGGACTGCCAGGACGAGCGCCTCGCCGAGGTACTCGCCTGGGCTCGCGAACACCTCCACGAACCGCTCCCCGTCGCGGAACTGGCCCGGCGCGCCACGATGAGCAAACGCTCCTTCGCCCGCCGCTTCACGGCCGCGACGGGCACCACGCCGCACGCCTGGCTGCGCAACCTGCGCCTCAGCAGCGCCGAGGAACTCCTGGAGACCACCGACCTCCCGGTCGAGGAGATCGCCCACCGGGTCGGCTACGGCAGCGCGGCCGTCCTGCGCGAACAGTTCGTACGCCGCCGCGGGGTGCCCCCACGCTCGTACCGGCGCTCCTTCACCAACGCGCTGTAGTTCCCGAGGCGGTGAGGGCCCATCGTCCGCACATTCCCCGACCTACCATGCGCCCATGACGATCACGTACGACTGGCGCGGCGCTTTCGACAACGGCGAGGTCAACGCCCTCCACGCCGAGGCCTTCGACCACGTCGTGTTGACCATCGACTGGCTGGCGCAGGTGCGTCGGCACAGTCTGGGGTGGGTCTGTGCACGGCGGGACGGGGAGCTGGTGGGGTTCGTCAACGTCGCCTGGGACGGGGGTGTGCACGCCTTCGTGCTCGACACGATGGTCGCCGCGGGCGGCCGCCGGGCAGGGGTGGGGAGCGAGCTCGTGGCGGTCGCGGCGCGCGAGGCCCGGGCGGCGGGCTGTGAGTGGCTGCACGTCGATTTCGACGAGCACCTGCGGGACTTCTACTTCGACGCCTGCGGCTTCGAGCCGACGGACGCGGGCCTCATCGCGCTGCGTTGAGGCGCTGGCCCGCCTGCGGCCCGTGCCGCGGGACGACGGGACGACGGGACGACGGGACGACGGGAGGGGAACGTAGGCTGTTCCCGCCCGGTCCGGCACCGGGCGGGGGCAGCTGATGAGACGAAAGTTCCTCCCTACGGGCTCGGGACCAGTTCGCAGGGTGTGGCCTTGCCCCGGATGCCGTAGAAGCTCGTGAAGCCGCTGTCGTTGCCGGGGTAGAACCCCGTGCCACGCTCCATCACCATGGTGTCGCCCCGGTGGAAGACCAGCTTCCACACCTTGCCCTTCGGGCCGGGCCCGCCCCGGTGCTTCTCGGCCTGGTCGGGCCGCGTATCCCCCGGCTGTCCGCCCGCGCCGTCGCCCTTGCCGTCCCGCTCGGCGGAGTTGAGCAGGCTGATGACGGTGTTGCCGATCATCTCGCCACGCGGCATACGGCAGGCCTTGCCCTTGGGCACCTCGTCCACCGACACCCGGACCCCGGCCGCACGCAGCTTGGCGGCCAGTGCCTCCTGCTGTTCGATGTCGAGCGTCAGATCGTTGACGGTGACACGCACCGCACCATCGGAGAGCCGCTCCACGGCGTACGCGGCCCCGCCCCCTTCGCCACCCGGCACGACGATCGCCGTCACGGTCGCCGCCGCGCAGGCCACCAGGACCGCGCCCGCCCGCATCGGCGTCAGAATCCGTCGGCGCACCGGCGCCACCGACGGCCGCGATCCGGCCCCGGCCGCCTGGAGCCGTACCTCGCGCTGCAGTTCTTCCAGCAGCCGGTCCTCGAATGTCTGGGTGCTCATGACTCTCCCCCCGCGTAAGCGATGTCGGCGGTACGTGACTCGGCCTGCCGCGCGTGATCGACCGGCTTGCCGTGCTCGGCCCGCCCGTGCCCCGGCTGCTCCCCCGCGAGCTCTTCGGCGCCGCGCAGCTTCCGGCGTGCGCGGTGCAGCCGTACGCGGGCGGCGACCTGGGTGGTCCCCAGGGCCGCCGCGGCCTCGCTCACGGTCAGCTGGTCGACGGCGACGAGTTCGAGCACGGCGCGTTCGCTCTCGGGCAGATCCGCGAGCAGTTCGAGGGCGCGCCGCCCGCCCCGCTCGGCGTCGAGCTTCTCCTCCAGGCGCGCGATGTCGTCGTCGAGCAACCGCCGCCCCGCGATCCGTGCCCCGAGTCCGGCCTGCCGCGAACTGCGCCGGTACTCGGCACGGACGACGTTGCGGCCGATCCCGAACAGCCAGGCCGCCTCGCTCCCGAGCCCGGGACGGTACCCGTCCGCGGAGTCGACCACCGCGAGAAACACGTCGGCGGTCAGATCCGCGACGGTGTGCGGATCGCTCACCCGCCGCGCCACGAACCGCGTCACGGCGTCCACATGCCGCCGGTAGAACTCCTCGAACACCTGAGGGTCCCGCAGCCCGCCCCCGGGCGGCCCGCCGCTGCTTCTGTTCCTGGTCCCCATCACTCTCCTCGTCGCCGTGATCGATCCTCACTGATCCTGCGTACGACCGTTCTTGGCCGGAGAGGGCACGGGCGTTACATCCCCGAGGATGCGGGGACCGGCGTCGGCAGCGGCGGGCGGGCGATCAGTCGGTGTAGGTGAAGCCGATGGACGCGGTCATCGCGTTGCCGCGGGCGGTGGCGATCTGGACGGGACCGGCGTCCGGGTACGCGGGCGCGGTGAACGTGACGTGGCCGTCGTCGACGACACGCACGTCGGTGGCCGCGACCCCGCGGAAGCCGCCCGCGGTCGGGGTGCCCACCAGGACCTGGGTGGTGCCGGTCAGGCCGCCGCCGGTCAGGGTGACGGGGAAGCCGCCCTTGACGGAGCCGGTGTCGGGGCTGACGGCGGTGAGGGCGGCCGGGATCGGGCTGAGCGGCGCGCTGGCCTTGATGAACTTCACGGTCACGTAGTGGTTGCTGTCCATCGTCACGCTCAGAGAGTCCGCCCGGGTGGGCTGGACCTTGCCGTCGACGATCCAGCGGTCGATCTTGTAGCCGGAGTCCGGCGTGGCGGTGACGGTCACCTGGTCACCGGCGGCGAACAGACCCGTGGAAGGGGCGGAGACCTTGCCCCCCGTGCCGTCCTGCGGCACCGCGGTGAGGGCGTGCCGCTGAGGAGCGCTGCTGCCGACGGGCGTGCGGTAGTTGGCGAGGACCGGGCCCGTGAGGTTCATGACGCGGGTGGAGTCGGCGGGTTCCGGAGATCCGAGGGCCACGCCGCGCGGCTTTCCGTCGTACGTCTGACGGGGGTTGGAGAACCACATCTTGTTCTCGCACTTGTCCTCGTCGTCGCAGCTCATGTTGTAGCCCATGATGTCGACCCAGGTGCGGTCCGCCGGCAGGAAGCCGTGGTTGTCCGGGTAGTACGGGTTGTAGTTGCCCGCCCGGTAGTTGTCCTCGTCGGGGTCGATCGGGTCGGTGACGTAGTCGTGGTTGAGGCCGAAGTTGTGGCCGATCTCGTGGGCGAGGTGGTGGGTGCCGAAGGTGTCGGCCTGCTGCGCTCCGAAGCCGGTGTCGTCGGTGCTGTACTTGGCGTTGTCGCCCGGGATGAGGCGGGGCAGGGAAGGCGTCATGCCGGTGCCTGCCGTGTACTCGCCCTCGGGAGGCGTGAACTTCGACAGGACGTGGACGAGGTCGGCGCCCTTCGCGTCGCGGGTGGCGCGGACGCTGGTGGCCCAGTCGTCGGAGTAGCGGGGATCCTCCGGATTGGCCAGCGCGTTCGTCATGCCGTCCATGTCGGCGGCCTCGCCGCTCCAGCTCGGCGTCTCGAACGTCCCGAGGAGGTTGAGGCGGGCCTTCACCTCGCTGTCGGCGAACGCCAGGTTGCTGCCCTCGACGGCAGCTTTGACCTGGAGTTCGATGGCGGCCACACCGCCCTCGGTGTTCGTGGCCGTCTCCGGGGTGTACCCGATCAGGACGTCGATGACCGGATCCGCCGGTTCGGCACGTCTGCTGGGTGGCGCCGCAGGTCGAGCCGGCTTCGCCAGGCGCAGGCCGTCGCGTACGAGGGGTGTCTGGCGCGCGGTGTCGAACGACCGGATGCGGGAGACGCCGGGCCGGACCGCCTCCAGGGCGTAGCGCACCCGGCCGTCGTGGATCTCACCGGCGACCCGCGGCCTGCCTCCGGCACAGGCACCGTCGACCGCGAGGGTGACCGGCCGGTCGGGGTGCCCGGCGAGGTGCCCGCTCCACAGCAGGGTGCCCTCCCGGTCCCGCGACACCTTCTTCGCGGTGGCGGTGACGCTCTTGCCGTCGAACAGCGGCAGGTTCCGCCGGTCGGGGGCCGCGACGGCGCCGCGACGGCACAGGGCCACGAAGGCGTTCTCGGCCCAGGTGACCTCACCCGAACGGAGCTGGCCGGGGAGGCCGGACGTCGGCGTCCCGGGGCTCGGGGCGGCGGGGCTCGGGGCGGCGGTCAAGGTGGCGGTGAGGGCGGCGACGGCGCCGATGACGATGAACCTGACGGGGGCCAAGGGAGGGCTCCTTCGTGCACACATGCGAACAGCTCGGACATGAGTACGGTCCCCCGGAGCGGGTGGGGGCGCGGGAGGAGCGCGGCCGAATGGCTGCCTGGGCGGGGTGAACGCGGGGCGGGCCCCAGCGGTCGGGCAACGGGGCTTCCGGTCGGGCAACGAGGCCTTCCGGTCGGGCAGCGAGGCCTTCCGGTCGGGCAAGGTGCCTTCCGGTCGGGCAGCGGCGCGAACAGCCGAGAAGGGGGCGCTATCGGTCGAGCAGCGGCAGAGCCGCGAAGGGATGGTCCTGCCACAGCAGGCGGGATGTCCTCTCGGGGTCGGGGACGACGGTCGGGTGTGCGTCGAGGAGTTGGGTCAGGCGCTGTGCGCTGTCGTACGCGGGCCAGCCCGGGTCGCCGTGGGCGGCGAACGCCGTCCACGCGCCCCGGATGTGCGCCGAGAGCGCCTCGGCCTCCGGGGAGGGCCCTTCGCCGAGCAGCGCGGCGGTCTGGCCGTGGGTCAGGTTGCCGAAGACGAGCGGTACGTCGAGGCCGTGGCACGCCCCGAGGGCGCCGCCCATGCCCGGTGCGGACCAGGTCAGTTCGTAGACGTGGGCGCGGCCACCGGCCTGGATCTGGGCCTCGGCGAGGTGGAGGGACGGCATGCGGAACAGCCAGTCCGCGTGGACGCGTTCGTACAGCTCGTCCGGGCCCGCGTCGGGGAGCGCTTCGCGGTAGCGCCGGTGCCCGTCGGGACCGGGGCCGAAGGTCCGCAGCGCGGTCGTGGCCTGCCCCTCGGTGACCTGGCCCAGCGTGCCGTCGATCGCGCCGAACAGCCGGTGCTCGTCGCGCGCGTGGCCGGCGATCAGCTCGATGTCCCGTGCGGCGCCCGCGGCCAGCGCCTCCCAGGGCGTGGCGGGCAGGACGTCGCCGTCGACGACGGCCGCGAACGGGATCGTCCGGTGTGCGGGACGGCCCCAGCGCTCCGTCCACTGGGAGATCTTCGCGGTGACGGCGTCGCCGGTGGCGGAGAGACGGATCGGGTCCACCGTGGCCAGGTCCGCCGCCGTGGGCCGCAGCGCCAACTCGGCGGCGCAGGCGGCCGTCACGTCGGCGGCGAGTTCCGGGGAGAAGTACGTGCCCTGGACGCTCTGTGCGACGGCCCGGTGGAACAGTCCTCGCGCGCGGCCCATCGCCAGCAGCGCGGCGACCGAGCCGCCGCCCGCCGACTGCCCGAAGACGGTGACCCGCCCCGCGTCACCGCCGAACGCCCGGATGTTGTCGCGCACCCACTCCAGCGCGGCGACCTGGTCGAGCAGGCCCCGGTTGGCCGGTGCCCCTTCGATCTGGGCGAAACCCTCGATGCCCACGCGGTAGTTGAACGTCACGACCACGACGCCGCCTTCCCGCGCCAGGCGGCCGCCGTCGTACTCGGGCAGCCCGGACATCCCGATGACGTAGGCGCCGCCCTGGATCCACACCATCACCGGCAGCCCCGCGCCCGCACCCGGGTCGGGCGACCAGACGTTCACCGTCAGCCAGTCGTCCCCGGGCGCCTCCTGCGACAGCGCGTCCATCCCGAACACCCCGGCCTGGGGCGGCGGCGGCCCGTACGCGACGGCTTCCCGCTCCCCGTCCCACCCGAGCGCCGCCCGGGGCGCGGCGAACCGCAGCTCACCGACGGGCGGTTCGGCGAACGGGATGCCCCGGAACACGGCCACGCCCCCTTCCCGGCTGCCGCGCACGGCCCCGGCCTCCGTGCGGACCACCGGAGCGGGCTGGGACTCGGACGACTGGGACGCGGCGACGGACATCACAGCTACCTCTCGGAAGGGAGCGAGTCGGCAAGGAGAAGAAGGGAGAAGAAGGGCCGGGGCGAACGGAAAGAGCCTGTTCGGACGACCACCCCGGTACGCAAGGAGCGCCGACCGCACACGCCGGTGCCAGGAGTACGGCGGTCCGCGATCCCCCGTGCCGCGCTCTCCGTACGCCTCGCGGATCGTCCCACTCGGCCGACGCCGACGCGAACCAATTACTTTGCGGTGCAACGTCCCCTGGAGCGATCGGCAGGGGTAGGGCTGCTTGCCCGCCGGGCCTCGGCCGGTCATGGGCCTGACGGCCGCTGACAGATCGTCAGGCGGCTTGCCAGGCCGCCTCGATCATCTCGAAGATCTCGTCCACGGCGGCCTGCGGGTCGGCCGCGTCGCGGGCCAGCGCATAGGCGTCGATCACGAACCTCGCGATCGTCCGGCAGGCCGTTTCGCTCCGCGCCAGGCCGGGATCGGCGACGAGGGCCGCGCCCAGCGACTCCGCGTGCCGCAGCCGCATCGACTCCTCGTACTCCCGCAAGGCACGTGACTCGTCGATCATGCGGTAGATCGGGGCGGCGCCGTCGGCCGTGCAGTGCCGGACCATGGCGTGGATCTCGCCGCGCAGTGCGGGGATGAGGGGGTCGTCCGGCGCCCGGTCGGTGACCGCCCGCGTGAGGCGCTGCTCGAAGTCGTCGTCCCGCTCGAAGACCAGGGCCTCTTTCGACGCGAAGTGGGAGAAGAGCGTGGTGACGGCCACGTCGGCCTCGGCGGCGACGTCCCGGATGCCCACCGCGTCGTACCCCCGTTCCAGGAAGAGCCGCAGGGCGGTGTCGGCGATCTTCTGACGGGTCGCGGCCTTCTTGCGCTCGCGGCGTCCGGTCGGCGTGGTCATGCCCTGACGCTATCAGGTGCGAATCCGTAACAGTTCCAAAACACTAACCGTTAGTGTTACGGTCGGCGACATGAAGAGAGTGAGCTTCGCCGAGTTCGGCGGTCCCGATGTTCTCCACCTCACCGACGCCGAGGTGCCCGACGCGGGCCCCGGCCAGATACGCGTCGCCGTGCGGGCGGCGGGCGTGAACCCCGTCGACTGGCGGATCCGTGAAGGCCAGTTCCAGCAGGTCCGCCCGGTCGAACTGCCCGCCGGGATCGGGCAGGACGCCGCCGGGGTGGTGGACGCGGTCGGCGCGGGTGTCTCGGGGGTCGAGGTCGGCGACCTCGTGTTCGGGCGCGGCTCGGGCACCTATGCCGAGTTCGCCGTCCTCGCGGCCTGGGCCCGGATGCCCGAGGGTCTGACGTTCGAGGAGGCGGCCGGATACCCCTCCGTGGTGGAGACCGCGCTGCGCGTCATCGGCCAGACCGGTGTGCGACCCGGGGAGACGCTGCTGGTCAGCGGCGCGTCCGGGGGCGTCGGATCGGCGGCCCTGCAGATCGCCCGCGACCGCGGCATCACGGTGATCGGCACGGCCGGGGCCGGGAACCAGGACTACCTGCGTGAGTTGGGCGCCCTCGCCACGACGTACGGCGAGGGCTGGGTCGAGCGGGTGCGGCGGCTCGGCCGGGTCGACGCGGCGCTCGACCTCGCCGGTTCGGGCGTGATCCGCGAACTCGTCGAGCTGACCGGGGACCCGCGGAAGGTGATCTCCATCGCCGACCTCGGCGCGCCGGACCACGGCGTCCGGTTCTCCGGCGTGACCGGCGACGTGCCGAAGGCCCTAGCGGAGGCCGTCGGCCTCATCGAGCGGGGCAAGCTCCACATCCCGGTCGAGAGGACGTACGCGCTCGCCGATGCCGCGGCGGCCCACATCGACTGCCAGGCCGGTCACACGCGCGGCCGCCGGGTCATCGTCATCTGAGTCCGCGTCCCGCCGGGTCACGGGCCCGGCACAGTGCCTTCAATCCAGCGATCCTGCCGGGCCCGTCCGGCAGTCGACGCCCCACGCGAGGAGCCCCATGCGCACTCCTGTCACGATCATCGGCGCCGGACTCGGCGGCCTCTTGCTCGCCCGCGTCCTGCACGTCCACGGCATCCCGGCCACGGTCCACGAGGCGGAGCCGTCCCCGACGGCGCGCTCGCAGGGCGGGATGCTCGACATCCACGTCCACAACGGCCAACTCGCCCTCGGGGCGGCCGATCTGATGGACGAGTTCCGCGCCATCGTCCTGGAGGGCCGCCAGGCGATACGGCTCCTGGACCGCGACGGAACCGTCCTCTTCGAGAAGGCCGACGACGGCACGGGCCAGAGCCCCGAGGTGCAGCGCGGCGAGCTGCGTCAGATCCTGCTCGACGCGCTCCCCTACGGCACCGTCCGCTGGGGCCACAAGGCCACCGGCGTCCGTCCCCTCACCGGGGGCCGCCACGAGGTGGCCTTCGAGGACGGCGCCACGGTCGTCACGAGCCTGCTGGTCGGCGCGGACGGCGCGTGGTCACGCGTCCGGCCGCTGCTCTCCGACGCCGCACCCGCCTACGTGGGCCGGTCCTTCGTCGAGACCTCCCTGCACGACGCCGACACCCGGCACCCGGCCACCGCGAAGGCGGTCGGCGGCGGGACGCTCGTCGCGCTCGACCCGGCCGGGAACGGGAAGTGGCTCGTGGCCCACCGGGAAAGGGGCGGAACCCTCCACGCCTACATCACCCTGGCCAGGCCACAGGACTGGTTCGCCACCATCGACTTCACCGACGCCGCCGCGGCCACCGCGCGGATCGCGCGGGAGTACGACGGCTGGGCACCGGAACTCACGGCCCTGATCACCGCCTGCGAGACCGCGCCCGTCCTGCGCCCCCTGTACGCCCTGCCGGTCGGGCACCGCTGGGACCGGGTGCCCGGGGTGACCCTGCTCGGCGACGCCGCCCACCTCGCGACGCCCAACGGTGAAGGCGCGGGCCTCGCCATGCTGGACGGCGCCGAACTCGGCAAGGCCCTCGCCGCACACCCCGACGACATCGAGGCCGCACTCACCGCGTACGAGCGAGAACTGTTCCCCCGCGGTGCGGCGGCCGCCGCCGCGGTCGCCCACGACCCCACGCCCCAGGAGATGATCGATTTCTTCACCGACCAGGAACAAGCGGGAACCTGACGGCCCCGCACATCGCCCACGGGCCGGGGACCGACCGATCACTTCGCCATGCGGGGCGCGCTCCTCTCGGCCCGGGGCGCCCCTTGCAGCGTCGGCACCACCATCGGCGTGTCCGTCACCGGGTCCGGGATGATCACACTCGGCAGGTCGAAGACGTCCTCGATCAGGTCGGCGTCGACGATGGTGCCGGGGTCCCCCTCGGAGACCACGCGGCCGTCCTTCATGGCGATCAGGTGGTCGGCGAAGCGGCAGGCCTGGTTGATGTCGTGCAGGACGGCGATCACCGTGCGGCCTTCGTCGCGCAACCCGGCGAGGAGGCCGAGGAGTTGGTACTGGTGCGTGATGTCCAGGAACGACGTCGGTTCGTCGAGGAGCAGGCAGGGCGTCTCCTGGGCGAGGACCATGGCCATCCAGACCCGCTGGCGCTGGCCGCCGGACAGCTCCTGCACCGGCCGGTCGGCCAGGTCCTCGACACCGGCGGCGGCCATCGCTCCGGCCACGGCGTCCTCGTCCCCCTGGGACCACAGGGCCAGGAGCGACTGGTGCGGAAAGCGGCCGCGGCCGACGAGTTGGCGGACCTTGATGTCGTCGGGGGCGAGCGGATCCTGCGGCAGGAAGCCGAGTTGCCTGGCCAGTGCCTTGGTCGCGTAGTCGCCGACCTCGCGGCCGTCGAGGCGCACCTCCCCCGTGTCGGGGCGCAGCAGCCGGACGAGTGCGCGCAGCAGGGTGGACTTGCCGCAGGCGTTGGGGCCGACGATGGCGGTGAAGGCGCCGTCGGGGACGTCGAGGCTCAGGTGGGTGGACACCACCCGGTCTCCGTAGCGCAGGGTGATGTCCCGCGCGGTCAGGCGTGCGGTCACGCGCGCGCCACCTCCTTGGTGAGCAGCCAGATCAGATAGCAGCCGCCGATCGCGGTGCTCACCACCCCGACCGGCAGGGCGACGGGGGCGAGGAGCATCTGGGCGATCAGGTCGGCGCCTTGGAGCAGGACCGCCCCGGTGAGCGCGGCGGGGAGCAGCGGCACCCCGGCCGCGCCCGCGAGCCTGCGGCCGATCTGCGGTGCGGCGAGCGCGATGAACGCGATCGGTCCGGCGACCGCGGTGACCGTGGCCGTGCAGCCGACGCCGACGAGGACCATGACCAGGCGCAGCCGGTCGAGGCTGACGCCGGTGGTCACCGCGACGGCGTCGCCGAGCGCCGCCTGGTGCATGGCGTGCGCGCGGGTGGCCATCAGGGCGAGGAGGACGCCGATCACCGCGAACGGGATGCCGAGGTCGCCCCAGCCCACGGCGTTGAGCGAGCCCGCGTGCCAGCCGACCGCCGCGATGGCGACCTCCAGTTCGGCGCGCAGCACGATCCATGAGTTGAGCGCGGTCACCATGGCGTTGACGGCGACGCCGATCACGACCAGGCGCAGCCCGGAGAACCCCCGGTCGTACGCGAGGACGTAGATCACGGCCGCGACGACGAGCCCGCCGAGCACCGAGCCGACGGCCAGTTGCGCGGACGTGCCCGACAGGACGGTCAGGGCGACCAGGGCGCCGGTGTAGGCGCCGGCGTCGAGGCCGATGACGTCCGGGCTGCCCATGGGGTTGCGGGTGAGGTTCTGGAAGAGGGCGCCGGAGACCCCGAGGGCGGCGCCGAAGACCAGGGCGGCCAGGACGCGGGGCAGCCGCCAGTCCTGGATCACGATGGAGGGCTTTGACCCGTTCAGCGCGGCGAACACCTCGCCGGGGCTCTTCCAGGACGCGCCGTAGCAGAGTCCGAGCAGGCCGAGGCCGAGGATGAGGGCGGTGAGGACCGCGACGAGGATCATCGTGCGCCGGTCGGGGCGCAGTCCGACGGCGGACAGGGAGCTCCGGCGCCGCGCGGGGGCGGCTCCGGCCTTGGGTGCGGTCACAGCGCCCCCGCCCCGTGGCGGCGGACGGCCCAGATCAGCATGGGGCCGCCGAGGAACGCGGTCACGACGGCGACCGGCACCTCGCCGGTGGGCAGCAGCACCCGGGATCCGATGTCGGCGACGAGCAGCAGGATCGGGCCGACGACCATCGTGTAGAGGATCAGCCACGGCACCGAGCCCCCGGCAGGCCTGCGGACCAGGTGCGGCACGATCAGGCCGACGAACAGGATCGGCCCGGCCACCGCGGTCGCCGCGCCGCTGAGCACGGTGATCAGGGCCAGGGCGGCGATCCGCACGCGGCCCACGCTCGCGCCCAGCGTGTGGGCGACGCTCTCGCCGAGCGTCAGGACGTTGAGGGCCCGGCTCAGGAGCAGCGCGCCGAGCAGGCACACCCCGATCGCGGTCAACGGCAGGGCGAGAGGGGCCTGTTCGCGGGCCGCGAGGGATCCGACGGACCAGAAGCGGTACGAGTCGAAGACGTCCGGGAGCATCAGCCGCAGGCCCATCGCGACGCCGCCGAGGACCGCGGTCAGGGCCACGCCGGTGAGCACGAGGCGCAGCGGCGAGCGGCGCCCGACCGCGGCGACGAGCAGCGCCGCGAGCACGGAGCCGACGACGGAGAAGCCCAGTTCGCCCGCCTGCCCGCCGGTCAGGCCGAGCGCCGAGCCGAGCGTGATGGCGAACCCGGCGCCCGCGGTGACCCCGAGGATGCCGGGCTCGGCCAGCGGATTGCGGGCCAGCGTCTGGATGAGGGCGCCCGCCACGGCGAGCGCGGCGCCCACGGCGACGGCGAGGAGCGCGCGCGGCGCCCGGACGTCCCGCACGACGACGTGGTCGTCGGTGCCCCGGAAGTCGAAGAGCGCGCGGACGACTTCGGCGGGCGGCACCGAGCGGGCGCCGATGCCGATGCTGACCACGGCGACGACCGCGAGGAGCAGGAGACCGCCGACGAGCAGAGCGACCCGTGAAGTGCCCCTCCCCGGTGCGGTCGTCTCGGGCGCGCGGCCCCCTTGTGCCGTCCCCCCGGGCGCGCGGCCCGCGCCCGTCACCGCTTCAGGAGCGGAGCGAACGACTTGTCGATCGCGTCCAGGGTCTTCATGGCCGACCCGTAGGTCGCGGCCTCGGTGTAGCGCAGCGGGAAGGTCTTCCCTGCCTTGACGGCGGGCAGGTTCTTCCACAGCTTCGAGTCCATGACGTAGCGCACCGCCTTGGGGACGCTGCCGTCGGCCTGGACCGAGTACGTGATGGCGTCGGCGTCGCGGAGCGAGGCCGGCAGTTCCTCGATGGACGGGTACTCGCTGACCGCGTGCGAACCGGGGCCGGGCTTCTTGACCTTGCCGTAGTACTTCGCGCCCATGTCCTCGGCGATGTTCGTGCCCCACGAGTTGCTGAACTCGCGCTGGAAGGTGCCCTTGGCGACCTCGCCGTACGCCCCGACGTGGCCCAGCTTCAGCTCCGGCAGCACGCCTTCGTACTTCTTGGCGAGCTTCGCGGCCTTGGCCTCGTACTGCTTCTGCACGGCGTCGAACTTCTTCAGCGAGCCCGCGGCGTCGGACTGCTTGCGGGTCAGCTTGCGCCACGCGGACGGCACGGTCGGGCCGATCGCCACCACCGGGGCGATGGACTCCAGGCGCTTCACGTCGATGTCGCCGAGGACCGGGGCGGGGACGCCGATGACGATCAGGTCGGGCTCGGCCTCGGCGATGGCCTCGTAGTTGGTCTCCTTCGCCAGCTCGCCCGCCACCTTGGGGAGCTTCTTGTACGTGGCGAGGTCCTTCTTGCTCATCAGCGCCTCGCCGCGCTTCCACGACGAGATGCCGACCAGCGACGCGTCGGCCTCGATCATGGCGGGCACGGCGTAGCCCGTCGCCACCACACGCTTCGGCTCCGCCGGGATGGTGATCTTGCCGTTGTCCGCGGCGAACACCCGGGTCCTGCCCTTGCCGCCGGAGTCCGAGTCGTTCTTGGACGACCCGCACCCGGTCACGACCAGGGCCAGCGCCACGGCGCCGACCAGGGCCGACGATCTACGGATGGACATGTGTTGCTCCTTGCTCGTGCGGGAGGGCACGCCTGGTCCGGCGGCGTCGCCCCGCCCCCCGTTCGGCCGATCGGTCAGTGGTTGTGGACGTGCCCGTGCTCGTGGCCGTGGTCATGGCCGTGCTCGTGGTCGTCGTCGAAGTCGGCGACGCCGCGCTTCCAGTAGCCGGTGATGTCGTGGTCGCCCTTCGCCAGCCGCAGGTCGTCGCGGACCCAGCGGCGCAGCGGTTTGATCTGTCCCGCCTCGCCCGCGGCCCACACGAAGACGCGCTCGCCCTCGGGCACGGTCACGGCGGTCACGGCGCGCGCGAGGGCGTCGCCGGTGCCGGGCGGGCGGTCGCCGCGGTGCAGCCATCGCACCTCGACGCCCTCGGGCGCCGACAGCTCGGTCTCCTCGGTGGCGTCGGCGACTTCTATGAACGCCCAGCCCTTGGCGCTCCTGGGCAGTTCTTCGAGCCAGCGGGCGATGGCGGGCAGCGCCGTGATGTCGCCCGCGAGCACATAGCGGTCGTAGACGTGCGGGACGATCAGCCCGCCGGGCGGCCCGGCGACGTGGATGACGGAGCCCACGTAGACACCGTGCGCCCAATCCGACGCGAGGCCGCCCTCGTGCAGGGCGATGTCGATGTCGATCTCGCCCGTGGCCGGGTCGTAGCGGCGCACGGTGTACTCGCGCGAGGTGGGCACGGGGCGCGGCCAGCGCAGCATGGTCCCGTTCGGCTCGGGCAGCCGCAGCGTGCCGTCGGGCTCCGGGAACAGCAACTTGACGTGTTCGTCGGGCGCGTGGGCCTCGAACCCCTCGGTCTCGGGGCCGCCCAGGGTCACCCGCAGCATGCCCGCGCCGACCATGGTGATGCCCACGACGTCGACCAGGCGGATGCCGATCGGGTAGCCCACCTTCTCGGCGTGCTCGCCCGCGCGGACCTCCGCGATCCGCTCCAGGTGGCGGTGCCGGTGGTCGATCAGGCTCATGCGGCACCGCCCCTCGGCGGTGCCGTCCGGCGCGCAGGCTCGGGCCGTTCGGCCCGTGCGCGGCTCTGCCGGGGCTTCGGTCGCCCTGGTGACCTGGGCGACCGCGCCCGTCCTGCCTCCGCGTTCCAAGTCAGCATGGATTCCCCTCCCCTGATGTGAAACTCAGGCAAGGCTAACCTAATACAGATCTTGGTCTGGAGGTCGGGCCCGGGGTCTCACCCGCGGCCGGAGACCCCGTCGACGACGAAGCTGGTGACCGACTCGGCGGGAACGGTGACCGTGGCCCGCCGGTCGGTGACCCGGACCGGGTCCTGCCGTTCCAGGGCGCCGTCCGCGCTGGTCACGACCGGTGTCACGGTCGCGTCCGGGCTGACGGAGGCGAACTTCGACAGGTCCACCGTCACCGTGCGCTCCGCGCCGGAGGAGTTGACGTGGACGACCGTGGCGCCCTTGCCGTCGGCGTCGAGCGCCGCCGCGCTGGAGGGCTCGTCCACCGTGATGAGGCGGTCGCCCGGGCGGATGTGGTGGGTGAAGTTCCTGGCCGTGTCGAACTTGGTGTTGGTCCTGATGGGGCAGGTCTCCAGGGTGTCTTCGGCCGTGCAGTCGAAGGGGAGCTGGATGCTGCCCCAGTTGCCGCCCTTGGCGCTCTCACCGCCGGGCTTCATGTTGTTGTAGTCCTCGACGGGCTGCCAGAACACCCAGGCCGTGGGCTCCAGTTCACGCAGGTCGTCGATCATGTGCTGGGCGAGGCCCAGGCCCGACCTCATGTCCTCGAAGTCCTGCCCGTCCGGGTCCCACTCCCCCTCGACCTCGCTCATCCACAGCGGCTTGCCCGCGGCCCTGGCCAGGTCCCGCACCGTGGTGCGGCCCGCGGTGCCGTACGTGTGGACGTTGAGCTGGTCGACCAGGCGCCGCACGTCGTCCGGGTAGGAGTTCCAGTTCTCGGCGAACTTGGTGGGGTTGGTCTCGTCCATCGCCGAGATCTTCGCGCGGCTCTTGGACTTCCGCAGCGCCGGGGCCAGCGAGCGGATCACTTGGCTCTGCAGCCCGGGGCCCATGTGCGCGCCCTCCTGGCGCCCGCCGACGGGCTGTCCGTCGGCGCCGAGCCTGGTGCTCCAGTAGTCGGTGTTGGGTTCGTTGAAGGGGTCGAGCGTCTTCACCTTGATGCCGTGTGCCTTCTCCAGGCGCCGGGTGGCGCCCGCGAGGTACGCGGTGAAGTCGTCCACGGAGTCCGTCTTGAGCTGGTCCTCGTTGGCGTCGAAGCCCCCGGAGACGTACCCGCTCTTCGTCATGAACCACGGGGGTGAATTGCTGAAGGTCTCCCAGTGGTCGATCCTCGACTTGATCCGGTCGACCCACCAGCGCTGGGTCCTGTCGGCGTCGCCCTTCCAGTGGGCGGGGTTCGCGGGGTCCCACCACCCGGTGTCCTCGCGGGTGGTGCCCTGCGGAGCCCGCCACCAGCCCTCGACCGCGCCACCGGCCCGGAGGTAGTCCTTGACGCCGGGGGCGTTGCCGCCGCCGATGTTGTAGCGGGCGATGTTGAGGTTCAGCCCGTCGGCGCCGAACAGCAGCTCGGCGAGTTCGTTGCGGATCTCGTCGGGATAGCCCCCGGTGGCGTTGGCGAACCAGACCAGGCTGGTGCCCCATCCCTCGAACTTCTGCTGCGCGTGCGCGGGATCGGGCCGGACGGTGACGGAGTCGGCGGCCGTGTGCTCGGCCGCGGGGGACGGTGGGGCGGCGGCGAGTGCGGTGACCGCGGCCAGGGCGGTGACGCCGAGGACGGTCGGCAGCGGCCGCTTGCGGGTGCCGTGTGCCATCGTGATCCTTTCTGGAGTTGTCACTTCGGGTGGGGCGACGTGCTGTCAGGGGGCGGGCGCGCGCAGGACCGCGACTCCGCGTGGGGGCAGGGTGAGGGGGCCCTGCGGAACGTCTTCGTGGTCGCCGGTGAGTACGTCCCCGGCCAGGCCGGGCAGGCCCACCGGCTCGTCCGTGCGGTTGACCAGGAACAGATAGCGGTGGCCCCCTGCCCTGCGGACGGTGAGCTCGACCCGGCCGCGCGCGGCGGCGGGAAGCTCGCTGTGCACGTCGGCCGCCGCGAGCAGGCGGGGCAGGAGCCCGGTCAGTCCGTCCGGGCCCAGGCGGGTGGCGACGTAGGCGGCCGAACCGCTTCCGGCGGGGCGGCGGGTCACGGCCGGGCGGCCCGTGTGTTCGCCCGAGCTGTAGCGGGCGAGGACCTCCACGGCGGGGTCGGTGACGTCGACGCGGTCGGCCCACAGGGTGCCCGTGAGACCGCCGTCCACCGACACGGCGTCGCCGTCGAGCAGCGGCCCGAACTCCTCGACGCGGATGCCGAGCAGATCCCGCAACGCGCCCGGGTAACCACCCAGCCACACGTGGTCGTTCTCGTCGACGACGCCGGAGAAGTACGTGGTGACCAGGTGGCCGCCGCCCTCCGCGTACCGGGCGAGCCGGTCGGCGAGGTCGCCGGGCACCACGTGCAGGACGGGCGCGACGAGCAGCCGGTACGGGGCGAGGTCGGTGTCCTTCGTGATCACGTCGGCGCGGATCCCGAGCGCGAGCAGCGCGGAGTACCAGTCGAGCGCCTCCTGGCGGTAGTCGAGGCGGGACGTGGGGTGGGAGTCCTGTTCGCTCGCCCACCACGACTCCCAGTCGAAGAGGATCGCGACGGCCGCCGGTTCGCGCTCGGCACCGGCGACCGGCGCCAAGTCGTCCAGGGTGCGGCCGAGTTCGGTCACGGCACGGAAGACCGCGCTGTCCTCCCCGGCGTGCGGGACCATCGCCGAGTGGTACTTCTCGGCTCCGGCCGCCGACTGGCGCCACTGGAAGAAGCAGATCCCGTCGGCGCCGTGGGCGACGTGCAGGAGCGAGTCGCGGGCGAGGTCCCCGGGGCGCTTGGCGACATTGACGGGCTGCCAGTTGACGGCGCTCGTGGAGTGCTCCATCACGTACCAGGGCCGGCCGCCCGCGATGCCGCTGACGAGGTTGGCGGAGAACGACAGCTCGTCGCGGTCCTGCGGGCCGGGGTGGACGTAGTGGTCGTTGGAGACGAAGTCGACCTCGTGGGCCCAGTCGGCGTAGTTCATGCCCCTGGTGCCGCCCATCACCATGAAGTTGCTGGTGACGGGCGTCTCCGGGGTGAGGCGGCGCAGGATGTCCCGCTCGGCGCGCAGATGGTCCTTGAGCGCGTCGGACGAGAAGCGCTTGAAGTCCAGCTGCTGGGTGGGGTTGGGGTGGGACGCGGCGAGGCGGGGCGGCAGGATCTGGTCCCAGTCGCTGTAGCGCTGGGACCAGAAGGCCGTGCCCCAGGCGTGGTTGAGCCGGTCCAGGCTCTGGTGGCGGTCGCGCAGCCAGAGCCGGAAGGCACGGGCGGCATCGTCGGAGTAGTCGTAGACGTTGTGGCAGCCCAGCTCGTTGTTGATGTGCCAGGCCGCCAGGGCGGGATGGCCCGCGTACTGCTTCGCCATCGCGGAGACCAGCCGGAGCGCGTACTCGCGGAACACCGGCGACGTCGGCCGCCAGTGCTGTCGCGCCCCTGGCCAGACCGTCGCCCCCTCGGCCGTGACCGGCAGGATCTCCGGGTACGCCGTGGTGAGCCAGGGCGGCGGTGACGCGGTGGCGGTGGCGAGGTCGACGGCGATGCCGTGGGCGTGCAGGAGGTCCATCAGCTCGTCGAGCCACGTGAAGTCCCAGACGTCCTCGTCGGGTTGGATGCGCGCCCAGGAGAAGATCCCCAGGGAGATGATGTTGACCCCCGCCCGGCGCATCAGGCGCACGTCCTCCTGCCACACCTCCCGGGGCCACTGCTCGGGGTTGTAGTCGGCGCCGTAGGCGAGCCGGGCGCGGCTGCCGCCGTCCGGTGCGGGCAGCAGTCGGGGCAGGGTGGTGCGACGGGTCATCGTCACTCTCGTCTTTCGGCGTCGGTCGAGCGTGTGTCGAGGCGCGGGCGCGCGGTGTGCGGCCTACGCGAGGGCGTGCCGCGGGCTGGTCACTCGTGGACGGTGAACCCCTGCTGCTTGCCGTACTCGGCCGACTTCCGCTGCCAGGAGTTCAGCCCGTCGGCCAGCGGGGTGTCCGACACGTACGCCTTGCCCGCGGTGTCGTTGAAGACGGAGTTGGAGTAGACCTGGAACGGCAGGTACGTCCAGTCGTCGGGGACGCGCACCGCCGACTCGGCGAAGACCTGGTTGGCCTTCTGGCCGCCGAAGTAGGGGAACTCGGTCTGCTGGAACGCGTCCGACGTCAGATCGCTGTTGGTCGCGGGGAAGGCGCCGTTCTTGATGCGCGTCTTCACACCGGCTCCGTGATTCGCGTACTCGACGAAGGCGTACGCGAGTTCCTTGTTCTCACCGGCCGTGGGCAGGGCCAGGGAGCTGCCGCCGTTCTCCGCGCTTGTCCTGCCGCCCTTGGTCCACTGCGGCAGCGGGGCCACGCGCCAGTCGCCCGCGCCGGACTTCACGCCGGAGGCGAGGTTCGCGGGCATCCAGGCGCCGATGGCCAGGGTCGCGATGGTGCCCTTGGCCATGCCCTGGTACCACTCGTCGCTCCAGGACGTGATGGGCGCGAGGAGCTTGTCGTCGATCAGCTTCTGCCAGGTGCCGGTGTAGGCGGTGGCGCCCTTGTCCTTGAAGCTGATGCCGACGTCCGTCTTGTCCTTCACGTCGAAGGGCCGTGAACCCGCCTGCCACAGCAGACTGGTGGTCAGGCCCGCGTCGCCGGTGTCGTTGGTGATGTACACCTCGGGGTCGGCCTTGTGCAGGGCGCGGGCGGCGTCGACGTACTCGTCCCAGGTGGTGGGCACGGCGACCTTGTGCTTGTCGAAGAGCTTCTTGTTGTAGAACAGCGCCATCGGCCCGGAGTCCATCGGCAGGGCGTAGGTCTTGTCGCCGCCCTGGCTGACGGCGCTCCAGGGGCCCCGGGAGTAGCTGCCTGCGAGCTTGGCCGCGCCGAAGCCGGACAGGTCGGTGATCGACTCCTTCAGGGCGAACTGGCCGAGGGCGTAGTACTCGATCTGCGCGACGTCGGGGACTCCCTTGCCCGCGGACATGGCGTTCTGCAGAGCGGTGTACTGCTTGTCGCCCGTGCCCGCGTTGACAAGGTCGACCTCGACGCCCGGGTGCTTGTCCTCGAAGTCCTCGGCGACCTTCTTCAGGGTGGGCTCCCAGGCCCACACGGTGATCTTTCCGCCCTTCTTCAGGGCCGCGTCGATGTCCTTTCCGGAGACGTTCTTCGGGCTGTCGCCGTCGTCGGAGGAGCCGCAGGCGGCAGCTCCGAGGGTCAGGGCGCAGACGACGGCGAGACCGCGCAGGGCACGGCGGGTGTGCAACGGCATGGGCGTGTTCCCCTTGGCTGGACGTGCGGATCGGTGAGCGGAGCGAACGAGGGCCGCCTCGGGCGCGGAGGCGCGGAGCGCTATTCCTTGACGCTTCCGGCGGCGAGGCCCGACTGCCAGAACTTCTGGAGCAGCAGGAAGGCGGCGACGAGCGGCAGGACGGTGATGAGCGAACCGGTGATCACCAGGTGGAAGACGGGCTCGCCGCCCGCCGTCGAGGCCTGGGCGTTCCAGCTGTTGAGGCCCAGGGTCAGCGGATACCAGTCGGGATCCTTGATCATGATCAGCGGCAGGAAGTAGTTGTTCCAGGTCTGCACCATCGTGAACAGCAGCACGGTCACCATGCCGGGCGCGAGCAGCGGCAGACACACCTGGACGAAGGTGCGCAGCTCCCCGGCGCCGTCGACGCGCGCGGCCTCAAGGAGTTCGGCGGGGATCGCCTCGGTGGCGAAGACCCACATCAGGTAGAGGCCGAAGGGGGAGATGAGCGAGGGGATGATGACGGCCCAGGGCGTGTTGGTCAGGCCCATCTCGCCGAACATCAGGAAGGTGGGCACCGCGAGGGCGGTGCCGGGCACGGCGACCGCTCCGATGACCACGGCGAAGACGACGCGCTTGCCGGGGAAGTCGAACTTGGCGAGGGCGTAGCCGCCGAGGACGGCGAGGACGGTGGCGCCCCCGGCGCCGAGGACGACGTACAGCAGGGTGTTGAGGAGCCAGCGCGTGAAGACGCCGTCGTTGTAGGTGAAGGTCTCCTTGACGTTGTCCCACAGCGCGAAGTCACCGCCGAACCACAGGCCGAACGAATCGGCCAGGCCCTCCTGGGACTTGGTGGCGCTGATGACGAGCCACAGCAGCGGTACGAGGGTGTAGAGCACGACCAGGCCGGTGAGCAGGGTCAGCGGGACGCTGCGGCGGGGGCGGGCGAGGCTGTGGCGGTGGCGCCGGGCGGGGCGCAGGCGCGGTGGCGGGGCGTGCCTGGGGTGCGGGGCGCGCGCGGTCCTGACGGTGGTCCTGGTGGGGGTGGCCATGGGTCACGCTCCCTTGCGCATGCCGCGGAGCTGGACGACGTAGGCGATGACCATGGTGATCAGGCCCATGATGATCGCGACGGTCGCGGAGTAGTTCTGCTGCTGGCCGTTGAAGGACAGGGAGTACGTGTAGAGGTTGGGGGTGTACGAGGTGGTGATGGCGTTGGGCGCGAGGTCCTGGAGGATGCTCGGCTCGTTGAAGAGCTGGAAGCTGCCGATGATCGAGAAGATGGTGGCGATGACCAGCGCGCCGCGGATCGCGGGGAGTTTGATGGCGGTGATGACGCGCAGCTGCGAGGCTCCGTCGATCTCCGCGGCCTCGTACAGGGAGTGCGGGATCACGCGCAGCGCGGAGTAGAAGATCAGCATGTTGTAGCCGACGAACTCCCAGGTGACGATGTTGCCGATGGAGGCGAGCACGAGGTCCGGGGAGAGCGGGTCCGGCAGCTCGGTGCCGAAGGCGTCGTTCACGTCGCCGACGAGTCCGAACCGGGTGCCGTACAGGAAGCCCCACATCAGGGTGGCGACCACGGCGGGCACGGCGTACGGCAGGAAGATCGATATGCGGAAGAAGCTCTTGCCGTAGAGCCGGCCGCTGTCCAGGGCGAGCGCCACGAGCAGGGCGATCCCCAGCATGATCGGCACCTGGACGGCGAGGAACAGCGCCACCCTGCCGAGCCCCTCCCAGAACTCGGGGTCGTCCAGGGCCCGTTGGTAGTTGTCCAGGCCCACGAAGGTGGTGCCGCCGATCAGCCGGTCCTGGAAGAGGCTGAGGTAGATGGAGTAGGCGATCGGGGCCAGGAAGACCAGGGCGAAGACCGACGCGAACGGGGCGACGAACCCCCAGCCGGTCCAGGAGCGCCGCGGCCGTCGCGGCGGGGGTGGGCCCGCGCGTCCGACGGCCGCGGATTGCAGTGTTGCCATGACAAGTCCCCTCGTGCTCGCCTCGCGCCGACAGGGCGCGCCTTGCGATGTTTACGTAAACATCGCTGGCCGAAAAGGGCCGCTGGTCGTGTTATGTTTACGTAAACATTGAGTGGGAGATGTCTACACTGCGCCGCAACGGAGGGTCAAGGGGCTGCGCGAGACTCGACTTGAGTGCGGGGAAGGGTGCAAGTGACAACCAGCGGAACACCTGCGGGCGGGCGCCGGACGCCCGGCCGTCAGGGCGGGGCGCCCCGCCGCAAGCAGGGCGCGTCCATGATCGACGTCGCCCGTCTGGCCGGGGTCTCCGGCCAGACCGTCTCCCGGGTCTCGAACGGTTTTCCCGGCGTCACCGAGGAGACCCGCGCGCGGGTCCTGGAGGCGATGACGGAGCTGGGCTACCGCCCCAACAGCGCCGCGCGCGCCATGCGCCGCGGCGAGTTCCGCACCATCGGCGTCGTCACCTTCACGCTGTCGACCACGGGGAACGTGCACACGCTCGACGCCATCGCGCGCTCCGCCGCCCAGGAGGGGTACGCGGTCACGCTCCTTCCGGTCGCGGTGCCGACGCAGGACGAGGTGCGCGGCGCCTTCTCCCGCCTCGGCGAACTGGCCGTGGACGCGATCATCGCCATCATGGAGGTGCACCTCCTGGACGCGTCCTCCCTGGTCCCGCCGCCCAACGTGCGGGTCGTCGTGGCCGATTCGCACGCCGGGGACCGCTACAGCGTGGTGGACACCGACCAGGCGGGCGGCGCCCGGACCGCGGTGGACCACCTGCTCGCCCTCGGCCACCGGACGGTGTGGCACGTGGCCGGGCCCGAGGAGTCGTTCGCCGCCCAGGGCCGGGAAGGTGCCTGGCGCGCCACCCTGGAGGCCGCGGGCCGCGAGGCGCCGATCGCCCTGCGCGGTGACTGGACCGCCGAATCGGGCTACCGGGCCGGGCTCCTGCTCGCCGAACAGCCCGACTGCACCGCCGTGTTCGCCGCCAACGACCAGATGGCCCTCGGTGTGCTGCGCGCCCTGCACGAGAAGGGCCGGTCGATCCCCGGGGACGTCAGCGTCATCGGCTTCGACGACATCCCCGACGCCTCCTCCTTCTTCCCGCCCCTGACCACGATCCACCAGGACTTCGACCAGGTCGGCCAGTTGCTCGTCGAGAGCGCGCTGCGGCAGATCCGCACGGGGTCCGGCGAGCAGGGCACGACGCTGGTGCCGACGCATCTCGTGGTGCGCGAGAGCACGGGGGCGCCGCCTTCGGGGCGCTGATCACGGGATCCGGGTCCGCTGCCCGTCGCTCCGCCACCCCCGCCGCTCCCCTGCCCCGCGTGGAAGGCACGCGCGCGTAGGCGTGGGGGAACACTACGCGCGCGTGCCGGTCGAGGGTTGCGTCAACTCCGGTGCTTCGGCTGCTCGTTGGAGCTGCCTGGGTGGGCGTGCGCGGCGTGCGGGCCGGGGTGCGGCGGCTCTGCCCGTCAGGGTGGCGCGGGCGGGGCCGGGGCGGGATGGACTTTCGCGTACGGCCCCATGGACTCTCGTACGCCGGGGCGGCGTTCGTCGTGGCGCCCTCGGCGAGCGCCTTCGCCGACCCCGAACGGGAGCCCTTCTCACCGGACCACGCGAGAAGACGTCCGCGAAAAAGTGTTGTCCCCGCGTGCCGGGCCGCTCTCCTATACGCCGGACCGACCGGCGACCAGCACAGAGCGGAGCAGACATGCACCTGGATCACGACGACCAGCAGGACCGAACCCCCACGCGGGAGGCCGGGACCGCCGACGGTGGGCGGCGCGGTCGTCACGGACGGGGCACGCGCGGGCGCAGGGTCCGCATCCTGGCCGGAGGCGTCGTGGCGGCTGCCGCTGTCGCCTCCGTGGGCACGCTCGCGCTGGCCAACCCCTCCGGTGAGGAGGACCGGCAGAAGGACGGGACGACGGCCGCCGCCCCGCGCGCCAAGACCCCGCCGAAGCGTCCGGCGGTGAGCAAGTCGGCGAAGTACGCAAAGCAGCTCCTGGTCCTCGTCAACAAGGAGCGGGCGCGGGCCGGTTGCAGGCCCCTGCGCCTGGACCGCCGGGTGCAGGCCGCCGCGATGGCACACGCCAAGGACATGGCGGCGCGGAACTACTACGACCACACCAGCCCGGAGGGCGTGAGCGCCGGGGACCGGATGCGGAAGGCCGGATACCCCACCGGTGCCTGGGGCGAGAACATACACAAGGGCCCGAAGGGTCCCAAGACCGCGATGCGCGACTGGATGCGCAGTTCCGGACACCGCAAGAACATCCTCAACTGCGCCTACAAGGACTTCGGCGCCGGTGTCAGCCTGAAGGCCAACGGGCCGTGGTGGGTGCAGAACTTCGGCACGAAGCGCTGATCCCGTAGCCCGCGGGCTCCAGGTCCCGGAGCGCGCGGGGCCCAGGCGGGTTCAGGACCTGCCGGACAGATCCTGAACCCGCGCCAGGGCGCCCGGGCCGGGTCAACCCTTTTTTGCCTCGCCGTGGCCGGTTCACCGCTGGAGGCCGAAGAACTCGGTGATCCAGTAGCTGGAGCAGATCGACGCGACGAAGTGGGCGGTGCCCGTCGCCCCGCACTGCCGTGCCCCGCCGCCGGGGTCGGACCGAGTTCCGTGGGCGACGGCCGCCACCCCGGACAACACGACGGCCCCTCAGACGACAACCGGCAGTGACAGCAAGCCGCGCGTGTCGTCGGGTCCGATGACGGACGTGCGGTCGGGTGTCTGCTTCAGGCCGTGCACGGCTGTCCACTGGTCACGCAGGGCGTCCGCGTTCCTCGGGACGACCGTGGTGTCGCGGTCGCCGTGCCAGACGGCCACGCGCGGCCAGGGCCCGGTGTGGCCCGGGGCGGCGTCCTTCACGCTCTTCGCCCAGGCGGCGGGGGTCCGGGTCACGCCGGGATTCATGCAGGTGAACGCCGAGAGGACGTCGGTGGCGCAGCCGTGGGGCAGCCCGGCGACGACAGCACCCGCCCGGAAGACGTCCGGGTAGGCGGCGAGCAGGGCCGAGGTCATCCCGCCGCCCGCCGACAGGCCCGTCACGTAGGTACGGGCGGGGTCGGCGCCGTACGCGGAGCCCGCCTCGGCGACCATCTGCCGGATGGAGGCGACCTCACCCCGGCCCCGCTGGGTGTCGCCGCTCTGGAACCAGTTGAAGCACTTGTTGAGGTTGTTCGACGTCGTGGTCTCGGCGAAGACCAGCAGGAATCCGTACTGGTCGGCGAACTTGGTCAGGCCGGAGTTGTCGGCGTACAGCTGGGCGTTCTGGGTGCAGCCGTGCAGGGCCACCACGACGGCCGGATCGGCGGGCAGTGACGTCGGCCGGTACACGTACATGTTCAGGGCGCCCGGGTTGGCCCCGAAGTCGGTCACCCGCTCCAGGGCGACCGCCGCGCGCGCCTCGGGGGCCGGGGCGGACAAGGCCGCGCCCGAGGCGAGCGCGAGGACCGCGAGCAGCGTGCCGATCCGGCCCGGCCGACGCCTGCGGCCTGGCGTCCGCCGGGCCAACGGCCCTGTCCGGGTGGGAGGTTGGGGACTTCCGTACGCCATGGCGGCCTCCTGGGAGCGGCGAGGTGCCGGTCACCCTAGGAGCGCCCCGAACCTCACGACATGGCGTCGGGACCCACAACTGGCCCCCGCGTACGGGCCCTTCGCCCTGTTGCGCGGCCGACGCGGAGTCGCCGTGTGCGGCGATCCGTCGGACGGCCGCTGAACAGACTCTGTTGAACGTATTGACGAACCGCGCGCACCCTCCTACGGTCCCGTTCCACAGAATCACACACGAATCAACAATTCAGAACGCGACGAAGGTTCCTTCATGTTGAGACGTACCCTCACCCCCCTCCTGGCCGCCTGCGCGAGCGTGCTCGCGCTCCTCACCGCAGCGCCCCCGGCACAGGCCGCGCCGGTCACGGTCACCAACGGGACGCAGTTCAGCGACACCAACGGCGCCGCGGTCCACGCCCACGGCGGCGGGGTCATCAAGGTCGGCTCCGCCTACTACTGGTTCGGCGAGAACCGCGACGGCGACAACAACTTCAAGGCCGTCTCCGTCTACCGCTCCACCGACCTGAAGACCTGGGAGTTCAAGAAGGACGTCCTGACCCAGGAGTCCGCCCCCGAGCTGAAGGTCGCCAACATCGAGCGCCCCAAGGTGATCTACAACAAGTCCACCGGCCAGTTCGTCATGTGGATGCACAAGGAGAAGGGCAACGGCGACTACAGCGAGGCCCGCGCGGCCGTCGCGGTCTCCGACACCGTCGACGGCGACTACACCTGGAAGGGCAGCATGCGGCCGCCGGGCGACGTCACGTCCCGGGACATGACCCTGTTCCAGGACGACGACGGCACGGCGTACCAGATCACGTCCGCCAAGGACAACGCCGACCTGCACATCTACCGGCTCAGCTCCGACTACACCCGCTACGACAAGCTGGTCGCCAACCCCTGGGCGGGGACGTACCGGGAGGCGCCCGCGCTGTTCAAGCGGGACGGTGTGTACTTCATGCTCACCTCGGGCAACAGCGGCTGGCAGCCCAACCAGCAGCAGTACGCCACCGCGACCAGCGTCACCGGCCCCTGGAGCGAGATGAAGGACGCGGGCAACGACAACGGCTACCACTCCCAGACGACCTTCGTCCTTCCCGTGCAGGGGAGTTCGGGCACCTCGTACCTGTACATGGGCGACCGCTGGGGCAACTCCATGGGAGGCACGGTCAACGATTCGCAGTACGTGTGGCTGCCGCTGTCGTTCCCGACCAGGACCCGGCTGACGCTGCCGTGGTACCCGAAGGTCAGCGTCGACACCGCCGCCGGGACCGTCAAGGGCGCCGAGGGCGGACCGCACTTCTCCCTGGAGGCCCGGCACAGCGGCAAGTGCCTCGACGTGTCCGACGACTCCGCCGCCGACAACGCGACCGTCGTCCAGTACGGCTGCGACTCCGGCCTCAACCAGCAGTGGCGGCTCGAGGACGTGGGCGGCGGGTACGCCCGCGTCCTCGCCCAGCACAGCGGCAAGTGCCTGGACGTGGCGGACGAGTCCACGGGCGACGGCGCCGCCGTGAACCAGTACCGCTGCGGCAACAAACCCCACCAGCAGTGGCGGTTCGAGGACCGGGGCGACGGGCGCTTCCGGCTTGCGGCCCGGCACAGCGGCAAGTGCCTGACCGTCGCGGACGGGTCCACGCAGGACGGGACGCGGCTCGTACAGGAGCCCTGCGGCGACGGCGCCGAACAGGAGTTCCGGCGGCGGGCGGCCTGAGGCTGCGTCCCTCAGGGGACGAGCACGAGGCGGCCGCGCCTGCCGTCGCGGTCTTCGAGGAGGCGGTGGGCCCGCACCGCCTCCTCCAGCGGCAGGGTGTCGGCGACGCGCGCGGTGAGGCGTTCGGCCTCGGCCAGCGCGGCGAGCTCGGCGAGGGCCGTGTTGTCGGCGGCGACCCACTGTTCGGTCACCGTGATGCCGCGCAGCGGGACCGGGGCGGCGCCGCCGACGACGGAGACGAAGGAACCGTGATTGCGTACGGCTCCCAGCGCCACCATGCCGAGCACGGCGGCGTCGAGGGCGGCGTCCACGCCACCGGGCACCAGGGCGCGGACGTCCTCGGCGAGGTCGCGGGAACGCGGGACGAACCACTCGGCCCCCGCGGCCCGCACGAACTCCTCGTCGGCGGCTCCGGCGTACGCGATCACGCGCACCCCGCGCAGGGCGGCCAGTTGCACCGCGAAGCCGCCCACGGCTCCCGCCGCCCCGGTGACCAGCAGGGTCGCGCCCGGCTCCAGGCCGATCCCGTCCAGGGCCTGGAGGGCGGTGAGCCCGTTCAGCGGCAGCGTGGCGGCCTCGACGGCGGAGAGCCGCGTCGGGGCCGCCGCGACCGCCGTGGCGTCCAGGACGACGAAGTCGGCGTACGTACCGAGCGAGAGGTCGAGGCGTTCCCGCACCCCGATCACCCGGTCCCCGGGCGCGAACTCCGTCACCCCGGGGCCGACTTCGTCGACCCGCCCCGCGACGTCCCAGCCGATGCCGATGACGTCCCGGGGCGGCAGCAGTCCCGCCGCGCCGAGGTCCCCGGAACGCGTCAGCGCGTCGACCGGATTCACGGCGGCCGCCTCGACCCGCAGACGGACCTGTCCGGCACCGGTGGCCGGCACCGGCACATCCACGATCTCCAGGGCCTCGGGCCCGCCCACTTCCCGCACCACGACCGCGCGCACGCGCTGCTCCTCCCGTCGGACTCCCGCTCGCGTTCCGCGACGCGGTTCTCCGCCTCGTCCCGCCTCGCCGAACACCAGCGACCTTATGGAGAGTTACTCTCCATCGGGAAGAAGGCACTTCAAGGTGCCCACCGCACCGCGAGGAGAGCGAGGTCCCGCCATGAGCAAGCGCGCCGAGGAACGGGCCGCCTACGACGCCTACCTGGCCGAGTGTCCCGCGCGGCATCTGCTCGACCGCATCGGCGACAAGTGGGTCAGCCTGATCGTCAACGCCCTCGCCGAGGGTCCGCAGCGCTACTCCGACCTGGCCCGGCGGCTCGTGAGCGTGAGCCAGAAGATGCTCACGCAGAGCCTGCGCAACCTCGAACGGGACGGCCTCGTCACCCGGACCGTCACGCCGTCCGTGCCGGTCCGGGTCGACTACGCCCTCACCCCGCTCGGCGAGTCCCTGGTCCCGCTGATGCGAGCGATCAAGGCGTGGGCGGAGGAGAACATGGACGAGGTGCTCGCGGCCAGGGCCGAGTACGACGCGGGTGCTTGATCTCTCCGCGGCGTGCATTCACGTGCCGTCGGCGCACCCCGTGGCGAGCCGCAGGCTCTCGGCGACCGCGTGCGGGATGTCGACGACCGGGAACAACACGTGCCGCACGGTCCGTTCGGCGTCGACGACCAGGATCAGCCGCTTGTGGCGCAGCCTGCCCGCGCCACGGAAGGTCGGCAGGCGCAGGGCGGCGGCCAGTTGGTGGGCGGCGTCGGAGAGCAGGGCGTACGGGACCTCCTCGGCGCGCGCGAACTCATCCTGCTCATACGGGAGTTGGGTGCTGATTCCGCGTACGTCCACGCGCGCCGCGCGGAAGTCGGGCCAGGCGTCGCGGAAGAGCCGGTTCTCCAGGGTGCAGCCGACCGCGCCGGGGATCGGCGGCTCGCCCCACTGGATGCCCGTGCCGGGGTAGGTGAACAGGACGCTCGCGGCGGCGTCCGGGGAGATCACGGGCAGGTCGGCGCCCCGCGGGCCGGGCAGCGCGAGACCGTCGGGCAGGCGGGTCCCGGCCAGGGCGTGGACGCGGGCGTGTTCGGCGCTGTCCGCCTCGGTGGTGCCGGTGAGGCTGCCGTCGCCGAGGACCCACCGGTCGCCCCAGTCCTGCATGGCGACCAGAAGCGGGAGCAGCGCGGCTCCGGCGTCGGTGAGCACGTACTCGTAACGCACGGGCCGCCGTTGGTAGAGGCTGCGGCGCAGCGCACCCTGGGCGACCAGGCGGCCCAGGCGCTCGGTGAGGACCTTGCGGGACAGCCCGAGCTCGGCGGCGAGCGCGTCGAAGCGGACGTGGCCGCGGGCGACCTCACGCAGCACCAGCACGTTCCACCAGTCCCCTAGGACCAGGGCGGCCTGGGCGATGCCGCAGTTCTCGTCAGCGTTGTGCATCCTCATGGACCCATAGTAGGTTCCTTTTCGGGACCCACTTTGTTTCTGCTCGAAACTTACCGCCCGTCACAGCGCGGGCCCAGCGTGAGGAGTCGCACCGTGACCGCCATCAGCCGCGTCGTCGCACGGGAGATCATCGACAGCCGGGGCAACCCCACCGTCGAGGTCGACGTGGAGCTCAAGGACGGCTCCCTCGGCCGCGCGGCCGTTCCCTCGGGCGCCTCCACCGGAGCCCGGGAGGCGGTGGAGCTGCGTGACGGCGACCCGAACCGGTACCACGGCAAGGGAGTTCGGCGTGCCGTCGACGCCGTGAACGAGAGCATCGCGGACGCCGTGACCGGGCTCGACGCCGAGGACCAGGCGACCGTGGACCGCACCATGATCGACCTGGACGGCACGGCCACCAAGTCGCGGCTCGGCGCCAACGCCCTGCTCGGCGTCTCCCTGGCGACCGCCAAGGCCGCCGCGGCCGCCCACCGGCTGCCGCTCTACCGCTACGTCGGCGGGGTCGACGCCCGGGTCCTGCCGGTGCCGATGATGAACATCGTCAACGGCGGCGCGCACGCGGACAATCCGCTCGACTTCCAGGAGTTCATGATCGCCCCGATCGGCGCGGCGACCTTCGCCGAGGCCGTCCGGATGGGTTCGGAGGTCTTCCACACCCTGCGCGGCAGCCTGATCGCCGCCGGTCACAGCGTGAACGTCGGCGACGAGGGCGGCTTCGCACCCGACCTGCGCACCGCCGACGAGGCCCTGGACTTCGTCGTCCGGGCCATCGAGCAGACCGGCTACAAGCCCGGCACCGACATCACCCTCGTCATGGACCCGGCCACCTCGGAGTTCTTCCACGACGGTGTCTACGACTACGCGGGCGAGGGCATCCGCCGCACCCCCGCCGAGCACGCCGACTACCTCGCCGCCCTCGTCGACCGCTACCCCGTCGCCTCCATCGAGGACCCGATGGCCGAGGACGACCACGACGGCTGGCGCGACCTCACCGCCCGCCTCGGCGACCGCTGCCAGCTCACCGGCGACGACGTCTTCTGCACCAACGAAACCCTGCTGAGCGCCGGGATCCGCGACGGCGTCGCCAACTCGATCCTGGTGAAGGTCAACCAGATCGGGACCCTCACCGAGACGCTGGCCACGGTCTCGACCGCCCACCGCGCCGGCTACACCGTCGTGATGTCCCACCGCTCCGGCGAGACCGAGGACACCACCATCGCCGACCTCGCCGTCGCGACCGGCTGCGGCCAGATCAAGACCGGCTCCCTGTCCCGCTCCGACCGCACCGCCAAGTACAACCAACTGTTCCGCATCGAGGAGGAACTGGGCGCGCAGGCGCGGTACGCGGGGCGGGAGGCCCTGGGGCTGCGCGGCTGACGCCGACGGCCGACCGGGCGGCTCAGCGCACCCGGTCGTAGACCACGGCGACCTCGCCCAGCTCACCGGTCTCCTGCCGCGTGAGCCGCCACCGGGAAGCGGGCAGGCCGTCGTCGAACAGGCGCTCCCCTCCCCCGGCGATCTCGGGGCAGACCAGCAGATACAGCCGGTCGATGAGGTCCGCGGCAAGCAGCGCCTTGATGACGCTCGCGCTGCTGTTGACGAGGATGTCGCCCTCGCCGGTGGACTTCAGCTCCGCGATGACGTCGGCGGCCGGGGCGTTCACGATGCGGCTGCGTTCCCACGGGGCTCGGGTCAAGGTGGTCGACAGGACCACCTTCTCCGCGTCGACCAGCCACTTCGCGTAGCCGCGGTCGCGGGGGTCGGCGCTCTCGTCCTCGGCGACGGTCGGCCAGTACCCGAGGAAACCCTCGGCGTTGAGCCGGCCGAGCAGGGCGGTCGTCGCGCCCTCCCAGATGCGGGTGAGGTGGTCGCGGGCGACCTCGGTGGTGGCGTAGCGGACGATCGCGCCGATGTCGGCGGGGCCGCCGGGTCCCCTGTAGCGCCCGTCGAGGGTGAGGGCGATGTTCGCGGTCACTTTGCGTGCGGTGGAGTCGGCCATGGCTGTGTTTCCTCTTCCGTGTGCTCGTGTGCTCGGTGTGAGGTGCCTTGTTCGTTCATGGGGGCTTGCGCTGCGCTAGGGCTCGCGGACGGCGTCGGTGAGCTTGTCGAGGCTCTGGCCGAAGCCGATCTCGATGCCCGCGATGAAGTCCGCGGAGTCGACCGTGCTGCCGGTGATCCGGTACCGGACGTCGAGGTCCGTGCCCGTGCCGGTGGGCCGGAGGCCGATGTCGACGTGGGCGGTGAAGGCGGCGCTGCCGTCGGGAAGTTGCGGCGAGAGCCGGTACGCGAGGAGTTCACGGGGGCGTACGTCGACGACGACCCCTTCTCCGTGTCCGGCGACCCGACCGGAGCCATCGGTGTCGCCAGCGCCATCGGTGTCATGGGTGTCATCGGTGTCGTCGATGTCGCGGTACTGCAGGACGACGCGTCCGCCCGGGCGCGCCTCGAAGACGAGCTCGGAGACGCGGAGGTCGTCGGGCGTCCACCACCGGGCGAGCAGGGAGGGCTCGGTCAGGTGGCGCCAGACCAGGTCGGGGCTCGCGGCCAGTGACCGGCGGAAGTCGAAGGTGCGGCCGTCGGCCCAGCCCGGCTCCGCCGCGGCGCGGCGCTCCGTGTCGAGGCTGCGTCCATAGCGGTCGTAGGTCTCGTGCGGGCCCCCGGCCTGGTCCGCGGCCTCGGCGAGAGCGGTGAGCGCGGCCGCCAGGTCCCGCAGGGGGCCGGACCGGAGGGCGTAGATGCGGCGCTGGCCGGTGCGCTGCGACGTGACGACTCCGGCGCGCTCGAGATGCTGCAGGTGCTTGGTCGTCTGTGGTTGGCGCGCCTCGGCGAGCTGCGCGAGGACGCCGACCGGGCGGGGCCGCTCGGCCAGGAGGGTCACGAGCCGCCAGCGGGCCGGGTCGGCCAGTGCGGTGAGGAGTGCGTCTGCGTCCATGGAAGTAGTATTCACTCATACGAATATTCGCGTCAAGGCATATCTCTGAGGTTCTCCTGGAGAGCCTTCGGGGACACCACGACCTGGCCCTGGCGCGTGTGCGCGACGACCACTCGACCGGTGACGCGCTCCCCCACGCCCGATCTCCTCGGCTTCGATCTCCTGGCCGATCGCGAGGATCTCGGCGGAGTGGCCGACTGGGCGCATCGACACTTCGTACGCCGGAATCAGCGCGAGCTCGACGGCCTGGCCCTCCCCGCGCGCGGCACTCACGAGAACATCCGGCCCGTCGAAGCCCACCACCGTCACCTTCCGCACCGGGCTCGGCTGAAGAAGCCGGTCCCTCAAGGCCCGCAGGCGCGGATCGGGGGCCGGTTCAGGCACGGGCGGAACCCGGCGTCCGGTCTTCCGGCGCGTCACTGGTCGTCGAGGGATGTCTGCCGGGCCAGGAACTCCTCGAACGCCGCCTTCTGCTTCGGGTCCATGAAGCCTTGGCGGACATCGCGGGCCTTCTCCTGGAGCCAGTGCGCCCCGTCGGGGGCCAGGAGTTCGGCGACCACCACGCCGTCGCGGGCAACCGCCGTGCGCCCGCCCGCGCGACGACGAAAGAGCGTGAACGCCCCGAATTCCGCCGGGTGTGCCAGTTCCGGTTCCTCCGCCATGACCCGGCCCTCTTCCCCTGCCTCACCCCCCGGGTAGGCCGTGGGTGCCCAGTGCTCCCAGAGGGCCAGCGTGGCCGCGGGCACCAGGACCGCGCGTTCCGCCTCCGCCCGCCCCTCCCACAGGAACGTCACGGTGACGGGCTCACCGACCGCCTCGGCCAGCCCGAGCACCCGCTCCACCTCGTCGTCGACGGGGTGACCCACCACCACGTCGATCTGAATGCCCACAGCCAGCCCCTCAGCGGTCTGCCACCACGCGGGCCCGATGCCCGCGCTCGTCGTCCGACTCCCACACCCCGGCGCGCGGCGGCCCCTCCGGCTCGCCCGGCTACCTGCCGAACACCTGGGTCCACGTCCAGTCCTTCTCGACGACGCCGACGCCCATCGTGGTGAGGTCGCAGTTGAGGATGTTCTCGCGGTGGCCCTGGGAGTTCATCCACGACTGCATCACGGAGCCGGGGGAATTCTGGCCGCGGGCGATGTTCTCGGCGCCGGGCGACGGATAGCCCTGGGCCGTGGCCCGGTCGGCGAAGGAGCGGCCGTCCTGGCTGGTGTGGTCGAAGTAGCCGTTCTCGGACATGTCCTCGCTGTGCAGCTGGGCGGCGCGCGAGAGCCGGTCATCGATCTTCACGGGGCGGCAACCGGCTTTGGCACGCTCGTCGTTCACGAGGGCCAGGACCTTCTCGGCCTCGGTGTTCGCGGGGGCGGACGGCACGGTCGGCCGAGGCTTCGGCGTCTGTGTCCTGGTCGGCTTCGGGGAGGGCTTCTTCGTGCGCGAGGGCTTGGGCTTGGGTTTGGGCGCCGTGGACTTGCTGGGCTTCGCCTTCGGCTTGCGGGAGGGCGAGGCGGTCGGCGAGGGCGAGTCGGTGGCGGCGGACGTCTCGGGCGGCGTGTCGGCCGCGGACGTCGACTTGTCTTCCTCTCCGTCGCCCGGCAACAGGTTCAGGCTCGCCATCGTGCCTCCGGTGACGAGTACGGCGGCGGCGGCCGCGAGGACGGTGGCGCGCCGCCGCTTGGCTATTCGGCCCGGGCGGCGGTGGCTGCGGCGGCCGGGCGGCGGGGTGCCGCCCACCGTGGCGAGAACGGAGGTGTCGCCGGCGGGGGCCTCGGCGCCGGTGGGCGGGGGGACGTGGCCCAAGGGGGCGTCCGAACCCAGGGTGGAGCCCGCGAAGCCGTCGTGACCGGGTGGAGCGAAGTCAGCGCCGTGGGGCGTGGCGAAGTCGGCTCCGTGGGGCGGGCCGAAGTCAGCTCCGTGAGGCGCGCCGAAGTCAGCGCCGTGGGCCGCGCCCGAGCCCTGCTCCAGCCCCGCACCCTGGCCGAAGTCCACGCCGTGGACCCAGTCCGCGTCCTGGGCGAAGTCCGAGCCAGGCCCCAAGTCCGCACCGTACGCAACACTCGTACCGTCGCCGAGTCCCCCACCCGACCCCCCACCCCGCCCCAGCGCGGCGAGCCCCGCGAGCCCGGCCAGCGCCACCGGCACCAACCCGAGGCCCACCAGCAACCCCTCGGCGGGCACAAGACCCGCCTCGTACCCGGAGCAGGCCGTGCAGTCCCGCACATGCCGGGCGATGCGCTTGCGCCACAGCCCGGACGGATGCCCGTCCCAGACGCCGAGCACCGAGGCGAGCCCCGGGCAGGACGGCTGCGCGGACAGTGCCCGCACGACGAGGCGGGCGGTCTCCAGCTGTGCCTTCATCCGCTGCACACGCACCGCGGTGTGCTGCGGCGACAGACGCATGGCCGTGGCCACGTCGCTGCGGCTCAGCTCGCCCGCCGCCTCGAGCCACCACAGGGAGAGGAGCGCGCGGTCGTCGGTGTCGAGCCAGCGAGTGGCCTCGGCCGCCTCCCGCCGCTGCCCCTCGAGCCCCAGGCGCAGGATCGTCAGGTCCACGAAGTCGGCGCCCGGGTCGGCCACGTCGTACGCGTCCTGGAGCCCGGAGCCCGCGGGCGCGGCCTGCTGCTTGTGCCAGTGCCCGCGGATCTGGTTCATCGCGATGGCCACCAGCCAGGACCGGAAGCTGCGCGGGTCCTGGAGCGAGCCGAGCGCGCCGAGGGCGCGGATCATCGTCTCCTGCACCACGTCGTCGACGTCCGCGTGCCCGTTCAGCGCCCGGCCCACGATGTTGTACACCAGCGGCAGATACTCGGTGACCAGCTCGTCCTGCGCCCACAGGGCACCCTGCCGCGCCGCCTCGATCACCGCGGCACGGTGCTCCTCTGTCGCTGCCACAGCCGCCCACGTCCTTTCCCTGTCCCCCGCATTTTCCGTCCGACACCAGGGAGACCCGAGGCCGGGGGCGGGATAACAGAAACAGGAGTGGCAATGTACAGGCGGCCGACAGGACGGACGCGGCCAGGACCGCGGCCGCGATCGCGGCCGCGATCAGCTCAGACCGAGCCGGCCCCCGGGCCAGAGACGATCACTGATCACCACCGTCGTGGAAGAGCCCCACGTTCTCCTTGGTCACCAGCGGCGCGGACAGCTGGTCCTCGAGCATGCCGTTGGGCAGCCGCACGATCGTCGAGCCGTGGTCGGTGGGGCCGGGCTTGAACTTCTCCCCGTTCATGGCGGCCTTGATGTAGAACATGCCGTACTTCGCGTAGGCGTCGGCGGGCTGGGAGACGGTCGCGTCGATCTGGCCCTTGCGGATCGCGTCGAACTCCTGCGGGATGCCGTCGTTCGACACGATCGTGATGTGGTCCTTCGTGCCCGCCTTCTTGAGCATCCCCTTCGCCTTCAGTGTCTGCAGGGTGGGCGCGAGGTAGACGCCCCCCGCCTGCATGTAGATGCCCTTGATGTCCGGGTTCGAGTTGAGAAGGGCGTCCAGCTTGGACGCGGCGGCGTCCGACTCCCACTTCGCGGGAATCTCCAGGACCTTCACCTTCGGGTACTTCTCCTTCATGCACGCACGGAAGGCCGTGGACCGGTCCCGGCCGTTCACGGAGGCGAGATCGCCCATGATCTGGACGACCTTCCCGCTCTTGATCTCGTCGCCGAGGTAGTCACAGGCCTTCTGGCCGTACGCGCGGTTGTTCGCGCGCACCACCATCGCGACCTTGCCCTTCTCCGGCGCCACGTCCACGGCGACCACCGGCACGCCCTTGCGCTCGGCCTGGTCCAGGCCCGCGGATATCGCGGCACTGTCGAGCGGGGCCACGACCAGGCCCTTCACACCCTGGTTGAGCTGGTTGTTGATGTCGGTGATCTGCTGCGCCGGGTCACTGTTGGAGTTGACCGTCTTCAGCGCGTCGACGTCCTCGCGCTTGGCCATCTTCGGCACGTACTCGTTGTACGACTGCCAGAACGGCGAGGTCAGCAACGGCAGGATGACCCCGACCTTGCCCTCGCCGCCTCCGCCACCGGATCCCGCGGTGTCATCCGTGCTGCCACAGGCCGAGAGCACCAGGGTGGCACTGGCGCCAACTGCCGCCACGCGCACTGCCCGTGCTCTGATCCCGAGGGTTGTTCTGGCCACGTATCGGCTCCATACAAGAGTGATGAGAGTGAGGGGTTCCGACGTCCTGCCGTCGGTGGCTCTGAATGTTCATCGGATCACTCCACGGAGTCAATGGCTCAGAGGGACTGATCTTCACGGCACTCCCCCACATTGGTCTGATCACCCCCATGGTTAGACTCAGGCGCAACGGACTTGGGGGAACGGCAACTTGGAGGAACAGCGGTGGAAGATCTGGACGAGCGCACCGCCCCGCAGAAGGGCACCGTGACACAGCGCGCCATCGACCAGATCAAATCCATGATCGCCGACGGGCTGCTCGGCCCCGGTCAACGGCTGCCCACCGAACGCGATTTGGCCGTTCAGCTCGGCGCATCGCGCAGCTCGATGCGCGAGGCCGTGCGCGCGCTGACCTTCATGGGCGTCCTGGAGGCACGGCACGGGTCGGGGGTGTACGTCACCCAGCTCGCCGCCGGTGACCTCCTGGAGTCCTTCGGGGTCGTCGCCGACCTCTCCCGGGGACCGCAGATGGTGGAACTCCTCGAAGTCCGCAAGGTGTTGGAGTCCACGGCGGCCGCGCTGGCCGCGGCCCGCATCTCGGCGGACCAACTCGCAGAGGTCGAGCGACACCTGCGGGCCATGGACAGCACCGACGACAGCGAGGAGATCCTCGCCCACGACGTCGCCTTCCACCGGGCGATCAACGAGGCCGCGGGCAACGACACCATGGCGGCCGTCCTCGACGGCCTGTCCTCCCGCACCTTCCGCACCCGGGTCCGGCGCGGCTATCAGGAAGAGGGCGCGATCGAGCGCACCCGCCGCGAACACGCCCGCATCCACCGCGCGTTGGTCGCCCGGGACCCGGAGGCGGCCCGGGTCGCGGCCGCGGCGCACGTCGGCGAGGTCGAGCAGTGGCTCCGCGAGAGGCTGGCCGAGAGCAGCTGAGGGACCGCGCGCCCTCACGCCCGCAGCCTCCCACGCCGCACGCCCGCAGCCCCGGACGCCCGCAGCAACCGGCCATGCGCCGCAGCCCGCCCGCACTCCCCCTGTCCGCAGAGTCCTGCTCACCCGGCGGCCAGGAAGAGTTCGCCTGCGGGGGCCTCATCGGCCGGGTGCCGCGACCCCTAGGTTCTCCTCGATGACCAGTCGGCAAGGTGCTCAACCCATCGTTGTCCGCTCTTCCTTCACGAAGGAGTAGATGTGGAACGTCGTACCTTCCTGCGCGGAGCCGTCATCGGGACCTCGGCCGCCGCGTTCGGCGGCACCCTGATGCACGGCGCCGCCTACGCGGCCCCGGCCCAGAACGGCCCCGGCCCGTACGGTGCGCTCGGCACCGCCGACGCCAACGGCATCCGACTGCCCAGCGGCTTCACCAGCCGCGTCATCGCCCGTTCCACCCAGGTCGTCCCCGGCACGTCGTACACCTGGCACAACGCCCCCGACGGCGGCGCCTGTTTCGCCGACGGCACGGGCTGGATCTACGTCTCCAACTCGGAGATCAACCCCAGCGGCGGCGCGAGCGCCGTCAAGTTCAACTCCTCGGGCACCGTCACCGGCGCCCACCGCATCCTCTCCAACACCCGGCAGAACTGCGCGGGCGGCGCCACCCCGTGGAACACCTGGCTCTCCTGCGAGGAGGTCTCCCTCGGCTACGTCTACGAGACCGACCCGTGGGGCGTGAACGCCGCCACCCGGCGCGACGCCATGGGCCGCTTCAAACACGAGGCGGCGGCCGCCGACCCGGGGCGCCAGGCGATCTACCTGACCGAGGACGAGGGCGACGGCTGCTTCTACCGCTTCCTGCCGACCACCTGGGGCAACCTGTCCGCCGGCACCCTTCAGGTCCTGGTGGCGGGCACGGGCACCTCCGGCTCCTTCAGCTGGTCGAACGTGCCGGATCCGGACGGCTCCCCCACCGCGACCCGCAACCAGGTCTCCGGCGCCAAGCGGTTCAACGGCGGCGAGGGCTGCCACTACGCGGGTGACACGGTCTGGTTCACCACCAAGGGCGACAACCGCGTCTGGCAGCTCAACCTCACGAACAGCACCTATGAGCTGGCGTACGACGACAACCTGGTCAACCCCGGCCCCGCCCCACTGACCGGCGTCGACAACGTCACCGGCTCCTCCTCCGGCGATCTGTTCGTCGCCGAGGACGGCGGCACCATGGAGATCTGCGTCATCACCCCGGACGACATCGTCGCGCCGTTCCTGCGGATCAACGGCCAGTCCGGCTCGGAGATCACCGGCCCGGCCTTCTCTCCGGACGGATCCCGTCTGTACTTCTCCAGCCAGCGCGGCACGTCGGGGAGTTCGTCGGGCGGCATCACCTACGAGGTCACCGGGCCCTTCCGCACCTGACGGTCGCACGTGGGGAGGGACCAGGGACCGGCGGACCCTCCCCACGTACACCATCCGGAGCCGGACATTCCAGGCAATCCCAGGCAATAATCGTGGCCATGCCAAACGATGAGGGCGGATGGCGACCACCCGGATACGACGGGCCGGGCTGGGAACCGCCCAGGGACCCACCTCCGGGGCCACCCCGCAACGACGACGGCGGCCCCGGAGGGCGGTCCCGCTGGAGCCGGACGGGCATCGCAGCGGTGATCGCGATCGGGATCTGGTCCCTCCTGGCCTACCAGTGGACCGAGCAGAACGACTGCGAGCTGGTGGAGTCGTACGGCCTGGTCCTCTCCCACGGGACGCCGGACCCGTGGGAGGTGTGCGGGGACTAGGGCCTGTCCGAGAGAGCGGAGCCGGAGGCGGTAACCACCGCTTGTGGCGTCGGCGTTGACACCGGATCCGGGCTGTCCCATCGTCGACAGCGGTGGATTGTCGGATTTCGCTGGACCCGTCGGGCCTCGGTGGTCATGAGGACCGGCCCGGCGGTCTCGTCACTCCGGTCCGGACCGCCCCGACCGTTCAGGGGAGTCGCATCCCCTTCCGGCCGTCCCCGTGAGGAGACGGACATGAGCGAGCCATCCGGACACGCACAGCGGCCACCGTCCCGGGGCGCCCGGGGTGAGCACCCGACGGTGCGTTTCGACGCCACGGTCCACCCCGGAGCGGTGAACCGCGACCTCCGCGGTGTCGCCGATCTGGACCTGGACCGGATCCCCGACCGGGAGGGCGCGGTCCGGGTGCTCGTCACCGCCGACGAGTGCCGCCGATTACTGGAGAGCGGCTACGAAGTCCGTCTGCACGCACCGGTGCCCGTGCGGCCCCTGCCCGCCGAGCTGGTGGAGCAGGACGAAGCGGTCGGCGCCTGGCTGGAGGAGCGGCTCCAGGGCATCCGGCGGACGGGGGGTGCGTGATGTACCGCACGGTCTCCCAGCTCGACTCGGTGATCTCACAGCTCGCCACCTCGTTCCCGCAGCTGTGCACGAGGATCCAACTGCCCGAACCCTCCATCCAGGGACGCCCGGTGTTCGCGCTGCGGCTGCGCGGGGGCACGGGTGGAAACCGCCGCGGCGTGCTGTTCGTGGGCGGCACCCACGCGCGCGAACTGATGAACCCCGACGCCCTGGTGGAACTCGCCGTCGACCTCGTCGCGAGCTATCAGAACGGCACCCCGGTCGTGTACGGCGGCCGGACCTGGACCGCCCTGGACGTCAAGCTCGTCCTGGAGAGCCTCGACGTGTGGTTCGTGCCCTGCGTCAACCCCGACGGGCGCCAGCGGGTGATGACCGTCGACGACATGTGGCGCGGCAACCTCCGTGACAACCCGGGGACCACGTGCGACGGCGTCGACCTCAATCGCAACGCGGACTTCGTGTGGGGCGTGACGGAGGGGCAGACCTCGTGCAACCCCTGCAGCGAGGTCTTCGTCGGGTCCGGCGCGTTCTCCGAGCCGGAGACCCGCAACGTCAAGCACCTCCTCGACACACGGCACATCCACAGCTTCGCGGACGTGCACTCGTTCTCGGAGCTCGTCCTCTACCCCTGGGGCCACGCCCACAGCCAGACCGACAACCCTGCCCAGCGGTTCACCGGCCTGCCCACCGGAACCTGCGCGCCCATCGGCACCCCGGGCTACCGGGAGTACATCACCCCCCGGGACCAGCTCCGCTTCACGACGGTCGCCCAGCGGATCGTGGAGGCGATCGCGGCGGTACGCGGACGCGCGTACACCCCGCAGACGGGCCGGGCCCTTTACGCCACCACCGGCACCCAGAGCGACTACGTGTACAGCCGCCACATCGCGCATCCCGCGCTGCACAAGACGTACGGCTTCACCCTCGAGACGGGCCCGCGGGTCGCGACGGTGGAGGACTCCTTCCACCCCCGGGACCCCACCCTCATCAAGCGCGACGCCAAGGCGGGCGTGCTGGCGCTCGCCCAGCAGAGCGTCTGCGCCTTCGACCTGATCGGAGTGCGGCTGCTCGGCCGCCAGACCGAGGTGGACGCGCTGCGCCGGGTCCGCGACGAACAACTCGCGACCACAGAGGCCGGCCGGCAGTGGATCACCCTCATCGAGCGGGTCGAACTGCCCGTCGCGTCCGTGCTGTTGGCCGACGAACGCCTCGCGGGCCGGGCCGCCGCGCTGATCGAACGCGCGGGGAAGCTGGTCGCGGACCAGAAGCTCGTGGTGACCGACGACGACGTCGACCAGGGACTCGCCCTCGTGGGCGAACTCGCCGAGCGGGCCGGGGCCGAGGACGAGCAGGTGCGCGTCGACCTGAAGGCCGTCGGCACGGCCCTGGACCGGGCGAGGAGGGTGTCTTCGGCCGAGGTGGTGAGGGAACTGCTGGAGCGGGGTCCGCAACCGAAGTGACGGCGCCCTACGGCAGCGCCTCCCCCAGCCGCGTCAACTCCTCTGGGCTCAGCGTGAGTTCCGTGGCCCGCGCCGAGTCGGCGATCGAGGTCGGGCGGCTGGCGCCCGGCACCGGGATCACCGCCGGGGAGCGGCTCAGGAGCCACGCCAAGGCGATCCGCTGCGGGCTGACGCCGTGCTCGGCCGCGACACGGTGGAAGGCGGTGCCCACCGAGGAAGACGAGCCGGCCGGGCCGGAGGGGCCGTCGAGGGAGCTGCGGGAGATGCCGCCGAGGGGGCTCCACGGCAGGAACGCCAGGCCGAGCTCCGCGCTCAGCTCCAGTTCAGGCTCGCTGTCCCGGACCGCCGGTGAGTATTGGTTCTGCACCGAGACGAGTCCGTCGCCGAGGATCCGACGCGCCTGGCGGATCTGGCCGACGGACACGTTCGAGATGCCGGCGGCCCGGATGGTGCCCGCGTCGAGCAGGTCGCGCAGGGCACCGACGGACTCCTCCCAGGGCACGGCCGGGTCCGGCTTGTGCAACTGGTACAGGCCGATCGCGTCGACGCCGAGCCGCTTGGCGGAGGCCTCGGCGGCACGCTTGAGGTGTGCCGGGGTGCCGGTCACGGTCCAACTGCCGTCCCCGGGGCGCCCGCGACCGCCCTTGGTCCCGATCAGGACGGCGGAGGTGTCGCCGCCGTAGCGGGCCAGGGCGCGGGCGATCAGGAGTTCGTTGTGGCCCACCTCGTCGGCGTGCCAGTGGTAGCTGTCGGCGGTGTCGATGAACGTGACACCGGCGTCGAGGGCGGCATGGACGGTGGCGATGGCGCGTGCCTCGTCCGGGCGGTGCTCGATGGACAAGGGCATGGCGCCCAGGCCGACGGCGCTGACGGTGGTGTCTCCGATGGAGCGGTGTCGCATGGCGGTTCGGGTCCTCAGGCAGTGGGGGCGGTGGACGCGGCGAGGGCTTCGGCGACGGCGCCGGGGAGCCAGTCGGTCGTACGCGAGAAGGTGAAGCCCAGCTGTTTCGCGCGGGAGTTGCTCATGGCGTAGTGGCGGTCGAAGGAGAACGGTGAGGCGGTGCCGCCCGGCGCGACGGTCTCGTGGACGGGCTCGCGGCCGGTCCGCGCGGCGACGATCGCGGTCAGGTCGCGCACGTCGAGCCGCCCGTCGGAGCAGGCGTTGACCGGGCCGGTGAATCCGGTGGCGGTGGCCGCCCACAGCAGCAGGTCCGCCAGTTCCTCGTGGTGGATGAACACCGTCGGCAGCGCGTCGGCGTGCACGGCGATCGCCTCGCCCCGGGCGACGCGCTCCGTGTAGTGCGCCAGTCGGCCGGTGAACTCCTGCCTGCCGCCGCCGAGGACGTGCGCGCTGCGCACCGTGGCGAACGCGAAGCCGTTCTCCCGGGTGAGGACGGCCTCCGCCTGGCGCTTGCCCTCGGCGTAGTGGGCCTCCAGGTACGCCTCGTCGTGCCAGGGCAGGTCCATGGCCACCTGCCAGGCGCGCGGGTCGACGTGCGCCTCGGGCACCGGGGTGCCCACCGGCAGCGTCGGCAGGGCGGCGGTCGCCGGGTCGTAGACCTCGATCGTGGAGGTCATGACGTAGCGCCGGGTGCGGTCGGCGAAGACCCGGGCGGCGATCGCGGCCTGCACGGGGGTGTAGCAGACCTGGTCGACGACCGCGTCGAAGGTGCGCGGTCCGAGCGCGGCGGTGAGGGCCGCTTCGTCGTCGCGGTCGACGACGAGGTGCTCGGCCCCGGCGGGCGGCGGGGCGGAGCCGCGGTTGATCACCGTGACCTGATGGCCGTCCGCGAGCAGGCGCTCGACCAGGAGCTTTCCGAAGTAGCGGCTTCCGCCGATGACGCAGATCCTTTGCATGCCCCCACTTTGGACACCTACTGTCATCAGCAGAAGTGACGGCTTACTGGAAGCGCTTTAAGGAAAACTGTTGATCGATGTGCAGCGGCTCCGCGTCCTGCGGGCGGTGGCGGACCACGGCAGCTTCAGCAGGGCCGCCGCGGCCCTCCGTCTCACGCCCTCCGCCGTCTCCCAGCACGTGGCGGTCCTCGAACGCAGCCTCGGCGCCCCGGTCGTGGCACGCAGCACGCGCGGGGTGACCCTGACCCAGGCGGGCCAGATCATGGTCGGGGCCGCCGAGTCCGTCGCGGCCGAACTCGAACAGGCGAAGCAGCAGGTCGAGCGGCTCCGTACGGGCCGCGTCCAGCTCACCGTCGCCACCTTCACCAGCGGCGGCAAGCACCTCCTGCCCGGTGCGCTCCCCCGCCTGACGGCGGCCCACCCCCACACCCAGCTCCACATCAGGGAGGGCGAGCCCGAAGTCACCCTGCCCCTGGTCCGCCAGGGCGCCGTCGACCTCGCGCTCGCCTACCACTTCGACGGCCCTCTGCCCGTCGGACCGGGCTCGTCCTCCAGCCTGCGGTGGACCCCGCTCCTGGAGGATCCTCTGCACGTCGTGATGCCCGAAGGGCACCGCTTCGCCGACCGGGCGTCGCTCGACATCGGCGAACTCGCGGCGGAGCCCTGGGTGCTCGGCTGCCTCAAGACCGACGCACATCTGCGCCGTTACGCCGAACAGGCGGGCTTCGAACCGGACGTGCGCGGCACCACCACCGACTACTTCTTCGCCCGTTCGCTCGTCGCCGCGGGCATGGGCATCTCCCTGATCCCCTCCATCGCGCTCGTCCCCGCGGTGCCGGGTCTGCGCGCCGTCCCGGTCCAACACCCGGCTCCGATGCGGTACATCGGGGTCGCCACGATCGACCGCCGTCACGACCGCCCCCACCTCACGACGTTCATCGAGGCCCTGCGCGAGCAGGCGACGGCACCGTCGGGGATCCCCGGACAGGGTCGCCCCGCGGACTGGGGCTAGCCCCCGCACCGATCCGGATGGTCGCCTCATCGCGCCGCGTCCTCGCCGGGGAGATCGTGGGACGGCAGGCACATGGAGCGCACGCACCTCAGTCCCTCCATGGCCGCCCTCACGCCGACCAAGGGAGCAGAAGTGAGCGAGCACAGACATACGTTGCGAGGCGCGATCACGGTGGCCGTGGCGGTCGGTGTCGCGATGGGCACGCTGACGGCCGGCGGCCTGCCGCAGCGACAGGACACCGCCCCGGTCGCCGCGGCCGAGTCCGCCACCCCCGCCGACACCGCCGAACACGCCCGGCTGCGTGCGATCCTGCGGCGGCTGACCACGGTCGACGGCGGGCCCGGGGCGCTCGTCGCGATGCGGGACCGGCGGGGCAGCACGGTGCTGACCAGCGGTGTCGCGGACGTGAAGAGCCACGCCCCGGTGCGCGGCGACAGCAGGTTCCGGATCGGCAGCATGACGAAGACGTTCGTGGCGACGGTCATGCTCCAGCTGGCCGGAGAGCGGCGCGTGGTCCTCGACGCGCCCGTGGAGCGCTACCTGCCCGGTGTCGTACGCGGACACGGCAACGACGGCCGCCTCATGACGGTCCGTCAGCTCCTGCAGCACACCAGCGGCGTACCCGACATCCTCGACCATCTGAAGCCGCAGGACATCCTCAAGAACCCGCTCGCCCACCACGACACGCGCGACCTCGTGAACACCGCGCTCGCACACCCCCCGACCTTCAAGCCGGGCAAGGGCTGGCGCTACTCCAGTACGGGCTACCTCCTGGCAGGCATGATCATCGAGAGGGTCACAGGCCGTCCGTACGGCGACGAGATCCGACGCCGCGTCATCGAGCCGCTCGGCCTGCGGGAGACGTACGTGCCGGGGGACGCGTCGGCGATTCCCGGTCCGCATCCGCGCGGGTACGTACGGCCCGGCGCGAACGCGCCGCTCGTGGACCTCACCGCGATCAACCCCTCGGTCGCGGGGGCGGGCGGCGAGATGATCTCCAGCGGTGCCGACGTCAACCGGTTCCTGGACGCGCTCCTGCGCGGCGGGCTGCTCCGCCCGGCCCAGCTCCGGGAGATGATGCGGACCCGCCCGACCGGCAACCCGGACGGCCGGGCGTACGGCCTCGGCCTGGAGAGCAGGCCCCTGCCCTGCGGTGGCCTCTACTGGGGGCACAGCGGCGACATGTTCGGCTACGAGACGGTGAGCGGGGCGACGGTCCGGGGCAGGCAGGCGACGGTCATGGTGAACGTGGACCCGGGGGGCACGGACGCGCAGAGCGACGACATGAAGGCCGCCGTGCGGACGGCGCTCTGCAAGTAAGGGGGTTCGCCTGCGGGTCAGTCCGACCGGAGGGGGGTGAGCACGGCGTCGAGCAGGCCGGGGAAGCGTTCGTCCAAGTCGTCGCGGCGCAGGCTGACATACCGTGACCGGCCCTCCACCGTGGTCCAGGTCAGCCCGGCCTCGCGGAGCACGCGGTAGTGGTGGGACATCGTCGTCTGGTGGACGTCGATGGTCTCGCTGATGCCCGAGCAGCTCTCCCGGCCGCTCTCGGCAAGGCGGGCCAGGATCGCGAGGCGGACCGGATCCGCCAGCGCGTGGAGGATCTCGACGAGCTTGATCTCGTCCTTCGTCGGCTGCGTCAACGTGCGCATGACCGGCCTGTCCGTAGCTTCACGGCGACCAGGCTAGCCCACACATTGATACATGGACAAGTATCCATGCGTTGGTTACGTTGTGGCGCGTCACAGCGCCTCGACGCATCGCGCAGCGGATTGGACGGCCCATGTACAAACGACTTCTGCCCCTCGCCCTGGCGACGTTCGCCGTCGGCACCGACGGCTTCGTCATCGCCGGACTTGCTCCCCGCCATCGCCGAGGACCTGGACGTCGGCGTTCCGACGGCCGGACAGCTCGTCACCGTCTTCGCGCTGACCCTCGCGGTCGCCGCCCCGGTCCTCGGCTGGGCCACCAGCGCCCTCGACCGGCGCACCGCCCTGCTCCTGGCCCTCGGCGTCTTCGTCCTCGGCAACGCCGCCACGGCCCTCGCCACCTCGTACGCCGCCGTGATGACCGCCCGTGTCGTGACGGCGGCCGGGGCCGGGATCATCTCCTCCACCGCCTCCAGCGCGGCGGTGGCCGTCGCGCCGCCGGAACGCCGGGGCCGGGCCCTCGCGTTCGTGCTCGGCGGGCTGACGCTCTCCAGCGCGATCGGCCTCCCGCTGGGCACCCTCATCGGGCGCGGCGACTGGCATCTGACGCTGTGGGCCGTCGCCGCGCTGGGGGCCGTGGCCATGCTCGGCATCGCCTTCGGCATTCCGCGGATCACGCTGCCCGCCGCCACGTTCCGGGCGCGGCTCGCCCCGCTCAAGGACCGGTGGGTGCTCGGGGTGCTCGCCGTCACCATGCTCGCCCTCACCGGCACCTACCTGCTCTACACCTACATCGCGGCCGCGCTGGCCGGGGTGACGGACGGCTCCGAGGCCACGCTCACCGCCGTGCTGTTCGTGTTCGGGCTCGGGGTCCTGGGCGGCAACCTGCTCGCGGGGCGGCTCTCGGACCGCCATCGGCCCGAACGGGTCCTGCTCGCGAGTCTCGCCGCCGCGGTCGTCGTGCTGGCCACCGGTCGCGCGGCCGTGGAGACCCTGGGGACCGCCTTCGTGTGGACGGCGGCGCTCGGCCTGTGCGCGGGCGTTCCGGTGGTCCCGCAGCAGCAGCGGCTCATCGCCCACGCCCCGGCGGCCACACCGGTGCTCCTCGGCCTCAACGCCTCGGCGATCTACGTGGGCGTCGCCCTGGGCGGCGCGCTCGGCGGACTCGCGCAGCAGTCGGTCTCCCCCGTGTGGCTCGGCGTACCGGCGGCCGGTGTCACCGCGCTGGGGCTCCTCGTCGCCCTGGCCACCACTCGCGGGACCGGCGGAAGCTCCCCGGCCGGACCGGGTGCGACGGGGCAGGTCGCGACGCGGCGGCGCGGCACCGCGCCAGCGACGACGGACAGCGCCCGGACGATCTCCTCCAACTGAGCCCGAATGTCAGAGCCTTGGCCTACCTTCCTCGCATGCATGAGACACCACTGCTGCTGACCAGCCACATACCGTCCGCCGCCGCGATCAAGGACATCGCGGTGGTGGAGACGGGCACCGGCCCCCAGGTCGTGTGCGCCGACTCCGGGGGAACCGTGTGGACCTGGGACCCTTCACGGGACGTCTGGCACGAGCGGCAGCTGACGTACGCCTTCACCGGGGATCCGCTCGCCGCGCAGTACCCGGATGCCGAGAACGAGATCGACAAGGTGGCCGCGGCGGTCTGCGACGGGCGCGTGGTCCTGGCCGCGGGCGGCGACGAACAGGCGCCCGCGCTCTGGGACCTGGAGACCGGCGAGCTCCTTCGCGGGGCGACCTACGACGAGCCCTACCTCGGGGCCATCGCCACGGTGCGGGGCGACGGCCCGCCGCGATTCGTCACGGGCTCGCAGTACGTCGGCCGGCTCCTGCTCTGGGAGCCGTCCGGCCGTACGCCCCCGGCCGAAGTCCCCAATGACCTCTACGACATCACCAGCCTCGCCACCGCCTGGGTCGACGGCCGCTCGCTGGTCGCGTCCGGCGGCGACCAGGTCGACGTATGGGATCTGGCACGCGGCGAGCAGGTGGCGTCGTTCGACTCCTGCGACGGCGACGTCCGGGACGTCTCCTTCTCGCGGCTCGACGACCGTCCCGTCGTGGTCGCGGCGACCGACTCCGGCGAGGTGTACGTGTGGGACCTGGCGGGAGACGGCGACGACGAGCCGGTCCACGACCCGATCAGCGGCCACGAGGGCGCGGTCCTGACCCTGGACACCGCCGCCGTCGGCGACCGGCCCCTCGCGGTGACCGGCTCCGAGGACGGGACCGTGCGCCTCTGGGACCTCGCCGAAGGCACGGCGATCGGCGCTCCGCTGACCGGCCATCAGGCCGCCGTGGAAGCCGTGCTCACCACCACGCTCCGCGGCCGCGACGTCGCCCTCAGCGCGGACCGGGACGGCGCCGTGCGCGTCTGGGACCTGGCTGCCGCGGTGTCGGCGGCGGGCGGGGCGGCGGGTCCGGTGCGCGGGGAGACACGCGCGCCGCGCTCCTGAGGGGTCGATCGGCGGGTCACCGGGGCTACGCGTCAAGCCATGGGCGGCGCCCCGGTCCGGTCGGGTGGGTGCCGGTGACGCCCGTGACCACCGAGTACAGGCTGGTCTCCGCCGTGATGAAGAGGCGGTTGCGCTTGGCGCCGCCCCAGGAGATGTTGGCGACCGCCTCGGGGACGTTCAGCCGCCCGATCAGCGTGCCGTCGGGGTCGTAGCAGTGCACGCCGTCGTCCATCGCGGCGGCCCAGAGCCGGCCGGCATCGTCGAAGCGGAGGTTGTCGAAGCGGGCGGCCTCGCGCGGGGCGGCCGTCGCGAAGATGTCGCCGTCCGACAGCGTGCCGTCATCGCGTACGTCGAAGACCCGGATGAAGCCCGCCCGGGTGTCGGAGACGAACAGGCGCCGCTCGTCCGCCGAGAACACCAGGCCGTTCGGTGCGCCGAAGCAGTCGGCGACCAGCCGCACTTCGCCCGTGCCGGGATCGAGGCGGTAGACGTTGTTGGCGCCGATCTCGCTCTGCGCGCGGTAGCCCTCGTAGTCACTGGTGATGCCGAAGTCAGGGTCCGAGAACCAGATGGAGCCGTCGGACCTCACCGTGGCGTCGTTCGGGCTGTTCAGCCGCTTTCCCTGCCAGCGGTCGGCGAGCACCGTGATCGTGCCGTCGTGCTCGGTCCGGGTCACCCGGCGGTTGCCCTGCTCACAGGTGATCAGACGGCCTTCGCGGTCGAGGGTGTTGCCGTTGGTGTGCCCGGCGGTCCGGCGGAAGACGCTCACCGCACCGGTCTCCTCGTCCCACCGCAGCATGCGGTCGTTGGGGATGTCGCTCCAGACCACCTGCCGCCAGGCGGGCACGTAGAGCGGTCCCTCGGCCCAGCGGCAGCCGGTGTACAGGACTTCGAGCCCGTCATCGCCGTTCATGCACCGCCCGGCGCGGAACCGGTCGTCGAGCATCTCGTACAACGCGGGGCGCTCGCTGTTCATGGCGCCTCCCCCTTCCACAGTGACTCACATGATGACCGAAGCAGCTTCTGCCATGAGCATAGATCGCAGAATGCAGTATGGTCACCAGGAATACTCTATGAATGGAATGCAATGGATCACGTCGACCGCGTCCTGCTGGAGCGGCTCCAGCAGGACGCCACCCAGCCCTATGCCGCCCTGGGCCAGGCCGTGGGCCTCTCCGCCGGCGCCGCTCATGAACGGGTACGGAAACTGCGCGAGCGCGGCGTGATCCGGCGCACCGCGGCGGACGTGGACCCGGCGGCGGTCGGCGGCGGCGTGCTGGCCTACGTGACCGTCGACTCGACCTCCTGGATGGGCGACGCCGCGGAGAGCTTCGCCGCGCTGCCCGAGGTCCTCGAGGCGCACATCATCGCGGGCAGCGCGTCGGTCCTCGTGAAGGTCAGGACGTCGACCACGCAGCAACTGCAGGACGTGCTGCGGCGGTTGTACGCGATCGACGGGGTCAGCGGTACGCAGGCGACGGTGGTCCTCGAGACGTTCTTCGAGCGGCCGGTGTCACCCCTGACCGCAGCCGCCGATCAGGACTGACCCACACGCCGGGAGCGGCGGCCCGGCGCCCTCAGCCCGCCTCCGCGCCTCCGTGCGTCCTCAACCATTCGGCCTCATCACATGGGGTGACTTCCGTCAGCCTCTCGACGCCGACACTCTCCCAATGGGCGAATATCCCCCGTCACGGGGCATTGGAGGATGTATTGATTCATGTCTCCCTGACCAAAGCTCTGCACTGGAGTGACATGCAAATCCGTAACCTCCCCTACGCCCTCAGCGTCGCCGCCATCGCCCTCACCGGGGCCACCGGGAGCGCCGCCGCCATCGGCGACGACGACGGCACCTCCAGCGTCAGCGGCAACGGCGCCGAGCAGGCGTTCGGCAACAGCGCCACCCACGGGAACCTGAGCGCGCAGGGAGCCGCGGTCCAGGGCTCGTTGAACAAGCTCTGCCTCGGCGTTCCGGTCAAGGCGAACGCGGGCGCCATCGTCGGCCTCCTGGTCCCGGTCGCCGTCCAGGACATCCCGATCCTCTCGGCCCCGCAGAACCAGCAGTGCGCCGAGAACTCCACTCAGGCCAAGGGCGACGAGCCGGGGTCGCACATCCTCGACGACATCTCGGCGCTCTCCGGCAACGGCGCGAACAACCACTGAGCCGCGCGTTCTGCGGGCCGCGTCACGCGGCCCGCAGAACGTTGCCCGGGGGGCGGTCGTACGGCCCTGGAGGTCGTACGGCCCTCGGCGTCCGAACGGCCGTCAGCGCCGGGTTTCGACCTTCATGTCGCCGTGGACCAGCGTGCGGACGAAGTCACCGGCGAGCATGGCGTGCGGGAAGCCCAGGTCGATCCCGCTGACCTCGTCGAGGCGGGCCAGTTGGGCGGCGGTGAAGTCGACCTCCAGGGCGCCGAGGTTGTCCTCCAGCTGGGCGGGCGTGCGGGCGCCGATGATCGGGGCCGTCACCGCCGGACTCCGCAGGGCCCAGGCCAGCCCTACCTGTGCGGGCGTGCGGCCGAGGTCCGCGGCCACCTCCTTCACGACGTCCACGATTCCGAGATTGCGTTCGCTGAGCGCGCCGCCCGCGATGGTGACGCTCTTGCGGGTGCCGTCGGCGGCGGCGTCCGTCGCGGTCAGGTCCTCACGGCCGTACTTGCCGGTGAGCACCCCGCCGCCCAGCGGTGACCACGGGACCACCCCGAGGCCCAGGTCGCGCGCCATCGGGATCAGGTCGCGTTCCCCGGCACGCTCGATCAGGCTGTACTCGATCTGCAGCGCGACCAGCGGCGACCAGCCGCGCAGGTCGGCGATCGTCTGCATCCGCGCCACCTGCCAGGCCGGGGCGTTGGAGATCGCGACGTACAGGACCTTCCCCTGGCGGACCAGGTCGTCCATGCCGCGCAGGACCTCCTCGACCGGCGTCGTGACGTCCCACAGGTGCAGGTAGAGCAGGTCGATGTAGTCCGTCCGCAGCCGGCGCAGACTGGTCTCCACCGACGCGAACAGGTTCTTGCGGTGACCGCCACCGGAGTTGGGGTCGCCGGGCCGGCGCAGCGTCGAGTACTTCGTCGCGAGGACCAGGCTCTCGCGGCGGTCGCGGGCGAATTCGCCCAGCAGGCGTTCGGAGCTGCCCTCGGTGTAGGTGCTCGCGGTGTCGATGAAGTTGCCGCCGCGCTCGACGTAGAGGTCGAACAGCTTGCGGGCCTCGTCCTGCTCGGCGCCCCAGCCCCACTCGGTGCCGAAGGTCGCCGCGCCCAGCGCCAGCGGGGAGACCCGCAGTCCGGAGCGGCCGAGGAGCCGGTAGGTGTCGAGGGTGAGCGGCATCGTGTCCTCCTGTGCTTGATCCGTTGCCGGGACCAAGCCTGCGGCGGCCGCGAGCCGGGGATAAGGGAGAGGAATTCCTGGGACTGACACTCCTACCCTTGGCCCCGGCCCTGGCCGTCGCCGCCCTCAGAACCAGTGCAGGCAGTGCGGGGAGCGGTCGCCCCGGAAGAGGGCGTCGGCGAGGGCGGCCGCGCCCGGGCGGTGGGCCCGGACGTGTCCGGCCCGGACGAGTGTGCTCGGGGCGGTGCCGCCGAGGTAGACCGTGGCCAGGTCGCTCGCGTCCAGGGACAGGTCGGGTTCCCGGTCCGTCGGGACGCAGTCGGCCTTGCCGTCCTGGACGGTGAGGAGGTAGCGGCCGTGCTCGCCGAGGAAGGGGTCGTCGACGTCGAGGACGAGTTCGCCGTCCAGGAACCAGCCACGGGCGGTGAGCGCGCGCGGGATGTCCAGGAGCCGTACCCAGAGCCCGTCGGTGTCGTCGCTCACCTGGCCGGCCCGGAAGTCCGCGAGCTGCCAGCGCAGCGGGTGGTCGGGAGGGCAGCGCTTGAACACGACCTGAGTGATCAGGTCGTGGCCGAGGACGTACCGGGCCAGGGCGGTGGAGGCGGCGTCGTCGACGGCGATGGTCTCGTCGACCGTCAGGGTGGTGTCGGGTTCGCCGAGCGAGTAGCTGGCGTAGCCGTCCGGGACGCCGTCGGCGTCGCGGTGGACGGCGACGTAGCGGGGCGCCGGGGAGACCGGGGGCTGTCCCGCGCCCAGGGACCACCAGCGGTGCGGCCGGGACAGGGCGCCGGGCTGTGCGCGGCGGTACCGGTCGTAGACCTCTTCGAGGATCTCGCCGCACTCGGTGCGCCGCAGCACCTCGACGGAGCCGGTGTCCGGGGCCGTCGTGGTGGCGTCGGCCGTTCCGTGCGCCCGGGGCTCGGCGAGAGCGGCTCTGTGGCGCGGCACCGTCAGGCGCTGGGTGCGGGTCGCCGGTCCGTAGCCGAACCTGCGGTAGATCACGGCCTCGGACGCCAGGAGCACCGAGAGGAACTCCCCTCGGGCCCGCAGCTCCGTGAGCTGATGCCGCATCATCGCGCTGAGCACGCCCCGGCGTCGGTGCGAGGGCACGACTCCGACGGCGGTGACCCCGGCGGCGGGGGCGAGGATCTCACCGGGCAGGGTGAGTTCGAAGGAGTACGCGGCGGCGGTGCCGACGGGCCGCCCGTCCGCCGTCACGGCGAACAGGCCGCGGTCCATTTCGAGCGCCGCCCACCAGAGTCCGCCGCCGTCGGCGGGGGGCTCCGGAAACCGCCCGAACGCGGTGAACATGGTGTCGACGAAGAGGTCGAAGTCCTGGTCGGTCGTGGGACGGATGTCCATGCTGCCGCTGCCTCCCGGTGTACGCGCACCACGGCTCGTGGTGTCGCGCCTCAGTGCAACGTCGCTCCGTGACCAGGTCAATCGAATTACGGCCGCGCGCCCTTGCCCCTACCGGGCTCCTGTCTGACCTTGCCGGAGCGTGAGCGCCGCCCGTCGGCCGCCCGGCTCCGTCAGGACGGGCCCTTCCGGTGGTACACCGACCAGTCGCTCGGTGGGTACGTGGCCTCCGGAGCGGAGAGGGCGACGTCCACCGCGAGGCCGATGTCGTCCGTGAAGAAGGCGTCGAGATCGCGGATCATCTCCAGCCCTCGCACGGTCGCCTCACCGAGCGGGCGCGCCATGCGGTCCACCCCGGAGGGGACACCCACCGGCTTCCTCCGGGCCATCGACACCGCGTGGTCGGCCCGCCTGTCCAGGCCGAACGAGATGTATCCGGCGCCCAGGGCGAGGTACTTGAGCGTGTCCTGTACGCCGCGGGAGAGTTCACCGATCCCGTGCATCGTCTGCATGGGGCTGCCGGCCGAGCTGTCGCCGTACGGCGCCGGGCCGTGCAGCTCCTCCAGTCGTCTCCGCTCGCCCTCGAACAGCTCCAGAGCTTCGTTCAACGCCCTTCCCACACGGCTGAGTTCGCCCAGATCATGGATCATGCGATGCGCCCTTCCGGTCATGTGCTGCGACTGTACGGCGCGATGCGGGGTCCTCGCGGGCTGTCGCGCACTGCAGACCGGTTGTAGTGACGCACTCCTGGTGGCCAGGAAATCCAAGGACCTCCAGTGAGCCCTCGCGCCAGCCCCCCCCCCGTCACCACCGACGGAACCGCGGCTGATCCTCTCGGCGTCTCGGACCCGGAACCTGCTGTTCCTTCCTGAGGACGTATACCGGAGGCGGCATGCCTGGATGATCATGGCATCCGCGGCGATTCGCCCCCAAGACAGCAGGCAGAACGCACGATCTTGAATGAGGCAGGTGGAGATGGCGTCGCTCGCGGAGCTGCTTCGGGAGTTCAAGGAGCGGTCCGGGCTCAGCTACGGGGCGCTGGCCAAGCGGCTCCACCTGAGCACGTCCACGTTGCACCGCTACTGCAACGGGGATGCGGTGCCCACCGGCTTCGGGCCGGTGGAGCGGTTCGCGCGCCTCTGCGGGGCGACGCCGGAGGAGCTGGTGGAGGTCCATCGGCGGTGGATCCTGGCGGACGCGGCTCGGGGGCGGAAGGAGCCCGAGCCCGAACCCGAGCCCGAATCGGAGTCGAAGTCGGAGCCCTCCGAGGCCGCGCCCGAGGCCGAACCCGAAGCGCAGCCACAGCCACAGTCCGAACCCGAACCCGCGCCCACCCCAACGGTAGCCTCGGGCCCGGACCCAGTGACCGCCCCGTCCCCCCTCCCCCCCTCACGCAGACGCCGGACCCTCGTCCTCGCGGCCTCCGTCGCCGCGGTCGTCGCCATCGGCTCCGTCGCCCTCTCCCTCTCCATGAACGGCGGCGGCGACGGCCACGAGCAGAGCGCTGGGCCCGCCTCCGCGCCGGACCCGAGCACCTCCCCGTCCGACGACTCCGACGAGTCCGACCAGTCCGACCAGTCCGACCAGTCCGGCAAGAGCTCCGACGCGCCGCTGACAGCCCACGCCAAGCCCTACGCGTACGAGGACGACTGCACGCCCAGCTTTCTGGTGAACCGGAAGCCGGAGGAGGTGCCGCGACCGCCCGTCGAACAGGACGCACCGGGTTGGGTGGGCGACCTCGGCGCCGTCACGTCCGGCGACCAGTACATCGAGGTCACCGTGCGAGGCACGGGCAAGGAAACCGTCGTCCTGCAGGACATGAACGTCCGGGTCCAGAGCACGGGCGAGCCGCTGGCCTGGAACGACTTCCAGATGGGGGCGGGCTGCGGCGGCAGGGCGGCCACGAAGTCCTTCGCCGTCGACCTCGACGACGCGGCCCCGCGCGTCACGCCCGGGGCGGGGCAGCGCGACTTCCCGTACCAGGTCAGCGAGAACGACTCCGAGGTGTTCCGCATCAAGGCGAGCACCGAACTGCACGACGTGCGTTGGTACGTGGAACTGGAGTGGTCCAGCGGCAAGCGGCACAACGTCCTGCTCGTCGACGACCAGGGCAAGCCGTTCCGCACCAGCAGCCGGGAGGGGCGCCCCTCGTACGGCTGGCGGGACGCCTCGAAATGGGAGCGGAAGGGGCAGAGCGGCTGAGCGACCGCGCGGGGCGCGGCGGGAATCCGTGCGGGGCCGCTCCGTTCAGTGGGCGCCGGGCGTCCGCGGC
>NZ_JBHXTE010000036.1:0-109022 GCF_042677545.1 Streptomyces sp. NPDC127108 | reverse complement strand
CCGGCACGTCGCACCACCCGGGACCGCCGGGCTCGTTCAGACCGTCGCCCGCGCCGCGCTCTCCTCCTTCGGCGCCGCGGGCCGCCGCTCCAACGCGTGGAACAGCTTCCCGGGCCACCAGAACCAGCGGCCCAGGTCCAGGGCCAGGGCGGGCACCAGGACCGTGCGGACGAGGAAGGTGTCGAGCAGGACGCCGATGCCGACGATCACGCCCATCTGGGCCATGGTCACCAGCGGAAGGCCCGCGAAGACCGCGAAGGTCGCGGCGAGTACGACGCCCGCGGAGGTGATGACGCCGCCGGTGCTGGTCAGGCCCTCCAGCACGCCGTGGCTGTGGCCGAGGCGGGTGGCCTCCTCCTTGACGCGGTGCATCAGGAAGATGTTGTAGTCGATGCCGAGGGCGACGAGGAAGACGAAGCCCATCAGGGGGATCGACCAGTCCACGCCGCCGAATCCGAGCGCGTGCTCGAAGAGCAGGTTCGAGGCGCCGAGCGCCGCGAGGTAGGACAGGACCACGGTCGCCAGAAGCAGGAGAGGGGCGATCAGCGCCCGCAACAGCCAGATCAGGACGGCCAGGACGACCAGCAGGACGACCGGGACGACCGTCGTCAGGTCGCGGTCGGCGGCACGCTGCGTGTCGACGGCCTGCGCGGTGGTGCCGCCGACCAGCGCGTCGGCGCCGTCCACGGCGTGCACGGCGTCCCGGAGGCGGTCGACGGTGTCCTTGGCGGCCCGGCTGTCCGGCGTGTGCTTCAACACCACGGAGAGTTGGGCGAGTCGGCCGTCGCCCGTGCGGGCGCTGTCCTCGACGCGCGCCACCCCTGCGACCCGGGATACGGCCGACTTCACCTGCTCGGCCTGCGGCGTGTTCGTGACGATCTTCGCGGGGTCGGAGGCGCCGGACGGATAGTGGGCGGAGATCTTCTCCTGCGCGACCACCGACTCGGGCTTGTCCTGGAACATCTCGGCCTGTGTCAGGCCCAGGTTGATGCCGAAGGTGCTGAGCGCCAGGACCCCGGTGACCGCGACCGACATCAGCCAGGACCAGCGGGGGCGCAGCGCGACGGCGGCTCCGACGCGCGACCAGACCGTATGTTCCTTGCGGGCCGGCGTGCCGTGGCGGGGGACGAACGGCCAGAACACCCAGCGGCCCGCGGCGACAAGGAGTGCCGGCAGGACGGTGACCATCGCGAGGAAGGCGCACACGACACCGACCGCGCCGACCAGGCCGAGGGAGCGCGAGGAGTTGATGTCGGCGAAGACCAGGCAGGCCAGGCCGACGGCGATGGTTCCGGCCGACGCGAGGACCGCCGGTCCTGAGCGGCGCTGGGCGATCCGCATCGCCGTGTGCCGGTCCTCGTGGCGGTGCAGCTCTTCGCGGTAGCGGGCGATGAGCAGGAGCGCGTAGTCGGTGCCGACGCCGAAGACGAGGACCATGAGCACGCCCGCGCTCTGCGGGTCCACGGGCAGGTCGGCGTACTTGGCGAGGAGGTACGTGCAGACCTGCGTGAGGACGGCGGCGAAGCCGACCGCGAGCAGCGGGAACAGCCACAGGACAGGGCTGCGGTAGGTGATCAGGAGCAGGACGGCGACGACGATGCCGGTGGCGATCATCAGGGTCGAGTCCAGGCTGTCGAAGACCGAGACCTCGTCGGTGAGCGAGCCGGCCGGACCGCCGACCTCGACATCAAGGCCCTTCGGTGCGTTCGCGCCCGCGATGTCGCGCAGGTCCTCGACCTTGTCGGTGAGGTCGTCGTCCTCCGTCGACAGGGGGACCACGACCATGCGGGCCTCGCCGTCGTCCGACGGCAGCGGCCGCGAGACCTCCTCGCCCGCGGCGGCGAGCTTCGCGAACGCGGACCGGTCGGCGGTGGCGGCCGCGTCGGCTCCGGCGCCGGTGTAGACGACGACCGCGGGCATGACCGGGTCGTCGCGGAACTCCTCCAGTTCCGTGTTGACCTTCGCGGACTCCGCGCCGCGCGGCAGGAACGCGTTGGCGCTGGTGTCCTCGACCTCGCCCAGCTTTCCGGCCAGCGGGCCGAGCGCCACGGCGAGGATCAGCCAGGCCGCGAGGACCAGCCATTTCGAGCGCTGTCCGGCGGGCGCACCGGCGATGCGCTGGAGCAGCGGACGCATGAGTAGTCTCCTTCATGTGGAGCGCGCCGCCGGTCACCGACCGGCACGAGGCGCACGGGACCCGCGCCACGGCGTCTGCGGTGTGACGACCTGCCGTGGCGTCCGGGTGGTGATGTCGGTCCGGGGCCTTTGCCCCGGGGTGTGTTCCGCCTTGGTACGGCCGGGAGTTGCCGCTCCTGGCCGTACCGCGGGGTGCCGCGTCTATTCGATCTCGCGCATCATCTTCTCCATCGAGGTCACGGCGAGGCGGGTCTGCGCCAGTTCCTCGCGCGTCTGCCGCATCTCCTCGGTCGAACGCCGGTGCAGCTCCACGTTGTCCTCGAGGAGCTGTGCGTACTTCGCCGCGAGCTGTTTGTACTGTTCCTCGCGGGCAGCGAGCATCCGGGCCCGCCAGGTGGCGGCGAGCTGCCAGACGATCACGATCAGCAGGAGGAAGAACCCGCCCGCGCCGATCCCGCCGACCCATGCCCCCACCAGGTCGGATTCGGCGGCGAGCGTCGCCCCTTGTCCGTTCACTTCGTTTCCTCTTTCGTGGTGTTCGGAGTGTTCGTGGTCTCGTCGGCCTTGGCCCGGCTTTCGCGCGTGTCGGTGAGAGTCCGTACCGCCTCGTGGATGACATCGGGGGTCAACTCGTAGAGAAACGGCGCTACTTCGAAGTACTTCACCGTCTTGCCGTCGTCGGCCGCCTCCAGCGATCCGACGACGAGACCGGCGCCTTCGAGCAGCTTCAGGTGCATGTGCAGCAGCGGACGGCCCATGCCGATCTCGCGGGCCAGTGCGCTGACGTAGTTCCGGCGGGCGGTGAGCGCGGCGACGATCCGCATCCGGTGCGGATTGCCCAGGGCGGTGAGCACCTTGAGCAGCTTGTCGCCCGTCGGTTCCGGAGCCTGCTCCTCGGCCATCACGGCCTCTCTCCCTTGTTCCTGTCAAGAAAAGCTGACATGCCCCGAGAGGACCTGTCAAAGATTCTTGACACATCTCGGGGGCGCGTCAGGGAGAGATGGGGGACGCCTCGGGGGCGTCTCAGGGTCGGCTGCGGGTTCGACGGTCGCTGACCTTCGCCACTGATGCCGACTACTCCCACGGGAGTACCGCCCGACTCCCGGCGGCGGATGCCGCCCCGCCCCGGCCTCCCTAGCGTCGAGGGCATGACCGGGGCGATGCGACCCACCGAGCGAACCGGCGACGGGACGCCTGACCCACCTGCCCCTCCCACCACCACCGAACGGTCACGATCATGCGCAAGAAGCCTCAACTCACAGCCCTGCTGGCCCTGTTGCCCCTCGTCGTCCTTCTCCTGCCCGGCCCGGCCGGAGCCGCCCCGGCCGCGGGTGAGCACGCGGCCGCGAGCGCGCGAACGGCCGCGCCTGACGGTGCCCGCGTCGTCGCGGAGCGGCGCCTCGGTCCGCGCCTGCGCGATCTCACCGTGTCCTCGCCCGCGCTGGGACGCGACGCGAAGGTCCGGCTGCTCACGCCGGACGGCTGGGAGCGGCGTCGGCCCCAGGACCGCTGGCCCGTGCTCTATCTCCTGGTCGGCGGCGACGGCAACTACAAAGCCTGGACGGAGGACTACGCCTCCCGCATCCAGGAGCTGCCCGCGCTGCGCGACGTTCTGGTCGTCATGCCCGAGATGCCGCTGTTCGGCTTCTACACCGACTGGTTCAACGGCGGCGAGGGCGGCCCGCCCGCCGTCGAGACCTTCCACCTGGGCGAGGTGCGTCCTCTCCTGGAGCGCGGCTACGGCGCCGGGACGCGTCGTGTGGCCGCGGGCGAGTCGCAGGGCGGATTCGGGGCCCTGTCGTACGCGGCACGTCACCCGGGACTGTTCCGCGCGGTCGCGAGCTACAGCGGCTTCGTACACCCTTCGCGGCATACGCACGCGATCAGGGCCGCGATGACGTACCTCGGGCTCGACTGGCGTGCCCTGTGGGGCGATCCGGTCACCGACCGCGCCAACTGGCAGGCGCACGACCCCTATTACCTCGCCGAACGCCTGCGGGGCATCCCTGTCCACCTCGCCGCCGGTGACGGCACCGAGGGCCCGCTGGACCCGCCCGGCGTCGAGCCCGACCCGGTGATCCCCGGCCTCGAGGACCCCGCGGACCCGTTCCCCGAGGACGCCGTCTCCCCGACCGAGACACTCATGGCTCGTCAGTCCCGCGCGCTCGCCGACCGCCTGCACACCGTCGGCGTCCCGGTGACCACCCACTTCTACGCGGGCACACACTCCCCGCCTTACTGGGCAAGGGAGTTCCACAAATCCCTGCCGATGCTGCTGCGCGCGCTGGCACCGACTTCCTGACCCTCCGGCTGTCGACGCCGGGCGGCGCGAGCCGTTGTCACCGCTGGCTGTCGTCGCACAGGTGCAGCACCGGTCGCCAGTTGTCACCCCCGGGCCGACGACGCGCGCGGGGTCCGGCTCCTAGCGTGCAAGGCCTGCGAAGGTCCGGCACGCCCGTCCTGCGTGCCGGACCGAACCACCGACAGAAAGCGACCGACATGAAGGCAAGGCATGGTGCGCCCCTCGCCGGTGCGGCAGCCGTCGTGGCTCTGCTCGTCTCCGCCGGAAGTGTCCCCGCCGGAGGTGTCTCCGCCGGAGGTGTCTCCACCGAGGGAGTCCCCGTCGGGGGCGGCGCCGCCGCGTACACGGACACCGTCGCGTACGCGGAGACAGCATCGCCCGCGCCACCGGATCGGACCGCACCCGCCCTGCCCGAGCCTTCGGGCGACAGGCCGGTGGGTCTGACGACCCTGCATCTCAAGGACGCGGACCGGGCCGACCCCTGGGTGCCCGAGGAGCGCCGCGAGTTGATGGTGTCCCTCTGGTACCCGGCGAGGAAGCCCTCGGGCACGCCCGCGCCGTACATGACCGCGGAGGAGTCGAAGCGGTACGTCGCAGCCAATCGGATACCGGTCCCGCCCACCGCGTTGAGCGAGGTGACGACTCACGCGACGGTGGGCGCCAAACCGGCCCCCGCGCCCGGCGGACTGCCACTGGTCGTGCTCTCTCCCGGATTCGGGATGCCGCGTGCCACCCTGACCGGACTCGCCGAGGAACTCGCCAGCCGCGGCTACGTCGTCGCCGCCGTCGGGCACAACTACGAAGCCGACGGCATCTCCTTCCCAGACGGGCGCACCACGTCCTGCGTGGCGTGCGCGAACAGGGACTATCCCAAAGTGGGGGCCGTCCGCGCCGCAGACGTCTCCTTCGTCCTCGACAAGCTGACAGGCAGGGCCGCGCGGGACACCTCCGGCCCGGCCCCGGCCGAGGCCCGGCACCGGGCCCTGCTCCGGAAGGGCGGCCCCCGGATCGACACCCGCCGCGTCGCGATGGCCGGCCACTCCGCCGGAGGCTTCAGCACGATCCCCGCCATGCTGCGCGACACCCGGATCAAGGCAGCCGTCAACATGGACGGCAACTACCACTTCCCCAACGACATCCCCGTCGACCGGCCGCTGCTGATGCTGGGCAGGCCCAGTCACGTACCCGGCGGGCCGGACGGAACCTGGGACGAGACCTGGACCGAACTGACGGGCTGGAAGCGCTGGCTGACCGTCGACGGCATCGAGCACAACTCCCTGACCGACCTGGCGTCGCTGGCCGAGCAGTTCGACATTCCGCTGCAGGACCTCGACGGCGACCGCAGCGACGCGATCGTCCGCGGCTACGTCACGGCGTTCCTCGACACCCACCTGCGGGGCCGGGAGACGCCGCTCCTTGAAGGGCCGTCGGCGCGGTACCCCGAGGTGCGCTTCCACACTCCTCGGGGCCTCGGCTGACGGAACCGGCGGCCCGGCCCGCGCTACGCCGAGGTGGGCCCGTGCGGGGAGCGGAGTACGAGCAGGGTGATCTCGCTGGGGGCGAAGATGCGGAAGGGCGGGCCCCAGAAGCCGGTGCCGCGGCTGGTGTAGAGGAGGGTGCGGGTGCCGTGGCGGCTGAGGCCCGCCAGCGCGGGCTGGTCGATGCGGACCAGGTGGTGGAAGGGCCAGATCTGGCCGCCGTGGGTGTGGCCGGAGAGCTGGAGGTCGACGCCGCCGGCCGCCGCCTGGTCGACGAACTTGGGCTGGTGGGCCAGGAGCAGGACGGGGTGGTCGGGGTCGGCGCCGTGCAGGGCCCCGGTGAGGTGGGCGCGGTGGCCGGGCAGGCCGGAGGACTCGGCGGTGACGTCGTCCACGCCGGCGACCACGAGGGTGTCGCCGCCGCGTTCGAGCAGCAGATGGCGGTTGCGCAGCGGCTCCCAGCCCAGCTCGTCCATCAGGTCGACCCAGCCCTGGGCCTGGCTGTAGTACTCGTGGTTGCCGGTGACGTAGACCCGGGCCCGGGTGGCCCGCACGGTGCCGAGCGGGGCGGCCTGGGCTCGGCGGCGTGCGGCCGTGCCGTCCGCGATGTCCCCGGTGTGGCAGACCAGGTCGGCCTCCAGGGTGTTGACCGTCTCGCAGACCCGCGCCGACCAGCGGGCACGGTCGAGCGGGCCGTAGTGGGTGTCGGTGATGAGGACGACGCGCGTGCCGTCCAACCCGGCTCCGAGGCGCGGGAGTCGCACGTCGAGGCGGCGTACCCGCGGGACCCGGCGAGCCTCGGCGTACCCCCAGGCGAGCAGCACGGCGGTTGTGCCGAGGGCCGCCCAGGTGACGGTCCGGGCCCGGTCCTGGCCGTCGCCGACACCGGTCACGGCCAGGGCGAGCCGCAGCAAGGCGCCGAGGAGAACGGACCAGGTGAACAGGGTCCAGATCGCGCCCAGCAGGGTGTCCCCGATGATCGCCGCCCAGTCCTGCTGGCGGCGGCCGTGGCCGCGCATCATCGCGAGCGGCATGCCGATCAGACCGAGGGCGAACAGGGTGGTGCCGGCCAGGGTGACGGGGAGCGGCCAGTGCTGGCCGGTGTGCAGCAGCATCCAGCAGGGCACGGTCCACAGCAGGACGGGGGCGATCAGGGGGAGATAGCGCATCAGGCGCTGCAGTCGGCTCGGCCGAGTCTCGTGCGCTGCACTGTCGGCGGTTCGGGTTTCGCTGGTGCCGGTCACGCTTCCCCTCCTTCTCGAACAACCAGGCTGGCGTCGACCGCACTGTATCCGGCCGCCTTCTCTGTGGTCGGTCGAGGTCGTGGGTGAGGATGGCGGCACGACGACATGGTTACGTAGACGGCTGGCAGGACCAGCCGCAGGCGGTCGAGGTCTCTGCGGAGGAGTTCGAACGGCTGTGGGCCGAGGCGCGGCGGGCTCTCGGTGGCGGGGTACGCCACTGACGAGGGGCCCGGACCTGCCCTCGGTCCGGGCCCCTCGCCGCGTGCTACCCCTCGCTAGGCCGCTCGGCCCGCCAGGTGGAAGTTGATGCGTTCACTGACGACGGGGAAGCCGGCCTTGGCGAAGTTCGCCGCCATGGGGAAGTTGCCATGGTCCGTCGCGCCGCTGATGAACTCTGCGCCCTGCTCGACGAGGAAGTGGGTGCACTCCGTGAGGAGGTCGTAGGCGTAGCCGTGCCCGCGTTGTTCCGGGACGACTCCGATGAAGCCGATGGTCGGGCCGGAGGGGTTGTGGGCCGGGATGTGGATGCCGGCCAGGTCACCCTCGGGCGTGTGCGCGACCTGCCACCACTCCCGAGGGGAGGGGCACCAGTGGAAGAAGTCGAGTTCCTCCTGGGCGGCCTGGTCGAGGCCACCCTCCTCGATGGCCTTGAGCGCGTGGGCGTCCAGGGTTACGGAGTGGATGCGGCGCAACGCGTCGAAGAACACGGCGTCGTCGGGTTCGGCGCCGAAGCGCAGCCGTCCGGGCCGCTCGGGCAGACCCCGCTCCGGGGTCCAGCGGTACAGGAAGCGTTCCACCAGGCGTTCGTACCCGGCGGCTTGTGCCGCGGCGAAGCGTGCCTCTGCGGCGGCACGCAGGTCCGGCTTGTCCCGCCAGTCGCCGGGCAGGTTGATTTCGAGTTCGACCTGCCAGGGAGCGGAGCGCAGGAGTTCGGTCCCTGCCTCCTCCTCGCCCTCGGCCACGTCGAACCAGTTGACGTTGACGGGCTCCGAGTCGTCGGGGCCGCCCCACCAGGCGCCGCGTGCGACGACCTCGCCGTCGCGCAGGGCGACGCGCTTCCACTCGGGCCGGAACTGGGTACGCCGATGGGCTTCTCGGGCACCCAGGGGGTCGGAAAGTGCGTCGAAGAGATGAGCGTCGCTCGCCGAGAGCGCGCGGATGACCAGATCGGTCATGGATTCCTCCGGGATACAGGCTGCTAGGAGCGCTCCCGGTCAGAACTGAAGAACCACGCCGGGACAGCGGAAAAGGGAGCGCTGGAAAGGTGTGAACCGCACGGCACTCGCCTCCTTCCGTCCATGTTCAGGGCGTGGAGCCAGACACTACGTGGTCTGCAACGGGTCCGTCCATGGTTTTCCTCGGCCGTCAGCGGGCGCCAGTCGTCGCCCGGCCCCGGTCGGCGGTCAAGCCCTGGTCGGCGGTCAGGCCCCGGTCGGCGGTCAGGCCCCGGCGGTCGTGGCCTCGCCCGCGTGAATGATCGAGCTGAGCATGGCGTGAGCGGCTTGGAGCTGCTCGATGGAACTGCTCATGCGCTCGCGCTCGCGCTTGAGGTCCTGGGCCATTTCCTCGCAGGTGGGCGCGAGGATGGCGCCTTCGTCAGTCATGCAGGGCAGCACCTCCCGGATCAGGTCGGTGTTCAGCCCGGCATCGAGCAGGATCCGGATCCGGCGCACGGTGGCCACATCGGATTCGTCGAACTCGCGGTAGCCGCTGGCCCGACGCCGCGGACGCAGCAGTCCTTGCTGCTCGTAGTACCGAAGGCCCCGGGTGCTCACGCTGGTGCGCCTCGACAGCTCGCCGATGAACATGTGACCCCCGGCACAGAAGATTGACTCTGACGTCAACGTCAATGTTTAGCGTACCGGCCATGACAACGAACACCAGCACCCAGACCATCCCCGCCATCGATCCGAAGGCCCTGACGGGCAAGAAGGCCGTCGTCACCGGCGGCACCGTCGGCATGGGCCGGGCCATCGTCCGGGCCCTGACCGACCGCGGCGCCGAAGTGCTCTACACCGGGCGCAGCGACCAGCGGCTCGCCGAGGCCCAGGCCGCGCTCGACACCCCGCTGGCCCACCCGGTGCGCTCCGACGCCACGGACGCCGACGCCATCGCCGCCCTCGGCGACCAGGTCGCCGACCGCTTCGGCGGGATCGACTACCTGTTCGTCAATCAGGGCATCGCCGAGTTCCAGACGCTCGAAGAGGTCACCGAGGAGTCGTGGGACCGCATCTTCGACGTCAACGCCAAGGGCGCCTTCTTCACCGTGCAGCGGCTGGCGCCGCTGATGTCCGAGGGCGGTTCGATCGTGTTCACCACGGTCTCCAACGACCAGATCTTCCCCGGCCTCAGCGCCTACTCCGCGGCGAAGGAGGCCGTCGCCGCCTTCACCAAGGTGCTCGCCGCAGAGCTGCTCCCCCGCAGGATCCGCGTGAACGCCATCGCCCCCGGCTTCATCCTCACTCCCACCATGGGGGTCGCCGAACTGACCGAGGAACAGCGCGCCGAGTTCATCGAACAGGGCAACGCCTCCACACCGATGGGCCGGGGAGGCACCGTGGAGGAAATCGCCGCCGCCGCGCTGTACTTGGCTGTCGAGGCCACCTTCACCACCGGCGTGGAACTGCCCGTGGACGGCGGCTTCGGCCAGGGCATCGGCGCATGACCGCCTCCACCCGGTAGACGCTCTCCCGCCGGCAGACGTTCTCCCGCAACCGGCTCAGCCGGGCGCGGGAGAACGCGCGAGCCCTCGCGGGGCTCACACCCTGGGAACCAGGGACCTCAGGGCAGCATCAGCTCGCCCGTCCCAACTTCCGCCAGGGATACACCTCCTTGCCCTGGCTGTCCCGCTCCGAAGTGCCCGGTTCGACGGTCGTGTACCAGGACGCCGCCCAGTACGACCCCTTCCAGGAGACGTAGGCGCCGGTCGCCGGGTCGGCGGTGTCGCCGCCCCACAGGTGGGTGCTGGAGGTCGTGGCGCCGAAGGCGGCCTCGACGTCCTTGCCGTCGGCCGAGCGGAGGGTGAAGAGCTTGCCGTGGGCAGGGGCGGCGGGGGAGCCCTCCGCCCCCGTCGCCGGGTCGATGGGGACGAAGTGCCAGCGCTGGCTGTCTGAGGAGTCGCAGCCGGACACCTTGACGTCCTCGCGGGCACCGGACGCCGTCAGGCACTTGCCCGCGTTCTGGATGGTGTACCAGCCGTTCCCGGCACCGCGTGGGGTCCAGAGCTGGTTGGGGTTGTCGGGCTGCGGCTCCACCAGGTGGGCGCGGTTCTCGCCGGGGTGGTGGTCCATCAGGTTGCCCTGGTACTCGAACTGCCAGCCCTTGTCGCCCTTGTCCCAGGCCGCGAAGGTCCGGCCGACCGTCTTGCCGTGCGCGGAGCCCCGCTGCCACTCGGGGGCACCGCACTCCTTGGCGTCACCGGTGTCCGGCTCGACCTTCCGCACGCCCTTGCGGTCGTCCTGGACGGAGCCGTACGTGTGGTCGCCGGTCGACACGGTGATGTTCGCGGGGCCGGTCACCGGCAGGTAGTACTTCAGGCCGATGTCATGCGACTTGCCGGGCGCGATGGCCTCGCAGAAGCCGAGTTTCAGCGTCACGCGGTGGAAGTCGGCCTTCAGACCGCCCACGTTGGGCCCGGAGCGGCCGGGTTTCACCGCGTCCTTCAGCTCCGACCAGCCGTCGTCCTTGAGGAGCGGTGATGTGGACGTGGGCAGGTCGAAGGAGATCTCGGTGCCGGTGCCGAGGGTCCGTTCCGTGTTGTTGGTGATGCGCAGCTTGGGCTGGATCGGCCACAGGTCGCCCTCGGCCGTCGGGTAGTCCACGAACTCGGCTGAGACGTCCACGACTTCGTCGGGGAGGGCAGTGTCACCGGCACGTTCCGTCTTGTAGCCCCCGGAGCCGTGCAGCGCCCCGTCCAGGCGGCTGGTGACGTCGTATCCCATGCCGTACTCGCCGTTGGCGCGCTTGGTGTAGTCGCCCGCCAGCTCCCACAGCATGACGCCGCCGATGCCGTTGTCCTTCACGTACCGCGCCTTGGCGTCGATCGAGGCGTCGTTCTCAGTGGAGAGGAACACCTTCTTCTCGGCGTTCCACAGCCACGACGCCTTGAGGGTGTCGTCGTACTTCTCCGTGTACGTGCCCTTGAGCTTGCCGGACTCCTTGTCGATGTCGACGTAGGAAGGGAGGTAGCCGGGGGTGATGCCGTCCTGGAGGTTCCGGGCGTGCCACAAGGGGTTGGACCCGGAGGCGACCTCCTCGCCCCGGGTGCCGAGGTCGTGCCAGACGTTGTCGATGCCCTCGGCGCCGTGGCCGCAGTCGACCTTCTCACCGGTGCCGGGCTGGCAGGCGTCCTGGTCGGGAAGGGACGAGGTGCCCCACAGGCCGTCCGTGCCGCCGCTCACGTTCTGCCAGCCGCGCGTGTAGTAGGGGACGCCGAGGTTGATGCGGCCGGGCGGCAGCGCGCCCCGGTAGTAGCGGTACGACCAGTCGACGTTGAAGTAGCCAGTCCTGTCGAACTCCTTCTCGTCGTAGACCTTCGCGGCGGCCAGCTCGGCGTCCTTGCCGTCGTCGTACAGCGGCGCCTGCGGGCCGACGTACTTGTTCCAGGAGCCGTGCAGGTCGTACGACATGACGTTGACGAAGTCCTGGTACTGGAGGGCCTGTCCGGCGTCGTAGCCGCGTACCAGGTAGCCGGAGGCGGAGCCCGCCGAGGTGAGGAGGTAGTAGCGGTCCTTGTCGGCGCCCGCGCGGTCCAGCTTCTCGCGCAGGGTCTTCATCAGCGCGTTGTAACCGGCCTGGAGGCCCTTGCGGCGGCTGTTGGACAGTTCCCAGTCGGCCGGGTTGCCGCTGTCGGGCAGCGCGGTCGGGTACTCGTAGTCGATGTCGACGCCGTCGAACCCGTACCGGTCGAGGAAGCCCGTCACCGAGTCGGCGAACGTGTCGATGCCCGCCTGGTTCACCGAGCCGTCGGCGTTCGTGGCCATGGTGTAGAAGTTCTTCGTCTCCGCCCAGCCGCCGACCGAGATGAGCGTCTTCACCTGCGGGTGCTTCTTCTTGTAGCGGTTGAGGAGGTTGAAGTGGCCCTTGTACGGGAGTGAGTCGTCCATCTCGGCCCCGCGCGCGCCCGGCCAGGTCATTCCGGTCGCCGGGTTCTTCGGGTCGTCCGTGTCGCCCACGGAGATCCTGTCGCCGCCGTCGACGCTCGCGAAGGCGTAGTTGACGTGCGACACCTTCGACCAGGGGATGTTCTTCGCCAGATAGCGCGGATCGCCCTTGGCGCCGGTGCGCCAGCCGGTGAAGTAGCCGACGACCCGTTTGTCGTGCCCGTTGCCGCCGAGCCACTCGCGCCCGTCGTCGCCGTACACCTTGCAGTACGGGGTGTCGACGCCCTTCGTCGCGGCGAGCCCCTCGGGGCGACACTGCTCGTGTGGGCCGGCCGTGGAGGGCTTGGCGGTGCGGTCGTCGGTGGCGTTGTCGACGGGGTCACCGGCGCTGCCCGTGGCGGGAGGGGTCTCCGGGGTGCCGCCCATGCCGGGGGTGTCGCCGTGGTACGTGTACTGGTTCATGGCCTTGACGGCGGCCATGGGGTCGCCGTCCTTGTACTGGTCGATTGCGAGAAAGTTCGGCTTCTTGCGGGCGGCGGGCATGCAGAAGCGCTCGGCGCGGTTCTGGAGCTTCTCGTTGTCGTTGCGGTAGGTGGGAGCCATCGGCGAGGACCGGAAGTGGTTCATCACGTACAGGCGGCGGAAGTTCGTTTCCTCCTGGGTGAGCGGATGCCCCCAGCGGCTGTAGCAGCTCCAGTCGGCGTTGCCGATGCCGAGCCCCATCGACCAGTGGTTCTGCACGGTCCAGTCCTGGTCGTACATGAACCCCAGCTTGTTCTTGCCGTCGGCGCTACCGGACGCCTTGCTGTCGCCGGTGAAGAGCAACAGGCGCTTGCCCGATTCGACCATGGACTTGACCGTCGGCCAGCCCTTCTCCTTCACGCCCTCGGCGTCGGGCCGGAAGACCATGCTGGCCGCGTCGGTGCCGGGGGCGAGGTCGTCGCCGAGTTCCTCGGCCAGCTGCTCCGCCGTCGTGTAGTCCTCCAGGAAGATGGTGACGACCGCCTTCTTGTCCTCCTTCATGAAGGCGACGATGTCCTCGAAGATCTTGGAGAAGGTCATGGTCTGGGTGATTCCGCCGCCCAGGCAGCCGCCGTGGCACAAGCGCACGCGCCCGTTGGCGTAGTACGCGTCGAGCATCACCGCCCGGACGCCGTCCCGGAGTTGGCGGGACACGGAGTGCGGTTGGTTGGGCGCGGCGGGCGCCGGCGTGCCCTCCGAGTCCTCCGAGTTGAAGAACGCGTTGTGTGTCGTCAGGAACGACATGTCGTCGAACTTCGGGTTCGACGGCATGGGCGACTTCGGCGGGTTGATCGGGGTGAGGTACCAGTTCTGCCGGTCGGTGTGCGGATTGTCGGCGTCCACCCAGAGAGGGAAAGCGCTGGTGTCCACGTCCTTCTTGTATTCCTCGCCCCGCAGCCTGCGCTCCGAACCGGGCACGTGGATGCGGTACTGCTCACCCTTCTGGTGTCGGAACTCCCAGTCCGTCTCCTCGTTGCCGCAGGGTTCGACCCCGAGCCGGTCGCCGCTCTGCTGGGCGAGGCACTCCCCGCCCCGGTCCGGGTTCTTGATCTTGTACGTTCCGTTGGCGTTCCGGCTGAACTCCCACTGCTGCTCGTCCTCGTCGCCCTTGGGGCGGTGCGGGGCGACCGGATTGTCGCTCGCCGAGATGTTGTAGCCGGTGGCGACGTTCTGGATGTAGAACTTCCCGTCCGTCGGCGGCCCTTCGTCCTCGCTCGCGGCGGCCTCGGTGCCCGCCGTCGCCGACGCGGCCCCCGCCCCGCCGGTCGCCTTCGCCGCCGCCGGTGGCCGTGGCTTTTGAGGGCGGTCGGGTCTGGTGGGCCCTTCCGGGCCGTCCGCCGCGACCGCGGGGGTCGCGAGCAGGGCGAAGGCCAGTGCCGCGCACCAGGCTGCCGCCGTGCGTCTCTTGCGCACAGGACGCTCCCTTCTTTTGTCAGTCTTCATGCCGATTCCGGGCGCGGACGCGCCCGCGGTGAAGACTGGCAAGGGGCGATCTTTTATTGATCAACGTCCTATGAACGCCGCGGCGAAGCGCGGTTGCGCCGCACAGAAGTGGATCGACTGTCAGACCTGCCTGAGAGGCTCCGCGTATGGAGATGACACTGCAGCTGACGATCGACTGCTCCGACCCGCAGAGGATGGTGACTTTCTGGGCCGAGGCACTGGGCTATGTGCCTGAGCCTCCGCCGGGCGGGCATGCCACGTGGCGTGCCTACTGGGCGGCAGCGGGGGTGCCCGAGGCGGAGTTGCCGACCGGCGCCGGGGACATTCCGGAGTCGATCATCGATCCCACGGGACGTGGACCGAGGGTGTGGTTCCAGCAGGTTCCGGAGCAGAAGGCCGCCAAGAACCGCTGGCACTTCGACCTGAAGGTCGGTGGAGGCCGTGACGTGCCACTGGACGTCCGCGCACAGCGGGTCCAAGCCACGGTGGAACGGCTGGTCAAAGCTGGTGCCACCGTGCTGTCGATCAAGGATGAGCCGGACATGGGGCTCTACGCCGCCGCCCTGCAGGACCCCGAGGGCAACGAGTTCGACGTCGTCTGAGGGCCGTTGCGCCGGTGCTGGTCGCAGCCACTCGTTCACGGCTGCGACGAGCACCGACGCCCCCAGGAGCGACCTGATCCGGTGAGGTTCACGGGCAGGGTGAGCGGGCCCCGGACGACTGCCTCGGGCTGGCGCCAGGGTAGGGAGGGCAGGGGGATATGGGGGGTGAGGCCGGAGGCCGCCGTGGCCAGTTCCTCCAGGGCCACGCGGAGCTGAGTGCGTGCCAGTTGGGCGCCCAGGCAGGTGTGGGCGCCGTGGCCGAACGTCAGGTGGCGGGCGGGACAGCGGGTGATGTCCAGTCGGGCGGGGTCGCGATGGGCGCGCGCGTCGAAGTTCGCGTGCAGCAGCGACACCACGAGCGCCTCTCCGGCTCGTACCACGACCGGGCCGAGCCGCACGTCCTGCCGTGCGACGCGCGTGAAGCTCATCGGCACGACCGGCGCGTGGCGCAGCAGCTCCTCCACGGCCGCGGCGGTTTCGCGGTGCGGCGCCGTTGCCAAGCGGTGCCACTGATCGGGGTGTTCGAGCAATGAGACGACGGCCAGGCCCAGTTGGCCGATGGATGTCTCATAGCCCGCGTTGAGCAGCAACTCGACCAGTGCCGTCAGCTCGTCGTGGCTCAGTGCGCCGCCTTCGTCGTACGCGGTGGCCAGGGTGCCCAGAACGTGCTCGCCGGGGTCGCGGCGGGCCCGGTCGATCAGTTCGCGGATGTAGGCGCGCAGCGCGTCCCGGGCCGGGCCCTGCTCCTCGAAGGTCCCGGTGGTGATGCCCAGCGCGCGGTCCGCGAGGCCGGCGAACCGGTCGTGCTCGGCTTCGGGCACGCCGAGGACACGGCAGATGGTGGTGGCCGACAGCGGCATCGCGTACTCCGCGACGAGGTCGATCCGGTCCCGCCCGGCCAGGAGGCGGCGGGCCTGCCGCCGGATGCCCTCCTCCAGACCGGCCACGGCCCGGGGCGTGAACGGACGGTTCACCAGGCGCCGCAGCCGGGTGTGCTGCGGCGGGTCGAGACTGGTCAGGGCCGCCGGGTCCGGGCGCATGGGGTGGACGGCCGGGGCCTCGGGAGTGACGGCCGCGGCGCGGCTGAACCGCTCGTCGGTGAGGACCGCGCGGCCCAGGTCGTAGGCGGTGACCAGCCAGATGCGGTCGCCCGTGGGCGCGATGACGGACACGACATCCGCCACGTCTGCCTCGGCGGGCAGGAAGTCGGGAAGCGGCCCGTGCTGGCCGGCCGTCCGGCTCGGCAGGTTCAGAGGGTTCATCGGTATGGGTGTGCTCCCGCTCAGGGGAGGGCGGCGGGCGCGGTGCCGACTGCTCGTCCGGCCCGCCCCGGCCGCCCCTCCGGTGCCTCAGCCAACTGGCCGCTCGCTGTGCGTCAATGGGCCCTCTTGGTTCCGGCGACGAGGTACTCCGGGCCGTCGAGATGGCGTACGGAGGTCTCGGTGAAACCTGCCTCCTCCAGCCAGGACCGGCAGTCGGCACCCGTGTAGCCGAGGCCCCCGGCGGAGACCAGTGACACGTTCAGACTGATCAGCAGGCCGGTGGTGCGGTCCTTGCGGTCGTCGTCGATCAGGGACTCGTAGATGAGCAGCACACCGTCCTCGGGCAGCGCTTCGTACGCCTTGCGGATCAGCATCTTCTTGATGTCCAGGTCCCAGTCGTGCAGGACGTGCCCCATCACGAGGACGTCGGCCGTGGGCAGCGGGCCGGTGAAGAAGTCGCCGCCCTCGAAGTGCGCCCGGTCGGCGATGCCGAGCTGCTTGGTGTGTGCCGTGAACCCCTCCTCGACCACGGGCAGGTCGAAGCCGATGCCCTCCACGTGCTCGTGGCGGGTGAGGATCTGGGCCAGGAGGGAACCCTCGGCACAGCCCACGTCCACCACCGTGCGCACGCGCCGCCAGTCGTGGGTCTCGGCGAGCGCGTGGTTGGCGCCCATGCTGTAGCCGGTCATCGCCCGCAGGAATCCGGTGACCTGGTCGGGCGCGGCGAAGGCCTCGCCGAAGGTGTCGCTGTCGGCGTCGGCCCCGACCAGGGAGGGCTCGGTCGGCGCCGCCTCGCCGGAACCGTCGGAGTTGCCGGACGCGGCGAGGGCGCGGGTGAAGTCGAGCCGTCCGCCCGTGCGCAGCCCCTCCGTGAGACCGGCCCAGCAGGGGAAGCCCGCGTTGAGGAACTCCAGGTAGCCCGAGATGTCGGTGGCGGGCTTGGCCGGGTCCAGGTGCCGGTCGGCGAGCGGGGAGTTGTGGTACACGCCGTCCCGTCGCTCCAGCAGGCCCATCGAGACCAGGGCGTCCAGGAAGTCGGCGCCGCCGCGCCCGGTGATGCCGAGGCGGGTGTGCAACTCCGCACCTGTCGAGGGCCGTTCGGCGAGGGCGGCGAAGACCTTCAGCTCCACGGCGCTCAGCAGGACCTTGGACTTCCAGAAGGCGACGGCGAGATCGATGATGGCGTGCGGCGATCCGGGCGTGGCGGCCCCGGGGGTGGTGGTGTCGGTCATGCGGAACTCCGTTCATGGGGTGGCGGGGTGAGCAGGAACCAGTGGTCTACGTCAGGCCCAGGTCCTCGTAGAGGGCGTCGCCGAACGCGATCATGCGGGTCTGGTGTTCCTCCTGCCAGGTCTTGCCGTTGAGGTGCAGCGCCACGACGAGCCCGGCGTCGGGATCCGCGAAGGCCGACGAGGTCCACAGGCCGTAGTGGCCGAAGGTGCGCAGTGAGGCGTGGTGGCTGAAGGCGGTGCAGATCTCGCCCAGGTGGTGGGACTCGTTGCGGAAGCCGAGGCCCCAGTCCGCGTTGCCGAAGGCGTCGACGAGGCCCACCCGGTGGCGCGCGGTGAGCGCCATGACCGTCTGCGGGCGCAGCACGCGGCCCGCAAGGCCCTCCCCGCCGTCCATCAAGGCCTCGAAGAACAGTGCCAGGTCGGACATCGGGCCGCGGATGTTGAGTCCGGGGATGGGGCGGGTGCAGGACGCCTCTGTGGCGTACCAGTGCGTGGCCTGGATGGGGGCGCCGCCCCCGGCGAGGTGGATGAGCGGCAGCCGGTCGGCCGTGTCGCGGTATTCCCGTGGGCTGAGCACGACCCGGGTGGCGTCCATTCCGCAGGGCGCGAGGACCTCCTCGGTGAGGTAGCGCTCGTAGTCGCGCCCGTCGAGGGCCCGGACCACCTCGGCGATCAGGAACCACGCCCACCACGGTGCGTACGCGATCCGGGTGCCCGGCCGGGCGTCGGGCGGCACCGTCATCGTGCGCAGCCGTTCACGGCGCAGTGCGACGGGAGCGGCCATGGTGCCGTGCAGCGGATCGAGGCCCATGGGCACGGCCGAGGTGTGGGTGAGGAGTTGGTACAGCGTGATGGTCTCCCGGCCGTCGCCGGTGAACCATGGGAGGTACGTGGAGACGGGCGCCATCGGATCGAGCAGGCCCCGCTCCCACAGCTGCCCCACGGCCACGGCGCCCACCGACTTGGAGCAGCAGTACCAGATGGGCAGGGCGGCGCGGGTGAAGGGGACGCCGGGGCGGCAGTCGCCGAGGGCCACGGACAGACGGGTGCCCGACGCGCGGTGGACGACGGCGAGTTGGGCGCCCGGGGTGCTGCGGCCGAGCTCGGCGCGCAGGACGGCCAGGGCGCGTGGCAGGATCTGCTCGGCCTGGCGGCGGGCCTCCTCCTCGTTCTCCTCTTCCTCGGCGTCGGCGCGGCCCGGCGCCGGGTGCGGGCGACGGGCATGCGGCCCGGCATCCCGGGGTGGGGGCAGGCTCGTGGTCACCGCGCGCAGCCGCGCCAGTACACCCGTCCGGTCCTGTTGGAGCATCCGGTCCAGGAAGAAGACGAACAGGAACACCCCCTCCAGGCGCACCCCGTCACGTTCGAAGAGCCGCACCCGCCGCACCGCGTCGCCGAAGAGGAACACGGCGGCGTCCGCGACGCTCAGCGTGAGCACCAGGGCGGGCCGCTCGCCCCAGTCCCCGTCGCTGAACCGCAGGTGCCCGGTGGACAGGTCGGCCTGGACGAGGACGCGCTCCGCGGTCCCGGCGGGAGCGTCGGTCAGGCAGAGGCCGAGTCGCACCGCCGAGCCCTCGTCCACCGGCTCGGCGGCCGTCAGGTCGGCGGCGCACCGCAGCCATCGCGCGGAGAAGAGCGGGCTGGGCGCGGGCGTGCCTGCCCTCGACGCCGCGTTCGCCCTCGACTCCGCGTCCCCCCTCATCGCCGCGTCCGCCCCCGTCGCAGCGTGCACCCCCGTCACCGCATCGGCCCCCGTCACCCCCTCGGCCCGCGGCACGGCGTCCGCCTGCATCACGTCACCGCCCCCGGTCACCGCATGGCCCCCGTGCCCGGCGACCGCTGCGCCCGCGCGACGGTGAAGCGCACCGCCGAGGTGGTGGTGAGGCTTCCGTCGGGGGCCCGCAGCCGGTCGAGCTCGGCGTTGACCGCGGCCTCGGCCCGCTCGCGCGACTCGGCGGGCACGCCCTCCCAGAACATCCGACCGGCGGTGGACCAGACCCAGTCCCACCACTGGTGCGGTCCCCGGAAGCGGGTCACGCACGGCTCTTCGACGGTCTCCGCCGAGGCGTAACCGGCGTCCTCCAGCATCGCGTGCAGCGCCTCCACGGAGCGGAAGGGGCTGTCCTCGGGCAGCGCGTGCGAGGAACCGCCCCGCCCGTAGGGGGCGCTGGCCGCGAAGACGGGATCCCAGCGGGGATCGGGCCGCCCCCACCAGGACAGGGCGAGCCGGCCGCCGGGTCCGAGCAACTCCCGGTAGCGGGCCACGGCTTGACGCGGATGGGGCAGGAAGAACAGGGAGATGCCGGCGAACACGACGTCCAGCGAGCCGTCCGCGGGCGGGACCACACCGTCCTGGGCGCTCCAGTCGATCGTCTCGGCGTCCGCGAGCACGGCGTGGGCGTGCGTGAGGCCCGCCTCGCGCAGCGCCGCACGGGAGCGCGCGACCATACCGGCCGACAGGTCCACGCCGACCGCGCTGCCCGTGGTGCCGGTGGCCTGGGCCGCGGGGACGAGCACGGCGCCGGTGCCGCACCCGATGTCGAGGAGCCGGTCGCCGGGCAGCACGTCCGCGTGGGCGACGAGCTGTCGGCCGAGGTCGGCGAAGTGGTTGACGCCGACCCGCTCGTAGGTGGGGGCGCTGCGGTCGAAGAGCCCGGCGAGCGCGGCCTTGCGCTCGTCGGCGGTGGCGGGCCGCTCGATGGTGCGGGTGGAGCGGGAGGCGGGCGGGGGAGAGGCGGCGGTCTCGGTCATGGCGAGGTCCCTTCGGGGGCGGGGGAACTGCTGGGCGGAGCGGGGTGCCCGGTGCGCACGGGTGCGCCGGTGCGGGCCGAGGCATAGACAGCGGTCACCACCTCCAGGGCGCGGCGGGCGCCGTCCCCGTCGGCCAGCGGCGGGCGGCCCTCGCGTACGGCGGCGCAGAAGTCGGCGAGCTGGTCGCGGTGCGGCCGGTAGAGCAGCCCGCCCTGGTCGCGCGGAGGCTCGGCTCGCTGCGGCGGCAGCACGTCGGCGACCTGGTTGCCCGTCCCGAACGCGCCGTAGGCGGCGGCCCGTTCGCCCTCGCGCGCCGCGTGGAAGTAGACGAGTTCGTCGTTGTCGATCACCGCGCTGCCGCGGTCGCCGTGCACCGCGAGGCGGGCGGTGCGTCCCGGGTAGGCGGCCGTGGTGGCGAGCAGCACCCCGAGAGCGCCCCCGGTGAAGCGCAGACTGGCGCTGGCCACGTCCTCGACATCGATGTCGTGGTGGGCGAGGAGGCCGGTGTGCGCGGCGACCTCCGCGACCGGTCCCGCCAGGTACAGGGCGAGGTCCACCAGGTGCACGGCCTGGTTGATCAGCGCGCCGCCGCCGTCGAGGTCCCGGGTGCCGCGCCAGGAGCCGGAGGCGTAGTACGACTGCTCGCGCCACCACGGCAGCTCGACGACCAGGGAGGTCAGCTTCCCGAACCGGCCCTCGTCCACGGCGGACTTGACGAGGCGGACGGCCGGGTCGAAGCGGTGCTGGGAGACGACCCCCAGGGTCAGGCCGCTGTCCCGGGCGGCGGCGAGCAGCCGGTCGGCGGCGTCGAGCGTGACGTCGACCGGCTTCTCCACCAGGACGTGCTTGCCCGCCCGCAGCGCGCGCACGCCCACGTCGGCGTGCGTGCCGCTCGGCGTGCAGACCACCACGGCGTCGATGTCGGGCCGGGCGAGGAGGTCGGTGACGGTCAGCGGATCGCAGCCCAGGGCCTCGGCCGTTTCCTTGGTGCGCCGCGGATCGCGACCGGCCACCGCCACCAGGCGGGCCGTGTCGGGCAGGCCCTCCTGCTCGTGGGTGAGGAGGCGCCCCAGGAAAGAGCCGAGCACGCCGCAGCCGATGACGCCGAAGCGGAGCACGTGCCTCACCCTGCCGTCGGGACGATGGAGTTGCCCAGGAAGTTCGGCAGCTCGGTCAGGCGCTGCTGCTGGGCGTCCAGGTCGATCGGGTAGGTGGCGCGGTAGTGCCGCGTGACCTCTTCCACCTCCCGCCAGGTCGTCGGCGTCCGGCCGCCGTTGTGGGCGGGCGCGAGCTGGTCGTACAGCGTGGTGCCAGGACGCAGGTAGAGCTGGTTGATGCCGAACCAGGCGGGCAGTTCGGCGGCCCAGTCGACGAGTCGGCCCGATATGCACGCCTCGTCGCCCGGCAGGCCCATCAGGACGAAGGCGAACGGGACGATGCCCGCGTCGCGCAGCTTCAGGACCGCCTCCTTGATCTGCTCCTCGGTGACCCGTTTGTGGACGCCGGTGTCGGCGACCGCGGGCGACTCGGCGCCCAGCCACATGCCCTGGCAGCCCGCCCGCGCCCACTGCGTCACATCGCTCTTGAGCACCATCTCCGCACGGGTCTGCCCCACCCAGCCCAGACCGCGGCCGTTCAGGCGCTCGCACAGGTCGCCGTAGAAGCCGCGGTTGATGCCGAAGACGTAGTCCAGGAAGAACACGAACTCCAGGCCCGCCTCCTGCTGGGCGTCGATCTCCGCGACCACCCGGTCCAGGGGCTGGGTGCGCATGCGGGTGCCGAACGGCAGGTGGCAGTAGGTGCAGCCGTACGTGCAGCCGCGGGCGGCCAGGACCATTCCGCACGGGCCCGGCAGCGGCAGGCCGCCGGAGATGACCTCGGCGGTGTAGTCGGCGGTGGGCACCAGGTCGAAGGCGGGGAAGGCGAAGGAGTCCAGAGGGATGGCGGGGTAGGGCTTCGGGCGCGGGGCCGGGGAGTCGAGGAGGTTGTGCGGTGTGCTCCGATCGCACAGGACCTGGTCCTCGACGCCCGCGAGAAGATCGGCGACGGCGCCGACGGTCGCCGAGTCGGTCTCGCCGATGGCCACGTGGTCCACGGCCAGGTCGGCGCGGGTGGATTCGGGCAGTTGGGTGCCGTGCGGGCCGACCGCGACCGTACGGGCCGTGGGGAAGCGGGCGACGGCTCGCTCCACGGCCGCCCGCACCGGGCCGAGGTCCAGGGGGTAGCACTGGGCCCGGTCCGCGATGGCGCTGTAGACGACAAGCACGTCGAACGGTCCCGCGTCGGCCGGAGCGTCCTGCAGGCGCTGGTCCCAGATGGTCACGGAGTGGCCCGCGGCCCGCAGTTGACCGGCGGCGGTCACCGCGTCCAGGGGCAGTTGGATGAAGTACCGGTCGAAGGGGTTGCTGGGGATGACGAGGCAGACGCTGCTCATGACGACTTCACTTCCACGGTCGGGGTTCGGGGCGCCGGTGACGACGCGCCGACGGGCAACTGCTCCTGAGCGCGGGCCCGGTCCGCGAGCCGGCTGATGCGGGTGATGCCGCGCAGGTCCGGCGCGGGGCGCGGGCCCGGGGCGAAGAGCGTGGACAGGGCCCAGCGCAGGGCGTTCTCCATGGGCGAGTCGTGGATGAGCCACTCGCGGGCGCCCTCGGCCCGGCTCATGGTCAGGCGGTGCATGTTGCGCGGCAGGGGAGTGCCGCCGGGCAGGCCGACCGGATCCAGTTCGAGGCTGAAGGACACCGGGCCGGTGTCGACCTGTACGAGGCGCTGCCTGCTCTCGGCACCGGTGGGCGTTCGTGGGCACCAGGCGGGCACGGGACAGCCGGGGCCCGCCTGCGGGCCGACGATCGTCGAGTACAGCTCCACGGCAGGACCGTGTCGCGGGCGGGTCAGGTCGTGGGCCGCGACGCTCGTCAGCTCCGGGTCGTGGGCGACCCCGAGGTCGTGGGCGCCGGGGTCGGTGGCCAGGTAGCGGTCGTGCACGGCGGGCGGCAGGACCGTGCCGAGCAGGGCGAGCATGTGCAGCCACTCGTAGCCGAACACGCCGTAGTCGTGGTCGACGAAGCGGCCCGAGGCGATGTCCGCGCGCCGGTCCTTGCCGAAGGCGATGCGCACCGCGTCGATCGGGTGTTCCGGTGCCCACTCCTTGCGCGCGGCCTTGAGGATGCCGGGCGCCGCCGCGTGCGCGTACTGGTTCATGACCACCAGGCGGCTCTCGTCGTACTCGGCGAGCAGCGCGGACAGGTCGGGAGCCTCCCAGGAGCGGCACACCGGCTTCTCGACGAGGATGCGGGCGCGCGGGTCCCGGTCCAGGACGGCGGCGACCGTCTCCACGTGCGCGGCGGTGGGCGTGCACACCGACCAGACGTCGACCCGCAGACGGTGCGGCACGTCCTCGATCCGGGTGAACGCGGGCAGGGAGGGCGAGAGGCGGGCGGCGGCCGGGTCGACGACCGAGACGCGCACGCCGAGCCTGCTGAGCAGCCGGTGGTGCAGTTGTCCCGCGACGCCGTAGCCGACGACGCACACATGCGTCCTACCGGACATACGCGCCTCCCTCGGGTTTCGCGGTGTCGTGCGGCCCGGTGCCCGAAGGGCGTCCTTCACGCAGGTAGCAGTCGTAGTACGCGGGGAAGAGGCCGGCCTCGTCGATGAGTTCGTCGACGACGTCGAGGTGCACCCCGGGGGTGAAGGAGTCCGCGTCCCGGCACAGGCGCTTGGCCGCCAGCAGGGTTCCGGCCCGGTAGGCGTCGTAGCCGCGGTTGGCGATGCCCTCGTACTCGTACAGGTTGAGCGAGCGGCCGTCGCCGAGGAGCGTGACGGTCGCGCCGTGCGGCAGGTGATGGCGTACGCCCACGTAGGGGACGGGCGTCGACGTCGCACCGCAGCGGCCCTCGCTGAGCACGCTGAAGTCCTTGGTCGCGAAACCGGCGAGGAGCGTGCCGTCGGCGAGCAGCGGGACGTCCCGCTCGGTGATCGCCGTGCCGCCGCTGCTGCCGATGACGAGGAAGGGACGGTGGCCGGTGAGCGCCTCGGCGATGGTGCGGTGCGTCTCGAAGCCGTCCTCTGCGGCCGTGATGAGCGCCAGGATGTCGGTGTCCACGACATGGACGCGACAGCCGAGCGCGCGCAGGGCGTGCGCCACGCGGTTGCCGAGCGTGCCGTAGCCGAGGACGAGGACATGGCGGCCGATGAACTTCTCACCGGGCACGATGGCGCGCAGCCGGCGCACGCAGGAGTCGGCGATCTCGTTGTAGCCGAGGCGCGACTTGAGCTGCGAGCGGGCCATGTTGAGGACGGGCACGGCCAGTCGGCCCGGCGCGTCGTGGATGCGTTTGAGGCCGCTGACGGTCAGCTCGATGGCCGCGTCCACCGGCTCGACGAGGCCGTTGTCACTGCCCCGGCCCTGGGCGAGCAGCCCGCCGTCGTCGATGACGAGGACCTTGCGGCCGACGGCGTGCGCCCGGCGGATGAAGTCCTCCACGCGGGCGTCGACGGCGAGCGCCTCGGCCCGGGCGGCCTCGTCCGCCGTCCCGTTGATCACCGAGTTGTCCAGCACGTCGCTGGCGTAGCCGCGGTGCAGGAACCACGCGTGCACCCGGTCCCGGTGCAGCGTGCGGTCGCCCTTGGACAGGGCGTAGATCCACTCGGGGGCGATCCCGGCCCGCTCCATGGCGAGCAGCAGGCCCACGCTGTTCTCCACGTAGTGGTCCCGGAAGATCAACGCCCACTCCGCGAAGGCGGGTTCGGGAGCGTCGTAGCGGCCGAGCAGGGGCATCGCCGCCACGATCGAGTCGGCTTCGGCCTGCGTGTAGCACCGCGCGCGCCGCCCCAGCTCCTCCACGAGCGCGGCGAACACCGATTGGGCGCGCGGCGGCAGTGGTGCGGACGCCGATACAAGGACTCGATGCCCGTACGCCGCGGAGGCCACGGACGCGGCAGAGGCCGCGGAGGCCGCAGAGGCTGCGGAGACCACGGACGTCACGGCGTCGAGTGTTCCGGGCGGTCCCGCGGGCAAGGGAGCGCTGCGTACCGTGAGCTCGACGCCCTCGACGCCCTCGACGCGCACCGCACAGCGGCCGGGTCCCTCCTCGTACAGGCGGGCAGGTTCCCTGGGCCAGGTCTGCCCGGCGATGACCGTGCGCACCGCCGCCAGGACGGCGACGGGATCAAGACAGCCGTCCACCACTTCGAACGGGCCGGACGGCCCGCACGGTGACACCTCCTTCTCGTGCTGAGCGTGATTCGAACCGACTTCAGATACCGACATATGTCCACCCATGCCAGGCGTGCATTCCTCGTGAGAACAGCCTTGTGCGGCCCGGCCGTTGCTCTGTTCACAGCAGCGGCGCGTGGCCTCTGGAGCCACTCTCCGTCGCGAGCGGGCGCCCGGGCATCTGTCGGACGACGAGCCTCTCCGAGCGGCAAAGGGGGCAAAAAATGATCAGCGTGGCGGCGCAAACCTCCGGCCATCCGTCATGCCGGGCGGGATAGATCGCGGAGCATCAGTCAATGCATCAGTCGACGGGGGCGGTCACAGCGGAGGGCAATCTGGCATGCTCGTCGGTCGGGAGCGGGAACAGCACGAACTTGCGCGCGTCGCCGCCGCGTTGCACGAAGGGCACAGCGGGTCCCTCGTCGTACGGGGGGTGGCCGGGGTCGGCAAGAGCGCGCTGCTGCGGCACCTGCGGCACACCCTGAAACCTGAGGTGACGGTGCTGACCGCGATCGGCGTCGAGAGCGAGACCGAGCTCTCCTTCGCCGCCCTGCATCAGCTCCTCCTGCCGCTGCTCCCCGAAGTGGACCGGCTTCCACCGCCCCAGAGCGCCGCCCTGCGTTCGGCCTTCGGCCTCCAGAGCGCCCCCGCCGACCGGTTCCTGGTCGCCCTCGCCGCGCTGACCCTCCTGTCCGAGGCCTCCCAGAGCGAACCGCTGCTCCTCCTGATCGACGACGCCCAATGGCTCGACACCCCCTCCGCGGACGCCCTGCTGTTCGCCGCCCGCCGTCTGGGCGCCGAAGCCGTCGGGATCGTCTTCGCCGTACGCGACGGCTCCCGCCCCTTCGCCGCGCCGGGCCTGTCCGAACTGCGCGTGGGCCCGCTGGACGTGTCCGCCGCCCGCACCCTGCTCACCCATCACCTGCCGCAAGCCGCCCCCGTCACCCGCGACCGGGTCCTGCGCGAGGCCGACGGCAACCCCCTCGCCCTGACGGAACTCCCGCGCGCCCTCAGCCGCCCCCAGCTCGACGGCGCCGCGCTCCTGCCCGAGGAACTCCCGCTCACCGAACGCCTGCAGCGCCTCTACCGGCACCGCGTCACCAACCTCCTCGCCCGGCCGGGCAACGCCCTCGTCCTCGCCGCGACCGAGAGCGACGGCGACCTGGCCGTCATCCTGCGCGCCGCCGACGACACCGACCGGGCCATGGACGAACTGGGCGCCGCGGAGAGCGCCGGACTGCTCGACCTCGACCAGCAGCGCCTGCGCTTCCGCCATCCCCTGGTCCGCTCCGCCTTCTACCAGGGCACCCCCCTCAGCCTCCGCCGTGCCGCCCACATCGCCCTGGCCGAGGCCCTCGACGCCGGCGACGACCGCCACGTCTGGCACCGGGCCGCCGCCGCGATGGGCCCCGACGCACAGGTCTGCCACCTCCTAGCCGACCTCGCCGACCGGGTGCGGGGCAGCGGCGGCGTCGCCACCGCCACCAAGGCGCTGCGCCGCGCCGCCGATCTGGCGCCCTCCGACGCCCTGCGCGCCCACCTGCTGATCGACGCCGCCGACTGCGCCTGGACCGCCGCCGAGACCGGCCAGGCCCACGCCATGCTCACCGAGGCCGAGCCGCTGGCCGACCACCCCGTCCTGCGAGCCCGCCTCCTGCAGGTGCGCGGTGCCATCGCGCACGCCTCGAGCGATCCGGCCAGGGCCTGCGCGACCCTTCTCGAAGGCGCCGCACTGGTCCGGGACGCCGACCCGCACCTCGCCCGCGAGTCCCTGGCGATGGCCGCGCGCTCCGCGTGGGTCGCCGGCGATTCGGGACGTCTGGCGCACATCGCGGGGGTCTTGGACGAGCTGGCTGCGGTGGACAACGGGGTGGTGGGTGGGGGTGGTGCTGTGGGGGATGGTGCCCGTGGGGGCGGTGCCGTGGCGGGCGGTGCTGGAGGGGGCGGTGCCGTGATGGATGGTGCTGGAGGGGGCGGTGCTGTGGCGGGCGGTGCCCGTGGGGGCAGTGCCGTGGTGGGCGGTGCTGGAGAGGACGGTGCCGTGATGGATGGTGCCGGAGGGAGTGGTGCCGTGGCGGGCGGTGCCGGAGGGGGCGGTGCCGTGGCGGACGGTGCCAGAACGTTCGGCACGGCGACAGACGGCGCCGGTGCGGCCGCCACCGCGCCGGATGCCATCGCGTCGTCCGATGCCACTGCGTCGTCCGGTACGACCGCGTCGTCCGATGCCCACGACGCCTTCGGCTGCCATCTGCGCTACCTCAGCGGCCTCGCCGCCGACTCCACCTCCGCTCCCGAGCAGGCAAGTTCGGACGGCGGCGCCGACGTACGCGGCGCCTCCATCCCCGGGACCTGGCTCGACCCCGAGGACCCCCAGCCCTGGGTATGGCCCCCGACGTTCCTGCCCCACCTGCTGGACTGCGCCCTGCCCTGGCGCGACGACCTGGAGCGGGCCGTGGGCACCCTGCGCCGCCACGGCGCGATCGGTGCCCTGCCCATGTCCCTGGCCCCGCTCGTCGCGCTCCAACTCGTGACCGGCCCCTGGCCCGATGCCACCGCCCACGGCAGCGAAGCGCTCACCCTCGCCCGGGAGACCGGGCAGCTCGGCGCCGCGAGCCATCTGCGCGCCATGCTCGCCTGGCTGGCCGCCGCCCAGGGCGACAGCGCTCGCTGTCTGCTCCTGGCCCGGGAATCCCTCGACGTCGCCGTGCCGCGCCGCATCACCAGCGCGGTCACGCTCGCCCACTGGGCGCTCGGCCTGAACGGTCTGGCCGAGCGCCGCCCCGAACACGCCGCGCAAGTCCTCGGTGAGGTCTGCACACCGGGCGGCTCGGCCGAGCACTTCATGCTGCGCCGCCTGGTCCTGCCCGACTATGTGGAAGCCGCCACCCGCGCGGGCCAGCACCAGCGCGCGGAGAAGGCGATGCACCGCCTGGGTGGTCCACAGGCGCACGACGGACCCCACCTGCTCGCGTCCCGGCTGCGCTGCCAGGCCCTGCTCGCCCGGGGCGACCGGGCCGAGGAGCTCTTCACCGCCGCCCTCGACAAGCCCGGCGCCTCACCGTTCGAGACGGCCCGCACGCGCCTCCTGTACGGCGAACGCCTGCGCCGCGACCGCCGCATCAAGCGCGCCCGCGAGCAACTGCGCCTGGCCGAGGTCGAGTTACGCCGGATCGGCGCCCGGCCCTGGGCCAAGCTGGCGCGCATGGAACTGGCCGCGGCGGGCGACCGCTCCGCCCAGGCCGCCGCCCCCGCCCGGACCGCCGACCACCACGCCCTCACCGCGCGCGAACAGCAGGTCGTACGCCTGGCGGCCCAAGGCCTGAGCAACGGCGAGATCGGCGCCCGTCTCTTCCTCAGCCCCCGCACCGTCGGCTACCACCTCTACAAGGCCTTCCCCAAGCTCGGCGTGGCCTCCCGGGCCCAACTCGTGGGGATGGCCTTCGACGAGGGCAGGTGAACGACGAACCACGAACAACGGCTGCGCACGTGGTGCGGCACGCTGAGGGGAGACGTGCCGGTACGGCGACGCGCCGGGCGAGTCACCGGTCCGCGTCGGTGCGGGCGAAGCGCGTGACCGCCGCCACGACGGCCTCCCGGTGCGCGGCGATGCGCTCGGGGTCCTCGGGGTCCTGGCCGTCGGCCCGCAGCAGGCCGATGGGCGTCAGGTACCACGCCTGGGCCACCGCGTAGATGAAGACCAGCAGGTCGACGGCGGTGAGCGGGGCGCTCTCGGCGGCCGAGACCGTCGTGGCCTTGGCGAAGTAGCTCTCCATCGGTTCGGCGGCGGCGTGCGGTCGTTCGAGCTGGGCCCAGAGGCTGATCCGCAGGGCGGCGGGCTCGCGACGGTGGTAGTCGAACAGGTCGCCCGCCCAGCCGGCCAGGTCGGTCGGCCGAGGGGGCACCGCGGCCGCCATCGACGTGATGGCCTTGGTGAGGGCGGCGTCGAAGAGCTGGTCGTTGTTCCCGAAGTAGGCGTAGATCATCCGCACGTTGGTCCCGGCCGCCTTCGCCATCCGCTCGATGCGCCCGCCCGCGTGCCCGTACTCAGCGAACTCGGAGAGCGCGGCCTGAAGGATCCGGGCCTTCGTCGTCCGGGCATGGGTTCTCCAGGTGCGCTCTTGCGTTTGACAGGGATCTGGCCGGCTCCTACCGCAGCAATAAGTAAATAGTTACTTACTTACGTGCCGGGCCCGAGGCCCAGCACGTGCGCCATCCGCATCGAGGGGGAGCCGAGCCATGTCCGAACCGAGAACCGCGCTGGTCACGGGAGCAAGCCGCGGGTTGGGACGGGCGACCGCCCGTGCGCTCGCCCGCCACGGCGTACGGGTCGCGCTGACCTATCGGGGCGGGGCCGACGGCGCCGTCGAGACCGTTCGGACGATCGAGGAGGAGGGGGGCGAGGCGATCGCTCTGCGCCTGGACATCGGCGACATCGCCGGCTTCGAGCAATTCGCCGAAGAGATGACCGGCGCGCTGCGCACGAGGTGGCGGGCCGACCGCCTCGACGTCCTCGTCAACAATGCGGGAGTCGGCTTGTTCGACACGCTGGAAGACGTGACTCCGCGGCGCTTCGACGAGATCGTCGGCACCAACTTCCGGGGCACCTACTTCCTGATCCAGGCGCTGGTTCCGCATCTCGCGGACGGCGGCCGGATCGTCAACGTGTCGACCTCGCTGACGCGTCACGTCAGCCCCGGCACGTCCGTCTACGCGGCCTCCAAGGCAGCCGTCGAAGCGTTCTCCCTCAGTCTGGCCGAGGAGCTGGGCCCACGCGGCATCCGCGTCAACTCTGTCGCGCCCGGTCCGAGCGCCACCGACTTCAACGGCGGGGCCATGCGGGACGACCCGGCTCTGCGCGACGCCCTCGCCCAGCAGACGGCCTTGGGCCGGGTCGGCAGCCCGGACGAGATCGGCGATGCCATCGCGGCCCTCGTCTCGCCGGACATGCGCTGGGTCACCGCCGAACGCCTCGAAGTGTCGGGCGGCGCCCTCCTGTGACCGGCTGACCCCGGGCCGCCCCGGCCGGTCACAGGCCACCCGGCCATGGTCACGGAAGGGAGGGCCAGCCTCGCGCATCACCGCGAGGCGTCGCGGAGATCAGTGCTGGGCGGTGGGCCGGACGACGATTTCGTTCACGTCCACGGTCGCGGGCTGCTCGATGGCGAACGCGATGGCTCGGGCGATCGCTTCGGGCGGGATCGCGATCCGGTCCCGCATCTTCGTGATCTCCGCTCGCACCCGTGAATTCGTGGACGCCTCGGCGAAGTCGGTGCCGATCATGCCGGGGGAGACGGTGATGAAGTGGCCCGTGCCCTGCGCCCGGAAGGCCGGCAGCGCGGCGCCGATGCCGTGCAGCACGTCCTTGATGTTGACGTCGACCATCTGGTCCCACTCGTCGACTCGTAGATCGTCGAGAGGGGAGATGGTTCCGGCATCGGCGTTGCTGACCAGCACGTCGATGCGGCCGAAGCGCTCGCGGGCCAGAGTGACCAGGGCGTGGAGGTCGTCCCGTCGCGTCACGTCGGTGCGGGCGTGCGTGGCCGTGCCGCCCGCCTTGTCGATCCGCTCCACCAGATCCAGGAGGCGTTCGGATCGGCGCGCGCCCAGGACGAGCCGCGCGCCTCGCTCGGCAAGCAGCAGCGCGGCAGCCTCGCCGATGCCGCTGCTGGCTCCCGTGACCACCACGACTCTGCCGTCCATTCCCTCGATGCCGCCGTGAGCTGGGCGCTTTTCTGCGCAGCCGCAGAGAGCGGCTGACACCGGACGGCGTCGGGGGGTGGTGGATTTCGCCCACACCGCGTTCCACCTCGCCGAACAGCTGGACCGCACCCTCGTGATCTACTCCGACGACCGGGACCGGGCCGCTTGACCACGTAGGTCACGCATGGCTGCGGGTCGGCCTGTTCAGAGCCTGTAGAGCCGCCGTGCGGTGTCGTGGAAGAGCTTTGCCTGGCTGACCGGCGAGTACTTGCCTGCAACGCGCCGGAAGTACCCGTAGATGTCGTCGAACGACAGGTGGATGCTGCCGACGGGGAAGTCGCTGGCGAACATCGCACGGTCGGCCCCGAAGGCGTTGACGATCGTGTCGATGACGAAGGCGAACGACTCATCCGTGGGCCGCGGGTCGTAGGTGCCCAGGGCGGAGATCTTGATCGCGACATTGTCCGCCGCGGCGAGCTCGGCGATGTTCTTCTGCCACGCGGCCAGGTCGGCGGCACCGCGTTCCATGGGGCTGGCGGCGTGATTGACCACCATGGTGACCTCCGGGAAGGCGCGGGCCAGGTCGACGACCTGTTCGGCCTGCCACGGGAACATCAAGAACTCCAGGAGGAGGCCGAGTTCGCGTGTTGTCTCGACGCCCTGTCGCCAGTCGGGATTGCGGGTGAGGAACTGGTCGGTGACCCAGGACCGCTGGGGGTCCGGATGCCAGCCGATCGTCTGGCGGACTCCGACGACGCGGTCGAAGGCGGCCTGCACCCGCAGCGTCGACTCCGTGGACGGGGTGCCGAAGGGACAGGCGGCCACGTAGCGTTGGGCGACACCGCGGTCCTTGGGCAGGGTCTGGAGCCATCGCGTCTCGTTGACCGGGTCATCTGCGGCGTCCCAGAGTGCTTCGACGTGGACGCTCGCCACGATGCTCTGACCGGCGGTGTCGGCCAGGTAGGAGTCGACCAGATAGTCGTGCTGGAGCTTGTCGATCCCGGGGAAGACGCTGAAGTTCGCCGGGGACAGCCACGGGTGGACGTCGGCAGCGAAGTCCCACAGGTGCATGTGCGGGTCGATGACGGGCCCGTCGTAGCCGGTGTGCGGCATGGCTTCCTCCGAAGCGTGGTGGGAAACGGTTGCTGATGGCCCTCAGGATGTGCCGACCGGAGGTATGAGGACTGCACCGAAACACCCTGCGGCGGCGTTCTGGACGGCGAACTCAGAGCGGGCGGCACGGGCCCGCCCGGGGGCAAGGTCACCAAGCCGAAGGCCGACCTGGAGGAGCAAGCAGATTCCCTGACGTCTCCGGGACGCCCCCGAACGAAGGCGCCTGACCGGTGAATCCGGGTCAGGCGCCTTCATTCGTACCTCTGGAAGAATTCGTGCCCCTAGAAGAAGCCGAGCTTCTTCGGCGAGTACGACACCAGGAGGTTCTTCGTCTGCTGGTAGTGCTCCAGCATCATCTTGTGCGTCTCACGGCCGATCCCGGACTGCTTGTAGCCGCCGAACGCCGCGTGTGCCGGGTACGCGTGGTAGCAGTTCGTCCACACGCGGCCCGCCTGGATCGAACGTCCCGCGCGGTACGCGGTGTTGATGTCCCGCGTCCACACCCCGGCGCCAAGGCCGTACAGCGTGTCGTTGGCGATTTTGATGGCGTCGTCGAAGTCGTTGAACGACGCGACCGACACGACGGGGCCGAAGATCTCCTCCTGGAAGATCCGCATCCGGTTGTCGCCTTCGAAGATGGTGGGCTGCACGTACCAGCCACCCGCCAACTCGCCGTCGTACTCGATGCGCTGCCCGCCCGTCAGGACCTTTGCGCCTTCCTGCTGGCCGATGTCCAGATACGAAAGGATCTTCTCCAGCTGATCGTTGGAGGCCTGCGCGCCGATCATCGTGTTCGTGTCGAGCGGGTGCCCCGGCTTGATCGCCTCGGTCCGGGCGATCGCCGCCTCCAGGAACTCGCTGTAGTGACCGCGCTGGATCAGCGCGCGTGACGGACACGTACACACCTCGCCCTGGTTGAGCGCGAACATGGTGAAGCCCTCGAGCGCCTTGTCGCGGAAGTCGTCGTCGGCGGCCCACACGTCGTCGAAGAAGATGTTCGGGCTCTTGCCGCCGAGTTCCAGCGTCACCGGCTTGATGTTCTCCGAGGCGTACTGCATGATCAGCCGCCCCGTCGTCGTCTCCCCGGTGAAGGCGACCTTCGCGACGCGCGGGCTCGACGCGAGCGGCTTGCCCGCCTCCACGCCGAAGCCGTTGACGATGTTGACCACGCCGGGCGGCAACAGGTCGCTGACCAGGCTCAGCCAGACATGGATCGACGCCGGTGTCTGCTCGGCGGGCTTCAGGACGACCGTGTTCCCGGCGGCGAGCGCGGGCGCCAGCTTCCACGTCGCCATCAGGATCGGGAAGTTCCACGGAATGATCTGCGCCACCACGCCCAGCGGCTCGTGGAAGTGGTACGCGACGGTGTCGTCGTCGACCTCGCTGAGCGAACCCTCCTGCGCGCGGATCACCCCCGCGAAGTAGCGGAAGTGGTCGATGGCCAGGGGAATGTCGGCGGCCAGCGTCTCCCGCACCGGCTTGCCGTTCTCCCAGCTCTCCGCCACCGCGAGGGATTCGAGCCCGGCCTCCATGCGGTCGGCGATCTGCCTCAGGATGGCCGCGCGCTCACCCACGGACGTACGCCCCCACGCGGGCGCTGCCGCGTGCGCCGCGTCCAGGGCGCGCTCCACGTCCTCGGCCGTGCCCCGGGCGATCTCGGTGAACGGCTGCCCGTTCACCGGGCTCGGGTTCTCGAAGTACTGCCCCCGCGCCGGCGCCACGTACTCCCCGCCGATGAAGTGGTCGTACCGAGCCTCATAGGCGACGACTGCGCCTTCGGTACCGGGCGCTGCGTAACGGGCCATCTTGACTGCCTCCCCGGACACGCCGCCCGCCATTGGGCAGCTCTCCGCCGGAGGTTAGGGACGTGGAGGTTGCAAGTACGTTGCGCGCCACAGTCGCGCTGCGCGGGCTTGGCGGTCTCGGAGGGTCCGTAAGGCCCGGGTCGATGTCTTGGCGTGTGGCCCGGGCGCCGGGTGCCCGGGCGCTGGTGCTACCGAGGGCGACGCCGACTTCCGTCCGCAGCGTCAGCCGTCAGCTCGCTGTCGAGGGCCCGTAACCTCGCCACCACGGGCGCCGTCGGCCGCACCGCCGCCAGGGCCCGCCACACTTCCGCGTCGTCCTCGCCCCACGGCGCGTGCACCCAGTCCGACAGGAGGTCCGGGTCGCCCCGCGCGATGAGCGCCGCCCGCACCTGATCGGCCAACCGCCGCCGCAACCTCGCCACGGCGGGCGCCTGCGACCCCGGAAGGAGCGGCCCCGCATACCCGGACACTCCCGCCGTCACCGCCCCGCACCCCAAGCGCCGCTCCACCACCTCCACATCCGACGTGACCCGCACCGCCAGGCGGTACGGCCGCGACCGCAGCATCTCGGGCCCGAGCACCTGCCGCAGCCGCGCCAACTCCGCCCGCAAGGTCACCGGCGTCACCGACTCGTCCTCGTACAACGCGCACAGCAGTTCATCACCCGTCAGCCCCTCCGGGTGCCGGGCGAGCAGCACCACGATCTCGCTGTGCCGCCGGCTCAGCCGCAGCTTGCGACCGTTCGCGACGAGCAGCGCCTCATCGCGCCCGAGTGCCGTCAGCTCCAACGTGCCGTCCGCCTCCACCGGCGGCGACAGGAGCGCCAGTTGGGACTCCGCCGCCCGCGCCACCGCCTGTACGAAGGCCAGGCTGTGCGGGTGCGCCAAGCCGTCCCCGCCGGTGATGTCGACGGCCCCGAGGAGTCGGCCGGAGCGAGGGTCGTGCACGGGGGCGGCCGCACACGTCCAGGGCTGCACCCTGCGCACGAAGTGCTCAGTCGCGAACACCTGCACCGGCCGGTCCACGGCGACCGCCGTTCCTGGCGCGTTCGTGCCCATCGCCGACTCCGCCCACCGCGCGCCCGGGACGAAGTTCATCCGCCCCGCCCGCATCCGGGTGGCGGGGTGTCCCTCGACCCACAGCAGCCTGCCGTGCACGTCGCACACCGCCAGCAGATGCTCCCCGTCCTTGGCGAAGCCGCCCATCAGCTCACGGAACACCGGCATCACCCGCGACAGCGGATGCTCGGCCCGATACGCCCCGAGGTCCCCGGCCGTCAGCTCGACCGATGCCCCGGTGTCCTCCGGGCTGACCCGCGCCCGCACCGAGCGCCGCCAGGACTCGGCCACCACGGAACGCACGGGGCGGGTGACGGTGCCCCCTGCCGTGAACCGCTCATGCGCGCTCCGTATCGTCCGGACCCGCTCGGCGGGATCGGTGCCGAACTCCAGAGCAACCCATGGATCGGTCAACTCGGTCCTCCCGGGGCGGCGATGCGGTGCTGCCATCGTCACCCCGGGAACTCGAGCCGACAAGCGTCCGCGCATTCACGTCGGCTGATCCTCGACCGTCCGCGGTCGGCCCTCGACTGGCTCTCGACCGGTCCTCGGCTGTCCCTGGGGCGGTCCCGAGCTGTCGTCGGTTGCTTCGGCGGTCGGGGGCCGCCGATGCTGCGGTCAGGCGAAGTTCACCATGCGTATGTAGCGCGACCAGTCCCAGTACCGGCCGGGGTCGGTGTGGTCCGTCCCCGGCACCTCGACGTGGCCGATGATGTGCTCACGGTCCTTCGGGATGCCGTACTTCTTGCAGATCGCCGCGGTCAGGGCTGCGGACTTCTGGTACATCGCGTTGGTGAAGTACTCGGGTTTGTCCACCCACCCTTCGTGCTCGATGCCGATGCTGCGTGTGTTGTAGCTCCAATTGCCCGCGTGCCAACCGACGTTGCGCTCACGCACGCACTGAGCGATGTGCCCGTCCACCGAGCGGACGACGTAGTGCGCGGAGACCTTCTTCGCCGGGTTCTTGAAGATGGCGAGCGTGTCGGCGTACGTCTCCTGCGTGACGTGGATGATCACGTACTCGACCGGATAGGTGGTGGGACGGTTGGAGGCGGTGTAGTTGGAGGTGCTGGCCGGTACTGATTCGGCCGAGGGATAGTCGACCGCCCGCGCTTGAGCGCTGGCCGGACGTGCCGTCAGGAGTGCGGAGGGGAGGGCGGCCAGTGCGGCGCCCTGGAGGATCCGGCGCCTGCCGGGCCGGAGTATCGACGCGGGTGTTTCGGCTTGTGGTGTGTCCTTCGGTCGGTGTTCTGCTCGGTCCATGGCTGTTCTGCCTCTCGGTGGGGGGGAGCAGCTGGACGGCACGGTTCCTCAGTGGGGGTGGCGCGGGGCTGTATTGGTGAGGGGGTGGTGCGGGCCGTAGTGGGGGGTGAGGAGGGAGGGTGCAGGAAGGCGGGGCAGGTTCCCGATGCCCGCACAGTGTGAGTGGTGAATTCGCGGGCGTCCAGGGAGTGGTAGGCGAAATTCTCGCAGCCGCCTCGGCTGCCTGTTGAGAGATTAGCGTATGTCCTGAGTCGTTCCTCCGAGTCCTTTCCTTAGTCGCTCACGTGCGCTGCCTGCGCTCGCTTGCGCGAGCGGGATGCCTGAAGTCATTTGCGTCCTGGCGGGTTTTCCTGCGTAGGTGCGATCCCCCTTCCGTCTCGTCGTCGGCGCGGTGGTGGCCTCACGCGAAATACGTTACGGGCCAGGTCGGTTGAGGTGGAAGGGCCTGCGGCGCATCTGTGTACGGCGCGGCGCATGTGGATAACTCGACCACTCGTGTGGGGGACGGGGTGGATTGATTGAGGGCAGGGAGAGCGGAATCCTGGATTCACCCGCCGTGTTCACAGTCGGCTGGACGCCCATCGATCAAGCCGGGCTGAAGTCACTTACGCAGCCCTGCCATTGGGCTAAACCGGTGGCATTCCCGCGAATGCGAAGGGGAATTTCCGGACGGGTGAGGGCAGGGTCGTTCCGCGTTCGATGGAGATTCCTGGGGAATTGACGCAGGTCTGTGGGCCCGATGGCCTGTGCGCCCGACGGGGCCCGACGGCGCAACCACGCCACCAGCTGAGGAGTGATCTCGATCGAGGGTGCCGCGAGGCAGGCCACGACGGGCCCAAGCCTCACAGCAGCCGGCCGAGCCGCCCTAAGCGACACCCACCGGATCATCAAGTACCGCCCGCACCACCGCATGAGCCGCCCCCAGCAGCGGACCGTCCGACCCGAGGCCGGACACGACGATCTCGCAGCCGGGACCCGTGGTGCGGCGCCCCAACTCGCCCTCCAAGGAAGGAAGAAGCCACGGCGCGAGCCGAGACAGCGCGCCGCCGAGCACCACCGCCCGCGGATCGAGGAGATTCACCGCACCGGTGAGCGCGACCCCCAGCGCGGCCCCAGCACCCTGCAGAGCCACCCTGACCTTCGCGTCACCCGCGTGGGCCCGCTCGGCGAGCACCCCCACCCGGTCGGCCCCGGGTGCCAGACCCGCCGCCCGCAGCACCGCCTCCTCGCCCGCGTACTGCTCCAGGCAGCCACGGCCACCGCACGCGCACTCCGGCCCTTCCGGCCAGACGGGTACGTGCCCCAACTCGCCCGCGAAGCCCCGGCTTCCCCGCAGCAGCCGCCCGTCGACGACCAGCGCCGCACCGATACCGATCTCGGCCGACACGTGCAGGAAGTCCGCGGGTGCCGTCCCGCCGAGCCACAGCTCCGCCAGGGCGCCGAAATTGGCCTCGTTGTCCACGGTCAGAGGCAGTTCCGACGGCAACAGGGCGCCGAGGGCGACGTCGTGCCAGTCGAGGTTCGGGGCGCGCACGACGGTATGCGTGTCGCGCGCGACCAGGCCGGGGACGGCGACCGCGAGGCCTGCCGGACGCAGCCCTTCCCGCTCGGCCGCACCGGCCACCTCCCGCACCAGGGAGGCGAGGTCGGCAAGCACGGGCCCAGGGGCGCGGCCTCGGTTGCCGACCTGCCGCACGGCACGCGCGCGTACCTCGCCGCGCAGGTCGACCGCACACACTGCCAGGTGATCGACGCCTACCTCCGCCCCGATACCGGCCGGTCCTCGAGCGCTGACCGCTAGCGCGGAACCGGGGCGGCCCACCCGGCCCGGACGTTCAGGGCCCAGCTCTTCCAGGAGCCCCGCACGGATCAACTCGTCCACCAACGTGGACACGGCGGCCCGGGTCAAGCCGATCCGGGAGGCCACAGAGGCGCGCGACAGCGTGCCCTGAGCGGCGACCGCGTGCATCACCCGGGAGAGATTGCGGCGGCGCATGCCCTGCTGCGTGTCGGCGAGGCGCTCGCGGGTGCCACGGGTGGGCCGTTCTTGCGGTGTGGTGAGTGTGCGCTCCCGCGCCGCGCCCGCCTCCGCCCGACCTCGGCCGTCCCCCGCACGCTCCGTACCGTCACGCCCCATGAGCCCCATCCAGCAAGGGTGCCGCATCGGAGAGGAAGGACGAGATCCTGGAGAGCGTCGACTCGTCCCGTTCGACTGCCTCCAGGACCGGCCCCCGAGCAGTTCCCCAGCGCCGCGCTACCGCGGCCGGGTCTTCCCCGGAGAGAAGCCCGGCGGCCTGTGCGGCGGCACCCAGGGCGACGAGTTCGCGGGCTTCGGGGATGTGAACGGGCCTTCCGGAGAGGCGTCGTACGGTCTCCTGCCAGGCCCTGCCGCGCGCGCCGCCGCCGATGACCAACAGAGGCTCGGAACGGTCGGCATCCGCGTCCAGGACGGCATCCAGTGCGCCCAGAAGGGCGTGGACCGCGCCGTCGTACGCCCCCTGGAGCACCTGCCCCGGCGTCGTGTCGTGGCGCAGGCCGTGTAGCGTCCCGGAGGCGTGCGGCAGGTCAGGCGTGCGCTCGCCGTCGAGGTAGGGGAGTACGGTCACGGTTCCGCCCGGCTGTACGGCTTCCCGGTCGAGGCTGAGGAGTGCGGCCACCCGGTCGATGGCCAGGGTGCAGTTGAGCGTGCAGGCGAGCGGCAGCCACGCACCGCGCGCGTCGGCGAAACCGGCGACTGTTCCGGTCGGATCGGTGGGGCGGTGTTCGGAGACGGCGTACACCGTTCCGGACGTGCCGAGGCTCAGGACCGGCGTGCCGGGGCGCAGCCCGAGGCCGAGCGCGGCGGCCGCGTTGTCGCCGGTCCCGGCGGCCACCAGCGTCCCCTTGGAGAAGGGCAGTTCATCGCTGCCGCGCACCGTCCCGGCGACCTCTCCGGAGTGCACGACGCGCGGCAGGAGCGCCGGGTCGAGGTCCACCAGGCGCAGGATCTCCTCGTCGTACGACTCGGTCGCCGACGCCCACCATCCCGTACCGGAGACGTCACCACGGTCCGTCGTCCCGGAGCCCGTCAGGCGCTGAGTGAGGTAGTCGTGGGGGAGACGCACCGCGGCCGTGGCGCGGACCGAAGCGGGCTCGTGCTCGGCGAGCCAGGCCCACTTGGTGACCGTGAACGAGGGCCCCGGCACGCTTCCGACGCGGTCCGCCCACGCCTTGGCTCCGCCGAGGCGCTCCACCAGCCGTCGGGCCTGCGGCGCGGACCGCACGTCGTTCCACAGCAGCGCGGGCCGCACGGACCTGCCCCGGGCGTCGAGCGTGACCAGCCCGTGCTGCTGGCCGGCGACCGACACCGCGGCGGCCTCACGCGCGGCGGCGCCGCACTGGCGCAGGGCCTCGCAGAGGGCGTCCCACCACTGCTCGGGGTCGCTCTCCCGAAGAGCCCCGGAGCTGACCGTGTGGGGGGCCTGGCCGCTCGCCACGACCTGCCCGGTGCCCGCGTCGACGACGAGGGCCTTCGTGGACTGCGTGGAGCTGTCCACACCGACGACGAGGGGGCCTGATGGCGCTGATGACATCGGCGACTCCGTTCTGGCGGCTCTCCCGGGCGTGCGCACGGGAACGTGCTTCCTTCGACCTTCCCAGCGGTGCGTGAGGATACTAATTTGTAAATCGCCATGACGAAATGGTCGAGGAGCCCGCGAGGAGTCGCACATGAACTATCAGCCCACCCCTGAGGACAAGTTCAGCTTCGGCCTGTGGACCGTCGGCTGGCAGGGCCGGGACCCGTTCGGGGATGCCACCAGGGCTCCACTGGACCCGGCCGACTCAGTACGGCATCTGGCCGAACTGGGTGCCTACGGAGTCACCTTCCACGACGACGACCTCATTCCGTTCGGGTCGACGGACGCCGAGCGCGCCGGGCACATCAAGCGCTTCCGGGAGGCCCTGGACGCGACCGGTCTGGTCGTGCCGATGGCGACCACCAACCTGTTCACGCACCCGGTGTTCAAGGACGGCGCGTTCACCGCCAACGACCGCGACGTACGCCGCTACGCGCTGCGCAAGACGATCCGCAACATCGATCTGGCGGCCGAGCTCGGCGCCCGTACCTACGTCGCCTGGGGCGGCCGGGAAGGCGCGGAATCCGGCGCCGCCAAGGACGTGCGCGATGCCCTGGACCGTATGAAGGAGGCCTTCGACCTGCTCGGCGCCTATGTGACCGAGCAGGGGTACGACCTGCGCTTCGCCATCGAGCCCAAGCCGAACGAGCCGCGCGGCGACATCCTGCTGCCCACGGTCGGCCACGCCCTCGCCTTCATCGAGCGCCTGGAGCGGCCCGAGCTGTACGGCGTGAACCCCGAAGTGGGTCATGAGCAGATGGCGGGCCTGAACTTCCCGCACGGCATCGCCCAGGCCCTGTGGGCGGGCAAGCTCTTCCACATCGACCTGAACGGCCAGAACGGCATCAAGTACGACCAGGACCTGCGGTTCGGAGCGGGTGATCTGCGCAGCGCCTTCTGGCTGGTCGACCTCCTGGAGAGGGGTGGTTACGAGGGGCCGCGCCACTTCGACTTCAAGCCGCCGCGTACGGAGGACGCCGCCGGAGTGTGGTCTTCCGCCGCCGGGTGCATGCGCAACTACCTGATCCTGCGCGACCGCGCGGCGGCCTTCCGGGCGGACCCTGAGGTGACCGAGGCGCTGCGGCAGGCACGCCTGCCCGAACTGGCGCGCCCCACCGCCGAGGACGGGCTCGCGGGCCTGCTCGCCGACCGCGGGGCGTATGAGGCCTTCGACGTGGAGGCGGCCGCCGCGCGCGGCATGGCCTTCGAGCGGCTCGACCAGCTGGCCATGGACCACCTGCTCGGCGCCCGGGGCTGAGGCCGGTTCGGCCGCGGTGGCGCCACTCGGTGTGCACCCGGTCCTGTGCCGGAATCGTTCGGTCCGTGGGGTGGGCGTGTAGCAACCTCCGCGCGGGGGTCGCTTCTTGACCGGTTCGGGCCGACTCTTGGTGGTATGAGCATGCCGCCGGTACCGCCGCAGCCTCCCCCTCCGCCGGGTGACGCACCCCCTCCGGGGAGTGGCGACTTCGGGCCACCTCCCGGAGGGTACGGCCCTCCGCCGGGCGGGTACGGCCCACCTCCCGGAGACGACGGACTGCCGTCACAGCCACCGCGGGGCAGGCCGCCCGGGCGGCGCAACGGGCTGGTCATCCTGCTCGCTGTGATCGTGGCCGTGGCAGCCGTCGCCGTCGTGGTGCTCCTGGCCGCCGGAGGCGACGACTCCCCGGACAAGAAGAGCCCTTCGGAGGAGACCAAGAGCCGCGAGCCCAGGCCCACGCCGTCGCTGAGCATCCCCTCGGAGATCCCCTCCGAGCTGCCGAGCGACCTGCCCAGCGACATCCGGACCCGACTGCCCAGCGACCTCCCCACGCTGCCCTCGGGGCTGCCGAGCGACCTCGAATCGTTGGTCCCGACGCGCTGAGCAGCCCCTGAGCCCTGTGCGGGTCACAGCCCCCTGGGGAGCCGCACGTACGTCACGCTGGTCTCGATACCGCTGCCCACCAGCCGGCCGTCCTTGTCGAACGCCTCCGGCCCGTCGGTCATCCCGAAGTCGTTGTCGTTGATCAACGCCAGCGTGCGGTTGTCCACCCGGGCCACGCCCTCGATCTTCCCGGGCACGCCGTCGACGGTGCCCAGGTCGACCACCAGGCGCTTGCGCAGGACCGGTACGCCGGAAGCGGCCGGGTCCTCCAACTGCTCCAGGGACGGGCGGGTCGCCACGTCGTCCCAGCGGCCGCCGAGGATGTCCGCGCGCCGGTCCAGGCGTACGACCTGCAGGCGGGCCGCCTTGTCGGTGCGCTCCTCGACGAGCAGCCGGTCACGGCCCACGGCGACCACGGAGGAGATCTTGAGCTCGGAGGTGTCGTCCTCGCCCGGGTCCACGACACCGACCGGGTCGAACCGGTACGCGTACTCGGCGGTGACCGCCTGCTTCCGCGGCGAGAACCGCAGCAGCCGGGCCGTCCGCGAGCCGTCGCCCGCCTCCCCGTCCGGAAGCGACAACGGGCTCTGCACCGCAAGCACCAGCTCACCGTTGGGCAGCAGGGCGAGCCCTTCGAAGCCGCGGTTGACCTTCCGGTGCAGCAGCACCGCGGGCAGCGACTCCGACACCGGGTAGCCCGTGCCGCGCAGCTTCAGCCCCTTGGGGACGTACCGCTTGATGACCTTCCCGCGCGCGGAGACATGGACCAGCGACGGACCGTACTCGTCGACCAGCCAGAAGGAACCGTCCTTGGCCCGGACGATGCCCTCGGTGTCCAGGCCGTTCGGGTCGTAGGAGAGCGGCTTGCGGGCGTTGTACGTGTACGGGGCCTCGTCGCGGCCCTCCTGGTTGGGCAGACCGGTGACGGGCTTCCCGGAGCGGGTAGTGATCGGCAGCGCGTCGATCACCTTCACGGAGCGCCCGGACACCCGGACCTTCACGATCGCCGGGTTGAAACCGGGCACGGGGAACGTGCGGCGCTTCTTGCCGTCGACCTTGATCTGCCCGTTGGGGCCACGGTCGGTGACTGTCCAGAACTCGCCCTTGCGGCCGGCCGGGTAGATGTCGCTTCCGATGCCCCCGAGGTCCACACCCCGGTCGTTCCGCACGGTGCCGGGGAGCAGCCGGTTGCTGAAGGGACCCAGAGGGATGTCGCCGAGCGTCGCGGTGGCGGTGACACGAGCTCCGTGGCCCTTGCTTCGGCCGTCGTCCGTCGAGCCGGTCGGCGCGCCCACCGCGGTCCCGGTGACCACCACAGCGGTGAGCAGGGCGAGCGGCACGCCGAAGACGACGGAACGGTGGACACGACGCTGGTCGGCGGCGCGCGAGGGCATCAGGCCTCCTGGGGCACGATTTCGGTGACGGCGCCACCCTTCGCCGCTGTCACGAACACCAGGGGGCCCGTGGGTGAACGGCGCATGGCGACGCGCCGACGGCGCCTCCCGCGAGGGGCAGGAGGCGCCGTCATCACCGGGGCGATCAGCAGTGGCGGGGGCGGAACGCCCTCTCATCTCCCCTTCGGCTTGGCCCGCACGACTGAACCGGCGTGATCCACGGTCCTGGATGTCATGACCGCACTCAATCGCTGACCAGGGTGAGTGCGTGCGCCGGTGTTCCCGGCGCACGTGTCACCACCGCCGTCACGCCGGTGGCCGCTGACTGTGTTTCAGCCACAGCGGCCGGGCCGGTCACTCACCCGCGGTGACGGCGGCCAGCGCGGTCGCCGGGTCCTGCGCCGCCGGACCCGCGGGCACCCACCGGCCGCGCTCCTTGCGGTAGGGCCACCAGCGTCCGTCGCGCCCGTGGCGCAGTTGGGCGTCGGCACCCGTCACCGTCCAGCGGTTGCGGGCCGCGCGCAGCGTGGGACGCTCGCCCTCGTCCCAGGCCGCGTCCAGGGCGGCACGCGCGCGTGCCAACGAGTCCGCCTCCAGGGTCCATTCGTCCTCAAGGACGGCCAGCGCCGTACGCCCGCCGTACTCCCAGGCCCGTACCGCTCGGGCCAGACCGTCCCGGTCGCGGCCCGAGGCCGCGGCGAGACGTTCCACGATCGCGGACTCCGGTGAGGCGGCGGCGAGCCGGACGGCATCCTCGTCGAGCGTGAGACCCGGCTCGGCGGGCTGTTCCTCGTGGCCGGGGGCGAGGGCTTCGGCGAGCAGCCGGTGCGCCTCGGCCGCCGCACGAGCCGCCAGGAACTCCAGCGCGGACACGTCCACGCCGGGCTCCGGCTCCACCTCCGTGTCCAGCGAAGGCGGCAGGCCGGGTTCTGCGGGCAGCACAGGCGGTTCGGGCAGCGGAGGCAGCACGGCGCCGTCCGCGTACGCCTCAGCGGCGTCCACGCCCTCCTCGGCGGCCTCCGGTGCTTCCCCCTGCGCGGACTCCGGCGCCGACTGCTGCGCGACGCTGCGCACTTGCAGCTCGTCGAGGAGTTCGCGTTCGCCCCGGCCCCGCATGAGAAGCAGCACGAACGGGTCCTGGTCGAGCAGGCGGGCCACCTGGTAGCACAGCGCGGCCGTGTGCCCGCAGTGGTCCCACGCATCACAGTCGCACTCCGGCTCCAGGTCGCCGATGCCGGGCAGCAGTTCCACGCCGGCGGCCGCGGCGTCCTCGACCAGGTGCGGCGGCATCTCACGGTCGAGGAGCGCGGCGATGTGCCCGGCTCGCTCGACGGCCATGCCGAGGAAGCGGTCCCACTCGTCGTCGCTGAGCTCCTGGAGCAGTACGTCGGAGCGGTGCGGCGTCCGGTCCTTGTCCTGCACGACCGCGGTGATGCGCCCCGGGCGTACGGAGACCGCGCCCACGGAGCCGGCTCGGGCCAGCCGACGCCCCGACTTGAGCTGCTGCAGGTCCAGCGCCGTGTCCTCCAACGCCTTCAGCCACGCCTGGCCCCACCAGGTCTGGGCGAAGCCCCGCCCGTGTGCCGGAGGCAGCGCCGCGAAGGTCCGCTCGTTGTCCTGCCCGGTCGATTCGCTGTGTCCGGTCAATGCGTCGCCCCCGCCGTCGATCCTGCTGTCCTCGTGGCCTTCGTCGTACGTCTCGTCGTACGCGTCACTCATCGCGTCGTCCCCCCTCGCAGCGCGACCAGGTCTGCCAGCTCGGCGTCGGTCAGTTCGGTGAGCGCCGCCTCTCCGGAGCCGAGGACGGCGTCGGCGAGTTCGCGCTTGCGCAGCAGCATCTCGGCGATGCGGTCCTCGATGGTGCCCTCCGCGATCAGCCGGTGCACCTGCACGGGCTGCGTCTGACCGATGCGGTACGCGCGGTCGGTCGCCTGGGCCTCGACGGCGGGGTTCCACCACCGGTCGTAATGCACGACGTGCTCGGCCCGGGTGAGGTTCAGGCCCGTGCCCGCCGCCTTCAAGGAGAGCAGGAAGACCGGCACCTCACCGTCCTGGAAGCGCTGGACCATCGCCTCGCGCTCGGCCACCGGGGTGCCGCCGTGCAGGAACTGCGAGGAGATGCCGCGGGACGACAGATGCTGCTCGATGAGGCGCGCCATCTGCACGTACTGCGTGAACACGAGCACGCTCGCGTCCTCGGAGAGGATCGTGTCGAGCAGCTCGTCCAGGAGCTCCAGCTTTCCGGAGCGTCCGGTGATGCGCGGCTTGTTCTCCTTGAGGTACTGCGCGGGGTGGTTGCAGATCTGCTTGAGCCCGGTCAGGAGCTTGACGATGAGGCCTCGGCGGGCGAAGCCGTCGGCTCCGGAGATCTCCGCCAGCGTCTCCCGGACCACCGCTTCGTAGAGGCCCGCCTGTTCGGCGCTCAAGGAGACGGCACGGTCGGTCTCCGTCTTCGGGGGAAGCTCGGGGGCGATGCCCGGATCCGACTTGCGACGCCGCAGCAGGAAGGGGCGCACCAGCTGGGAGAGCCGTTCGGCCGCGGCCGGATCGGAACCGCTCTCGACAGCCTGCGCGTAGCGGGTGCGGAACGTGCCGAGCTTGCCGAGCAGCCCCGGAGTCGTCCAGTCGAGGATCGCCCACAGCTCGGAGAGGTTGTTCTCCACAGGAGTGCCGGTGAGCGCCACGCGCGCGCGGGCGCCGATGGTGCGCAGTTGCTTGGCCGTCGCCGAGTACGGGTTCTTGACGTGCTGTGCCTCGTCGGCGACGACCATGCCCCAGCCGACCGAGTCGAGCCGGTTCGCGTCGAGCCGCATCGTTCCGTACGTGGTCAGTACGAACTCGCCGTCCGTCAGGTCGTCGAGTCCGCGCTGTGCTCCATGGAAGCGGCGGACGGCCGTGCCAGGTGCGAACTTCTCGATCTCCCGCTGCCAGTTGCCCATGAGGGAGGTGGGGCAGACGACCAGGGTGGGGCCCGCCGTCGCCTCCTCCGTCTGACGGTGCAGATGGAGCGAGATCAGGGTGATGGTCTTGCCGAGGCCCATGTCGTCGGCGAGGCACCCGCCGAGCCCCAGGGACGTCATCCGGGCCAGCCAGTTGAGTCCCCGCAACTGGTAGTCGCGCAGGTCCGCGGCGAGCGCCGCGGGTTGTCCGACGGGCTCCATGCCCTCCGGGTCAGCCAGGCGCTCACGCAGCGTCGCGAGCCAGCCCGTGGGTTCGACGTCGACCCGGCGGCCGTCCACCTCGGTGGTGCCGGTCAGGGCGGCGCTCAGGGCGTCGATCGGGGTGACCTTGTGGTCCTGCTGCGCGCGGGCGCGCTGTGCCTCGTGGGGGTCGATGAGCACCCACTGGTCCCGCAGCCGCACCACCGGGCGGTTGGCCTCCGCGAGCTGGTCGAGCTCCGCGCGGCTCAGTTCCTGGTCGCCCAGGGCGAAACGCCAGTTGAAGGCGAGGAGCGCATCGGCCGAGAGGTACGAAGGGGCGTCCGACCCGAGCTTGTCGGGACCCTTTCCGCCCTCGCCCGTGCCTTCCTCGGGGCCGATGTACGCGCGGGCGGTGAGGCTGCGCGCCAGCTCCCTGGGCCAGTGCACGTCCACCCCGGCGGCTGCGAGCATGCGCGCTCCCGAGCCCAGGAGTTCGGTGACGTCCTCGTCCGCGAGTTCGACCGCGTCCGGCACCGGTGCCGAGAGCAGCGGTCCGAGCGACGCCCACGCGCGCGTGGCGCGGCGCAGGGCCAACAAGGCATCCATCCGGGCGCGCGGCCCGAACGCGGCCGCTGCGGCGCCGGAACCGGCCCACACCTCGGCGGCGTCCGCGACGAGTGAGGGATCGCTGACGCTGTGGATCTGAAGGACGGCCCGGAACGGCAACCGGGTTTCGGCAGAGGTATCGGCCAACAGGCCGGGTACCTCGACGCGCAGCGAGATCCGTACGCCCGCGTCGTGGCCCGCCGCGACGTCCATGGCCCAGGCGCGCTGCGCGGGCAGGCGCTGGGGTTCCGGCGAGGCGAACGCGGGCTGGCCGGCCGCCGCGGTGGCGGCGGGGGAGCGCGGCAGCGTATCGGCCACGGCGTCCAGGAACTGGCGCAGCAGACGCTCCGGCGCGGGCAGGCGCGGCGGGGTGCCGGCGTCGAGAGGAACGGCGTGGGCGGCGGGTGGCATCGACGCCGCGAGGTCACGCAGTCGCCCCAGGTCGTCCTCGTTGAACGGGCCCGCGCGCCAGGCGTCGTGATCGCTGTCGGTGAGGCCCGGCAACAGCAGGCCGCGGGCGGCCAGTTGCAGGGCGAGGACGGCCGCCGCGCCCCAGAAGGCGGCGGTGGGGTGCGCGCCGGAGGTGGCCCGTGCGCGGGTGAGGACGGGCAGCGCGGTGCCGACCGGCAGCAGCGCGGCGGGTACGACGTCGAGTTGGATGCCGTCGGCGCCGGGGACGGCGACCGTCAGCTCGCCGACGTCGCCAGTCGACGGGGCGTGCGGCGTGCGGCCGTCGGTGTGCCAGAACGCGACCTGACCGGTGCGTCCAGGGTCACCGGGAACGAACACAACGGAGCAGCGGGACAGCTCTGCGATCTCGGAGGGAGTGACAGCGGAGTGCTTGTGCACAGCTATGGCGCATTCCTCAAACTTGACTAATGTGACGGGAGCGGCCGAGAGTACCTCGCAATTCGCATCTTGCGGCGCTCCATGTGCTGTGATGTGCGCCACTTCTCTCGAAGGGTGTACCCAGCACCCCTTTTTTCGTGGGCGCTTGCCCCCGGTGGAACACGGGGGGTGGCGCCATGGTCGCCGAAGGTCACAGATCCGTACGTTTCCTGAGGTCAGAGCATCCTCACGGAGACCGGAGAACTCGTCATGGCCCAGGCTGCCGCAGCCGTCGCGGAACGCCCTGATGGCGTCAGCGCAAGGCATCGCTCCGGGAGCGACTTCGCACCACTCCTGCGCGCCGTCAAAACAGAAGGGCTCCTCGAGCGTCGCGTCGGCTGGTACGCACGCGGCATAGCCCTGAACGCGGCGGCGTTGACGGCTGTCGGCGCGGGACTGTTCGCCCTCGGTCACACCTGGTGGGTGCTGCTGCTGGCGCCGGTGCTCTCCGTCCTGTGCGCACGCACCGCCTTCATCGGGCACGACGCCGGACACTCCCAGATCACCGACAACCGCGCGGTGGCGCGCCTGATCGGCCTGGTGCACGGCAACCTGCTCCTCGGGATGAGCGTGAGCTGGTGGAACGACAAACACAACCGCCACCACGCCAACCCGAACCACACCGAGAAGGACCCGGACGTCGCCGCCGACATCCTGGTGTTCACGGCACGGCAGGCCAGGCCCCGGGCCGGATTCCGACGCTGGCTCACGCGCCATCAGGCCTGGCTGTTCTTCCCCCTGACGCTCCTCCAGGGCATCGCCATGAAGGTCTACGGATTCCGTGACCTGCGCCGCCAGAGCCGACGGGAGCGAGCCGTCGAAGGCCCGCTTCTGGTCGCCCATCTCGTGGGTTACGTCACGCTCCTCCTGACGGCCATGCCCCTGGGGCACGCGATCGCCTTCGCCGCCGTCCACCAGGCCCTCTTCGGACTGCACCTGGGGATGGCCTTCGCCCCCAACCACAAGGGCATGGATATGCCCGACCCGGACGGCGAGCGGTGGGGTCACCTGAAGCGCCAGGTCCTCACCTCGCGGAACATCCGAGGCGGCGCGCTCACCGACTGGCTCCTCGGCGGGCTGAACTACCAGATCGAGCACCATCTCTTCCCGAGCATGCCCCGGCCGCATCTGCGGCTCGCCCAGCCCCTTGTCCGTGCGCACTGTCATGCTGTGGGTATGTCTTACGCGGAGACCGGGCTCGTCGACTCCTACCGGCAGGTGCTTCGCCACATGCACGAGGTGGGCGAACCGCTGAGGGCACTCAGGGTCGAGTAGGGGACGCACGTCAGGGATCGGTCAGGGTCGCGACCTGGAACTGGGCGCGGTCCGATCCCGTTTCTCAAGACAGAGAGCGGCACCTGCCGCGAAGGAGGCGACGGACATGTCGAAGAAGGCGAAGATCGCCGCAGGAGGCGTGGCGGCCGGGCTCATCCTGCTCATCTGGCTGCCCTGGTGGCTCGCGTTCCTGATCGTGGTCGGCGTCCCGGCCGCGGCCTACCTGACCCTCGATTCCGGGCAGCGCCGCAGGTTGCGTCGCGTCACCCGCAAGGAGCTGGGCCGCTGAGCCGCCATGGGACAGCAGCGCGTCCTTCGCGGCGGGACGCGTCCTGAGGGAGGCGGTGCCGAACGCCTGAGTCAGGAGGGGCGCACCGCCATCTTGTCGAGCGCTTCGAGCAGCCCCGGTAGCTCCGGCCCGCGTCCCACCGGCAGTACCTCGCCCGGCTCCTCGTCGAGCAGGACGAAGGCGATGTCGTCTGTCCTCGCGACCATGGACCAGCCAGGACCGTCGGCACGCAGCGTGCGTGCCTGACCAGAGGCGAAGGACGACCGCACCCGCCCCAAGGGCGGCGGTGTCTCCACGTACGCGCGCGCCTCGGCGAGGACCCGTCGCACACCGGTCAAGGGAGCTGAGGCCGAGCCTTCGGGGCTGCTCCCCGCAGGGGGTGCGGCGCCCGCGTCCGCGCCGCGCTCCCCGTCCGTGGAGGGCTCGGTCCTCGCGCCGCTGTCGCCCACCGCGCCGTCCTCCTCGGCGGCGCCGTCCGTGGCGAAGTTCTCGTCGTCGATCTGATCGCGCCACGCGGCCCACTGGAGGGCTATCTCGTCGGCGCCCAGGCGGCGCTGGGCCGGCCCCCAGGCGTCCGACTGCGGCGGGGTGAGCGGGAGCTGGCCGGGCTGTTCGGGGTCCGGCTCGGGGTCGTGCGGCGCGGGCACGCCGGGGGCCGCCACCGCCACGGCGAGCGGCCAGCCGGGCAGCGCCGCGACCACGGTGCCTTCGTCGGGCGACAGGTCGTACTCCATGCCGCAGTCCCAGGAAGCGATCGCGACGGCGACGAGTGACACGTCGTCGGTGACGACGGTCCAGCGCGCACCCGCGCTGTCCTGCCCGAGCACCAGTCCGTACCCGGCGGCCAACGGCGGCAGCCCCAGCGCGGCACAGGCTTCCGGATAGTCGTCGCCGAGCACGCTCGGAAACTTCGCGGGCGTCAGCAAGACCGCCGTCAGCACGTACAGCGCGTCGTCATCGGTGGCGACAGCGTCGTCCGTCGCGGCCATGCTGCCTCCCCATCACAGGCCCCTGCTTGCTCCGTCGGCGCACCTTAACCATTGGCTCAACACGCCGTCGAGGGTGGATGACCAGGAAATTCGCTCGTACGTCGACGGAACGGCCACCTAAGCTGCCCGCCATGCCCAGCGCCAGATCGCACTTCATCTGTCTGCCGTGCCGCGCGTCCTTCAAGAAACCGTCCGACTTCGCGCGGGCGCGCCACGACGTCTGCCCGCAGTGCGGTCACCGGCTGCTCGACGCGGGCACCGCCCTCGCGGTGCCCAAGCGCAGGGACACCGCGGCATGGCGAGCCCTCGCGGTGATCCTGACCGCCGGTGTGCGCTTCCGGCAGGACTGCTGCGGCTGCGGGCCCGGCTACCGGCCCCGCACGCCCCGAGAGGTCCGCGAACGCCTGCTGCACGCCGCCGATTCGGGGATCCCCGTCAGCGCGGCGCTCGTGTGCCCCGACCCGACGCACGCCGACGTCAGGCGGCAGGCAGGCCGAGGAGCGTACGCGCCACGGCGCTCGGAGACTCGTCGCGCTCCCGTGCGAGAGCGATGACGGCACGGCAGGCGAGTTCGTTCACCCCGAAGGACAGGGCCTCCGGAGACACCCAGCCCGCGGCCTCGTCGACGCCCTCCTGGTCGTCCTCGGCGCACGCCGCCACATAGACGGCGGCGGCCTCGAAGAGATTGTGCGGGCGCTGCTTCTCTGTGACCGTCGCGGGGGCCGCCGGGTCCGTGGACGCGCCCCGGTGCCAGCGCTTGCGGATCTTGTCGAACATTCCGACCGCCTTCCCCCATGTGGATCACTCCGTGGACCACGTGAACTACAGATCCCCAACGTAGAGTTGGAGCCCCGGCTGTAGATAGGGGGACCGTGCGGTGAAGCGTTACGAACGGCTCCGGCACATCCGGCGCCTGGACCCGGAGAAGGACTTCCTGACGATCTACCGTCTCTCCGCGACGTACGAGTTCCCCTGGGACTTCACCCGCGCCCTCGAGCTCGCGCTCTACCGCACCTACGCCGTCCCGAGCATCGGCCGCCTCCTCGCGCGGACCGCGGAGCTGACGGACCGCACGCAGAAGCGGTACGACGACACGGCACTACTCCTCGACGCGGTCGTCGAGCACGGCTTCGACAGCGTCGTGGGCCGCACGGCGCTGCGGCGCATCAACCAGATGCACGGCAGCTACGACATCACCAACGACGACATGCGGTATGTGCTCTGCACCTTCGTGGTGACGCCCAAGAGATGGATCGACACCTACGGATGGCGCAGGTTCTCCCAGCACGAGGCCGCCGCGTCCGCCGTGTACTACCGCACGCTCGGACGGCACCTGGGCATCCAGGACGTACCCGGCTCCTACGAGGAGTTCGCCGCGTGCCTCGACGCCTACGAAGAGGCCCACTTCGCCTGGGACGAGGACGCGCGAACGGTCTCCGACGCGACCATCGACCTGATGGCCTCCTGGTACCCCCGCCCCCTCGCTCCCCTCCTGCGCGCGGCCACCGTCGCCCTGCTCGACGACACCCTGGTGAAGGCCTTCCGCTACGAAGAACCCCATCCCGTCACCAGGACGCTCGTCCGTGGCGCGGTGCGGCTGCGCGGCCGCGCGGTACGCCTGCTCCCGCCGCGCACGGCCCCGCACTACGCCCGGCAGAACCGCGAGATCAAGGGCTATCCGGACGGCTACCGCGTGGACGAGCTCGGTACGCGTCCCGTCCCCGGCGTGCGCGGCTGCCCGGTGCGCCCCGTGGATCCGTCGACCACGGCGCGGCCGGAGTGACCACGGCCTGAGCGCCCGCTGGCCTCAGCCGAGTGACACCAAGGTCTTGCGGAGCCATGCGAGTTCCGCCCGGCTCGTGGCGCGGGCGATGGTGAGGATGCCCTGCCGGAACGGATCGTCGAGCTCTTCGGCGCGCAGCGGGCGGTCGCCCTCGTAGAAGAAGCTCGCCGGTTCCTGCAGGAAGTCCAGACGCCGCCGCAACACGGAGGCCTGGGCGTCGGCGTCGTCGAGGTGGCGCAGGAACGCCAGCAGCGTGAACCAGCGGTTCTCGTCCGTGATGTCCGCCCGCGCGGGCTCCGTGAGGCGGCGGCGCAGCTCGCTCCTGCCCGCGTCGGTGAGACTCAGGACGTGGCGCGGCGCGGCGACGGCGCCGGGCTGGGTCTCACGTACCAGCAGCCCGGCCTTCTCCAGGCGTTTGATGGCCGGGTAGAGCGTGCTCTCCGCGACCGGGCGCACGTGACCGGTGAGGGCCGTGATGCGTTTGCGCAACTCGTAGCCGTGCAGCGAGTGGTCGTAGAGGAATCCAAGGATGGCGAGCTCCAGCATGCCCGTATTCTGCCGCACCCACGCTGTACATCGATCCCGTAATACTACGGTGTCGATGTATAGTCTCCCGAGAGTCGAGGCCACAGGAAGTCGGGGCGAGGGCAGGGGGATGGTCATGGCCATGTGTGACGCGCGGTTCGACGCGCGGGGAAGCCGGATCCGCTGGACGGAGTCCGAAGGCGCGGGACCGGCGCGCGTGTACGTCCACGGGCTGGGCGCGGCCTCGGCCGCCTATCACGCGCACATCGCGGCCCGGCCCGAACTGGCGGGGCGCAGATCGCTGTTCCCGGACCTGCCGGGTCACGGCCTCAGTGACCGCCCCGCCGACTTCGGCTACACGCTGGAGGATCACGCGGATGCCGTGGCGGCCGCACTGGACGGGGCCGCGGTGCACGGGGCGGAGCTCGTCGCGCACAGCATGGGAGGCTCCGTCGCCATCGTGCTCGCGCATCGGCGGCCGGACCTCGTGTCGCGCCTGGTCCTCACGGAGGCCAATCTCGACCCGGCCCCTGCCTCGACGGCGGGCAGCAGCCGAATCGCTGCCTACGAAGAGGAGCAGTTCGTGAAGGAGGGGCACACCCGTGTGCTCGAGCAGGCGGGACCCGTGTGGGCTGCGACCATGCGGCTCGCCGACCCGCGCGCCCTGCACCGCAGCGCGACCGGGCTCGTCCGGGGCACCGACCCCACCATGCGCGTGATGCTGATGGGCCTCTCCGTCGAGCGCGTGTTCCTGCAGGGTGCGCTCAGCGAGGAACTCGTGGGCCGCGAGGAACTGGTGGCGTCCGGGGTGCGGGTCGTCACGGTGCCGGACGCCGGGCACAACGTCATGCTGGACAACGCGAAAGCCTTCGCCGCGGCGGTCGCCGGCCGGGCCTGACCCGCTGATGCTGCGGCCTCGGGTGGCGCCTGGCACTGCGGCCGGGCGTCACCGACCGTCTCAGTTCTCGCGTACGGCCAGCGCGAGGAACCGGGTGTCCTCGTCGACGTACGACTTCATGCGCCATCCCGAACCGGACAGGAGCGGCCGGAGGTTGGGTTCCGCGCGGAGATCGTCCGGCGTGATCTGACGTCCCTGCCGGGCCGCGAGCGCGGCCCGGCCGATTGGATGGAACAGGGCGAGCAGCCCGCCCGGTCGCACCACGCGAGCCAGTTCCCGGAGATTCGTCGCCGGGTCGGGCAGGTGAGAGATCAGACCCGCGCCGAACACGGCGTCCAGAGAGTGCGTGCGCACCGGCAGCCTCGCCACGTCGGCGAGCAGCAACTGTCCGTGGGCGTCCCTGCCCGCCCGCACGGCGGCTTCGAGCATCGCGGGGGTGAGATCCGCCCCGAGGACGGAGCCCGCGGGCCCCACGGCGTCCCGGAGGGCGGGCAGGGCGCGTCCGGTGCCGCAGCCCGCGTCCAGGACGCGGTCGCCCGGCCGCAGGCCGAGCTCGGCCACCGCAGCGCGGTACACCGGGCCGTCGTCCGGGAAGCGGCTGTCCCAGTCGGCGGCGCGCGCGGTGAAGAACTCCTGGACGTGCGTGTGGTCGTCGGTCATACGGCTCATGATCCCGCACGTGCAAGTGTTCGTGTGGGGCGCGATCGTTCAGGGACAGCAGGTGTCGCATCACGGCAGCATTCGAAACATCGGCGGCAGCTTTCGAACTGCGCCCCCGTCGTGCGCCCCCGACGGGTCTAGCGTCCATGGGCCATGGGACACCTGGACCACGCCACGTTCGGCTGGCTGACCCCCGTGCTGTCGTACGCGATGGCCTGCGTCGGTGCGGCGCTCGGACTGCAGTGCACCGTGCGAGCGCTGGGCACCACGGGACGTTCGCGCCGCAACTGGCTCATCACCGCCGCCTCGGCGATCGGCACCGGCATCTGGACGATGCACTTCGTCGCGATGCTCGGATTCGGTGTCAGCGGCACCGAGATCCGCTACGACGTGCCGCTCACGCTGCTGAGCCTGCTCGTCGCGATGGCCGTCGTCGGCGGGGGCGTCTTCGCCGTCGGCTACGGCCGGGACCGCGGCCGCGCCCTCGCACTCGGAGGGCTCACCACCGGCCTCGGGGTTGCGAGCATGCACTACCTGGGCATGGCCGCGCTGCGGCTGCACGGTGCCGTGCGCTACGACCCCGTGCTCGTCGCGCTCTCCGTCGTGATCGCCGTGGTCGCGGCGACGGCCGCGCTGTGGGCCGCCCTGAACATCACGTCACCCCTCGCGGTCGCCGGAGCGGCGCTCGTCATGGGCGGGGCGGTGAGCAGCATGCACTACACCGGGATGCTGGCCGTCGGTGTCCGCGTCACGCCGTCGGGCGCGGAGCTGCCCGGGGCGACGACGATGCAGTTCATCTTTCCGCTCGCCGTCGGCCTCGGCTCCTACCTCTTCCTGACCTCGGCGTTCGTCGCACTGTCCCCGAGCGCCGGGGAGCGGGCAGCCACCGTGTCGGCCCAGCGGCCCGTCGAAAGCGCCACCCCGTAGCGCACGCGGACCGGCCACGGCCGGGAGGCACACGTCGCGCACCCTGCCGAGCGAGGAGGCCATGGAGACAACCCGGACCACCCCCGAAAACGTTTCGCCGCACCCGGGCGCGGCCCGTGCCCGAGGCCGCCGTGCCCACGCGGGCCCGCCCGCCCACGAGAACCATGCCGAGGCGGAACCCCGTACGGACGGCCGGCCGGCCACTTCGTCGCCCACGGCACGCTGGCGACTGCGCCCGCGCACCGTCCGGGCCAAGGTCGTCTGCCTCCTCATGGTGCCGGTGGTCTCCCTGCTCGCCCTGTGGGCGTTCGCGACGGTCAGCACCGCCCAGGACGTCGCGGGCCTGCGACGGACGCAGCATGTGGATTCCGCCGTACGCGCGCCGGTCGTCGCGGCCGTCGCCGCGCTCCAAGCCGAACGCGCCGACGCCGTGCGGTACGCGACCAAGCCTGCCGTCGACCGCGCAGCCGCCCTCAAGCGGCAAGCCGCGCGCACCGACCGGGCAGTGGCGACGCTTCGCCTCGGCAAGGGCAACACCGTGGCCGACGGCGCAGGCCTGCCCGCACCCGTGGGGGACCGGCTCGCAGAGTTCGTCACGGGGGCCGAGAGGCTGCGCGCGGTGCGCACGTCCGTGCTCGACCGTCGCACCGGATGGGACGCCGCGTACGGGCAGTACACCAAGGCCGTCACCGCCGCCTTCAAAGTCAACGGTGCGCTCTCCGCCGTCCAGAGCGGCGAATCGGGCTCCCACGCGCGCGTACTGCTCGAATTCTCTCGGTCGGGCGAGATGCTGGCCCGCGAGGACGTGCTGCTGGCGAGCGCCCGGCTCGCGGGCACCTTCGACGGCGAGCGGCTGCGCAGGTTCACCGGCGCCGCCGACACCCGCCAGACACTCGTCGAGACGGCGACGACCGACCTGCGCGGCCCTGAACGCGCGGCGTGGCAACGTCTCGTGGCAGGAACGGCATACGCCGACGTGACCGCTGCCGAGGACAAGGTGCTCCTGGCCGAACCCGGCGAGCAGGCCCTCGAGGCGGCCCCGGCCGGCACCTGGGACACCGCTCACACGGCCGTCCTGGACAAGCAGCGAGCCATCGCCGACCGCGCGGCACGGGACGCGGCAGACCGTGCCGACCCTCTGACCCGAGGCGTGTTCACCGCGTCCGGCGCTGCCGTGTTCCTCGGACTCGTCGCCGTAGTGGCCTCCCTGGTCATCTCGGTGCGCATCGGCCGCGGCCTCGTCGTCGAACTCGTCGGTCTCCGCAACCGCGCCCTGGAGATCGCCCGCCGCCAACTGCCGCACGCCATCGGGAAGCTCAGGGCAGGCGACGAAATCGACATCCACGTAGAGGCACCCCAAGGACCTCCGGCCGAGGACGAGACAGGGCAAGTCGCCGACGCCCTCGGCACGGTGCACCGCGCCGCCCTGCGCGCCGCCGTCGAGCGTGCCGAACTCGCGAGCGGCATCTCCGGAGTCTTCGTCAACCTCGCCCGCCGCAGCCAAGTCCTCGTCCACCGACAGCTCAGCCTGCTCGACACCATGGAACGCAGGGCCGACGACCCGAACGAACTCAGTGACCTGTTCCGCCTCGACCACCTGACCACCCGCATGCGACGGCACGCGGAGAGCCTGATCATCCTCTCCGGAGCCGCGCCCGGCCGGGCCTGGCGCATGCCGGTCCCGCTCACGAACGTCGTCCGCGCAGCGCTCTCCGAAGTCGAGGACTACGCGCGCGTGGAGGTACGCCAACTGCCCGCCGCCGACGTCGTGGGCGCTGCCGTCGCGGACCTCACCCACCTCCTCGCCGAACTCGTCGAGAACGCCGCGCAGTTCTCACCGCCCCACACCAAGGTGCGGGTCAGCGGCGAACCCGTGGGCAACGGATACGCCCTGGAGATCGAGGACCGCGGACTGGGCATGGGCACGGAGGTCCTGGTCGAAGCCAACCGCCGCGTCACACAGTCCGAGGCACTGGACCTGTTCGACAGCGACCAACTGGGCCTCTTCGTAGTGAGCAGGCTCGCGGCCCGGCACAGCATCAAAGTGCACCTGCGGACCTCGCCCTACGGCGGCACCACAGCCGTGGTCCTGCTGCCGACAGCACTGCTCCACAGCACCACCGCCGAGCCCCCCGCCGGACGTACGACGGATCGTCAAGAGAGTGAAGACATGCGTGAGACCGAGGCCGCCGAGTACGCGGGTGTGGGCGGCGCGCCCCACAATGCCCACCTGGCCGCCACGGCCGGACGCCCCGCCCTCAGCCCGCCGACGGAACCCGGCCGCCCCGCCCCGCAGCCCCCTGGCGTCACCGCGCTCCACCTCCGCAAGCAACCGGAGGGCACCCCACCCGCGACTCCGGACGTCGGCTCCGCAGACGCCTCGGACGAACTCCCGCGCCGGGTGCGCCAGGCGAGCATCGCCCCACAGCTGCGCCACGGACCGCCCACTGCCCCACCCGGGGCAGCCGACGCCCGGCTCGGCAACGAGCGCAGCCCCGAGCGCGTACGGGACCGCATCGCCGCTTACCGGGCCGGATGGGCCCGCGGCGGTGGACGGCTGCCCGGCGTCATCGGAGCCGTGCCGGACCCGGAAGGGCCCCGCAGAAGCACTGACCGCAGCGAAGGAGAGCCCACATGATCCGGGATTCGAGCCGCACCGCCGGACGGTCCGGTGAACTGGACTGGCTGCTGGACGATCTGGTGCTGCGCGTCGGCGATGTGCGGCACGCCGTGGTGCTGTCCAACGACGGGCTCGCGGTCGGCGCTTCCACGGCGCTCACGCGTGAGGACGCCGAGCATCTGGCTGCCGTCGCCTCCGGGTTCCACAGCCTCGCCAAGGGCGCGGGCCGGCACTTCGGAGCCGGGGGCGTACGCCAGACGATGGTCGAGATGGACGACGCGTTCCTGTTCGTGGCCGCCGCGGGGGACGGGTCATGCCTCGCCGTGCTCAGCACGGTCACGGCGGACATCGGCCTGGTCGCGTACGAGATGGCACGCATGGTCAAGCGTGTCGGCGAGCACCTCGACACCCCGGCGCGCTTCTCCGGCCGCGAGCCGGGCTCCGGGTGACCGAGGCGGGGCAGCCATGACCGACGACAGGAGCGGTGCCGAGTACCGGCACGGGAGCCAGTGGTTCGACGTCGAGGCCGGGCCCCTGGTCCGTCCGTACGCCATGACCGGGGGACGGACCCGACCGGGGCCCAGCGGTGTGCGCTTCGACCTGATCGCCCTCGTCACCCTCACCGAATCCGGAACCACCGCGACCGGTCCGGGCGGCGACGCGGCACTCGGTCCGGAGCACCGCGCGCTCATCGGACTGTGCCGCGTCGAGAGCCAGTCCGTGGCGGAGCTCGCCGCCGGTGCCGACCTGCCCGTGGGCGTGGTCAGGGTGCTGCTCGGCGACCTCGTGGAGGGCGGTCACGCCATCGTGCACCGGCCCGTGCCGCCCGCCCAGCTACCCGACGAGAAGATCCTGCGAGAGGTGATCGATGGGCTCCGAGCGCTCTGACGCCAGGGGCGGCGACACTGCGGTGACCGGCGATAGCGCCGGTCGCGAGGGAACCGCCGAGAGCACAGCCATGGCATTGAAGATCCTGGTCGCCGGAGGCTTCGGCGTGGGCAAGACCACCTTGGTCGGTGCCGTCAGCGAGATCCGGCCCCTGCGGACCGAGGAACTTCTCAGTGAGGCGGGCCAGTCGGTCGACGACACCGAGGGCGTGAACCGCAAGATCACGACGACGGTCGCGATGGACTTCGGCCGCATCACCATCAGATCCGGCCTTTCGCTGTACCTCTTCGGCACGCCGGGACAGGACCGCTTCTGGTTCCTGTGGGACGAGCTGTCACAAGGGGCGCTCGGCGCCGTCGTCCTCGCGGACACCCGTCGGCTCGAGGACTGCTTCCCCGCCGTGGACTACTTCGAGCACCGCCAGATTCCGTTCGTCGTGGCGGTCAACTGCTTCTCCGACGCGCGGACGTACGGCGCGCACGACGTCTCGCGAGCCCTGGACCTCGACCGTGGGACGCCCGTGGTGCTGTGCGACGCACGTGACCGTGATTCAGGGAAGGAGGTGCTGATTCGGCTGGTCGAGTACGCCGGGCGGAGGCATACCGCCCGGCTGCTCGACTCCCTCGGGTGAGGTGCCCGCGGAGCGACGGTCAGTCGGCGACCGCGTCGTACGCGAGCACCTTGTCGATCCTGACTCGGACCAGCAGTTCTCCGGGCACACCGTTGCGCTTGCCGAACTCCTCGGCCCGGTCCTCGCCCATGTACCGGCCGCCGAGGCGGGTCGCCCAGTGACGCACCTGCTCGAGGTCATCGATCAATTCGGCCTGGCCCTGCAGGACGACGAAGGCGAACGGAGGCTGATCGTCGTCCACACAGAGCGCCACGCGCCCGTCGCGCGCCAGATTGCGCCCCTTGACGGTGTCCCTTCCGGTGTTGAACACCAGGTCATCCCCGTCGAGGACGAACCAGATCGGGGCGATGTGCGGGCTGCCGTTCGCGCGAACCGTCGACAGCTTGGCGGTGCGGGTGCCGTGGGAGACGAAGGCCCGCCATTGTGCATCGGTCATCTTCTGTGCCATGTCCCCATCATGCTTGCCGCGACGCCGGAGGTGGGGAAGGCTGGCAGGTCAGATCCTCCAGCCAGGGGGAGCGACGCAGGGGGAGAAGGGACCATGGCGCAGAACACGGGGCTCGGCTGGCTGCTCGACGACTTGACCAAGCGTGTGGAGCATGTACGGCACGCACTGGTGCTGTCCAACGACGGCCTGGTGACCGGGGCGAGCTCGGGCCTGGCGCGGGAGGACGCCGAACATCTGGCGGCGGTGTCGTCCGGGCTGCACAGCTTGGCGAAGGGATCCGGCCGCCATTTCCACGCGGGCAACGTACGCCAGACCATGATCGAGTTCGATGACGCGGTCCTGTTCGTGACGGCGGCGGGCGACGGCAGTTGTCTGTGCGTGCTCAGCTCCGCGCAGGCCGACATCGGCCAAGTCGCGTACGAGATGACGCTGCTGGTGAACCGCGTCGGCGAGCACCTCGGCGTGGGCGCCCGGCACCCGGAAAGGACTCCCGTTGTAGACCTCTGACCTGGGGAAATGGGCGCGCAGGCAGAGTTATCCACAGGCCGAGCGGGAAATGGGGCGGCCGGGCTACGGTTTTTCCACGAGCAATGACCACGCACGGGGGAGAACCGCCATGACTGGCGACACACAGACCATTTCCCATCTCGCAGCCGCAGTTGGACCGGCATCCGCATTTGGATCGGGGGCCGCGCCCGGATCAAAAACCGTGCCCGGATCAAGGGCGGCTGCTCAAGCTGGATCCACTTTCACCGGGCCCAGCCCTTCGGGCCCTTCAAGCCGCCCGCCGATCTCGCGGGCCGGGGCGCCGCCGACACTCGCGCGCAGCAGCGCCGCCCGCGAACTGGGGCTGAAACGCGGTGAGTTCGACCTAGCGGTGATGCTGGGCCGGATCCGCACCGTCGCGGATCCGGCCGGAGGGCGCCGTCGCGTACGGCGAGAGGAGATCGACCGCGTGCGCGCGGCACCGGGATTCCCCGAGTCCCTGCGGAAACGCGTCAAAACCGTGGGAACGGCGGAGGGCGCGGACCTCATGGACATCACACCGGCGCGGTTCACACGCCTCGCCCGCGCGGGTGTGCTGACCCCGGTGAAATTTTATGTGAACCGCTACAGGGCGGTCGTCTGGCTCTATCTCGAGGACGAGCTGCGCCAGTTCACCGCGTCCGAGGCCAGCACGCCCCTCCTCACCGGACGTGCCCCAGAAGGGCTCCGCACCCGGCTGGAAGCAGGCGCTGACCTGCGGGCACGCAACTGGCGGAGCAGGCACGCGGGGTTCCTGCTGCGCCAGTCGGAGGACCCCTGGGAGCGTGCCGCCGCCGGCGCGTCACTGCTCGACCCGGTGCAGCTCGCGGAGGTGGTCAGGGACCCCTACGAACGCGCCTACCTCAACCGGCTCAAGCCCGAGCCGCTGACACAAGCGGCACCCGAATCACCCACGACACGCATCGTCGAGCGGATCGTGACCGCAGACGACCCGAATGAGATCAGCTGGCTGCGGGCCAACCTGATCCTCGCCCTGGAGGAGGCCAGGCGGCTGCGGCCCGCACCCCGACCGGGCCGCCCGCCCATCTCCGCCTCGCCCCGTCCTCATCCGGCGCTCGACCCGGTGCCGTGGCCGACCGCGCACATCACCGAGGCGGCTCCCCACCAGCGGGCGCAAGAGACCGGGCTGAGAGAGGGCCGTATGCCGGAGCCTGGCGGGGACAGGCGGCGCGACGAGCCGAGAGGCCTCTTCAAGTGGCTGCGCAAGTGGACCTAGGCGACGCGGGCGGACCTGGCTAGACCGTCGCGTCGAGATCCTTGGCGTAGTGCTTGATGGCGGGGCCGTACACGGCGATGTCCTGGTCCCGGCTCGTCGTCGCGAGCAACTGCAGCAGGATCCCCATCGCGTCGTGGGCCTGGCCCGTGTTGTACAGCGCCATGGCGAGGAAGGTCTTGAGGGCTCCGTCGTCGGGGAACTCCTCCGACGCGTGGCTGAGCGCGGCGACGGCCTCGTCGTACCGTCCGAGGACCCGGTAGGTACTGCCGAGGCCGAGGAGCGCTCCGCGGCGGTCGCTCTCCGACAGGCCGGGCCGCTGGATCGCGCGCAGGTAGTGCGGCAGAGCCTCGGCTTCGAGGCCGAGGGTGTCGTGCACCCACGCGGTCTGGTACGCCACTTCGGGGTCGCCCGGGAAGCGCTCGCTGAGGGGGACCAGGAGGGCGCGTGCCTCCTCGCGGTGGCCGGACTCACGGAGCCATACGGCCTTGGCAAGGACTTCGTCGCGGCTGTCGTCGGCTTGCGGACCGGCGTTCGTGCTGGTGCTCATCGTCTCGCTCTCGTCCGGTCTGTGGCTGTCGTTCATGCCGGTTGTCCCTTGCGGTGGATGCTGTGGCTCAGGCGTCCGGAGTGGGCGTCCCCATGGGCCGGGGCGTGTGCGGACGGAAGAGCCCCTCCTGGACGACTGAGACGAGGAGTCGTCCCTCGACATCGTAGATACGGCCCCGGGCGAGGCCGCGGCCGCCCGTCGCGATCGGGGACTCCTGGTCGTACAGGAACCACTCGTCGGCGCGGAAGGGCCGGTGGAACCACATGGCGTGGTCGAGCGAGGCCATGTCGAAGCCGCGCGGGCCCCACAGCGGCTCCACCGGGATGCGGACGGCGTCGAGCAGGGTCATGTCGCTGGCGTAGGTGAGCGCGCAGGTGTGCACCAGCGGATCGTCGCCGAGCGGGCCGACGGCACGCATCCACACGGCGCTGCGCGGTTCGGCGTCCTTGATCTCCTCGGCGGTCCAGCGCAGCCGGTCCACGTAGCGGATGTCGAAGGGCTGCCGCCGGGCCATCCGCTCCAACTGCTCCGGCAGTGCCCCCAGGTGCTGCTTGATCTCTTCGACGACCGTCGGCAGTGACTCCGGAGCGGGCGCCTCGATGCGGGGCGGCAGTTGATGTTCGAAGGCGCCCTGTTCGGGCTGATGGAAGGAGGCGGTGAGATTGAAGATCGTACGACCCTGCTGGATCGCCGTGACGCGGCGCGTGGTGAACGAGCGACCGTCGCGCACCCGCTCCACCTGGTACACGATGGGCACCCCCGGGCGGCCGGGGCGCAGGAAGTACGCGTGCAGCGAGTGCACCGGCCGGTCGCCCTCGGTGGTGCGGCCGGCCGCCACCAGCGCCTGCCCGGCGACCTGCCCGCCGAAGACGCGCTGGAGGGACTCCTGCGGGCTGCGGCCGCGGAAGATGTTGACCTCGATCTGTTCCAGGTCAAGCAGATCGACCAGGCGGTCGGCGGGATTGTTCATGACGGTTCTTCGACTCCTGTCCGGGGGCTCGGGGCGCTCAGAGCTGGCCGACGTCCGTGACGCGGACGACGGCGCGGCCCTCCTCGTCGGAGGCCGCGAGGTCGACCTCCGCGCTGATGCCCCAGTCATGGTCGCCGTTCGGGTCGGCGAACGTCTGGCGGACGCGCCACAGACCGTGCTCCGGATCCTCCTCGATGCGCAGCAGCTTGGGACCGCGCGCGTCGGGGCCGGTGCCGAGGTCCTCGTACTCGTCCCAGTACTTGTCCATGGCGGCGCCCCAGGCGTCCGCGTCCCAGCCGGACTCGGCGTCCAGCTCGCCCAGCTCCTCCACGTGGTCGAGGGCGGCGAGTTCGACGCGGCGGAACAGCGCGTTGCGGACCAGGACGCGGAAGGCGCGGGCGTTGGCCGTGACCGGCTTGACCTGGTCGGCCTTCTCCTGGGCCTCCTCGGCCGTCATCACCTCGGGGTTGGCGAGCTGCTCCCACTCGTCCAGGAGGCTGGAGTCGACCTGACGGACCATCTCGCCGAGCCAGGCGATCAGATCCTCCAGGTCCTCGGACTTCAGGTCGTCCGGGATGGTGTGCTCCAGGGCCTTGTACGCGCTCGCGAGGTAGCGCAGGACGATGCCCTCGGTGCGGGCGAGTTCGTAGAACGAGGTGAACTCGGTGAAGGACAGCGCCCGCTCGTACATGTCCCGGATCACGGACTTCGGGGACAGCGGGTGGTCGCCGACCCACGGGTGACTGGTGCGGTACGTGTTGTAGGCGTGGAAGAGGAGCTCCTCCAGCGGCTTCGGGTACGTGATGTCCTGAAGGCGCTCCATCCGGTCCTCGTACTCGACGCCGTCGGCCTTCATCAGCGCGACGGCCTCACCGCGCGCCTTGTTCTGCTGGGCGGCGAGGATCTGGCGCGGGTCGTCGAGGGTGGACTCCACGACGGAGACCATGTCGAGGGCGTACGACGGCGACTCGGGCTCGAGGAGTTCGAAGGCGGCGAGGGCGAACGTCGACAGCGGCTGGTTGAGCGCGAAGTCCTGCTGGAGGTCGACGGTCAGGCGCACGATGCGGCCGGTGGCGTCCGGCTCGTCGAGCTTCTCGACGATGCCGCCGTCCAGCAGGGAGCGGTAGATGGCGATCGCGCGGCGGATGTGGCGCAGCTGCTGCTTGCGCGGCTCGTGGTTGTCCTCCAGGAGGTGACGCATCGCCTCGAAGGCGTTGCCCGGCCGTGCGATCACCGAGAGCAGCATGGTGTGGGTGACGCGGAAACGCGAGGTCAGGGGCTCGGGCTCGGAGGCGATGAGCTTCTCGAAGGTGCCCTCGGTCCAGCCCACGAAGCCCTCGGGGGCCTTCTTGCGCACCACCTTGCGGCGCTTCTTCGCGTCGTCGCCCGCCTTGGCGAGCGCCTTCTCGTTCTCGATGACGTGCTCGGGGGCCTGCGCGACGACGAAGCCCGCCGTGTCGAAGCCCGCGCGCCCGGCGCGGCCGGCGATCTGGTGGAACTCCCGCGCGCGCAGAGTCCGGACGCGATTGCCGTCGTACTTGGTGAGAGCGGTGAACAGCACGGTGCGGATGGGCACGTTCACGCCGACGCCGAGGGTATCCGTGCCGCAGATGACCTTGAGGAGGCCCGCCTGGGCGAGCTTCTCCACCAGACGGCGGTACTTCGGCAGCATGCCCGCGTGGTGCACGCCGATCCCGTGCCGCACATAGCGCGAGAGGTTCCGGCCGAACTTGGTGGTGAAGCGGAAGTTGCCGATCAGCTCGGCGATCTGGTCCTTCTCGGCCCGCGTGCACATGTTGATGCTCATCAGCGACTGCGCCCGCTCCACGGCCTGCGCCTGAGTGAAGTGCACGATGTAGACCGGCGCCTGCTTGGTCTCGAGCAGCTCGGTCAGCGTCTCGGTGATGGGGGTGAGGCGGTACTCGTAAGAGAGGGGGACGGGGCGGGTCGCGGAGCGGACCACCGACGTGGGGCGGCCGGTGCGGCGGGTGAGGTCCTTCTCGAACATCGAGACGTCGCCGAGCGTCGCCGACATCAGGATGAACTGTGCCTGCGGCAGTTCGAGCAGCGGGATCTGCCAGGCCCAGCCGCGGTCCGGTTCCGCGTAGAAGTGGAACTCGTCCATGACGACCTGGCCGATGTCGGCGTTCTTGCCGTCGCGCAGCGCGATGGAGGCGAGGACCTCGGCGGTGCAGCAGATCACCGGGGCGTCGGCGTTCACGGAGGCGTCGCCGGTCAGCATGCCGACGTTCTCGGTGCCGAAGAGCTTGCAGAGGTCGAAGAACTTCTCCGACACCAGCGCCTTGATCGGAGCGGTGTAGAAGGTGACCTTGTCCTGGGCGAGCGCGGTGAAGTGCGCACCGGCCGCGACCAGGCTCTTGCCGGAGCCGGTCGGTGTCGACAAGATCACATTTGCCCCGGAGACCACCTCGATCAGCGCCTCCTCCTGGGCCGGATAGAGAGTGATCCCCTGGTCCTCGGCCCACGACGAGAAGGCTTCGAAGAGGGCATCGGGGTCGGCATCCGGCGGCAACTGATCGATAAGGGTCACACCCCCATCTTGCCTCCCTTCCTGCCCGATCAGGGAACCGGACGGTCGCACGAAGATCACGAACGCTACGCTGTGTCGCCAACAGGCCGTCAGAACAACAGGAATGGGGCGGGGAGCAGCGATGATGGGACCGGCACACTCACTGTCGGGGGCGGCGGCCTGGCTGGGCGTCGGCGCCGCCGCGGCGGCCGCGGGGCACTCGATGCCCTGGCCGGTCCTGGTGGTGGGAGCCCTGATCTGCGCCGGGGCCGCGCTCGCGCCCGACCTCGACCACAAGTCGGCGACCATCTCGCGCGCCTTCGGGCCGGTCTCGCGCGGCCTGTGCGAGATCGTCGACAAGCTCTCCTACGCCGTCTACCGGTCGACCCGGAAGCCGGGAGACCCGCGCCGCTCCGGCGGCCACCGGACGCTCACGCACACCTGGGTCTGGGCGGTGCTGATCGGCGCGGGCTCGTCGGTGCTCGCGGTGACTGGGGGGCGCTGGGCGGTGCTCGCGCTCCTCTTCGTGCACATGGTGCTCGCCATCGAGGGCCTGCTGTGGCGGGCCGCGCGCGGGTCGAGCAGCGATGTCCTGGTGTGGCTCCTGGCCGCGGCCAGTGCGTGGATCATGGCGGGGGTCCTGGACAAGCCGGGCAACGGTTCGGACTGGCTGTTCACGGCGCCGGGCCAGGAGTACCTGTGGCTGGGGCTGCCGGTCGTGCTCGGTGCGCTGGTGCACGACATCGGGGACGCGCTGACCGTCTCCGGCTGCCCGATCCTGTGGCCCATCCCGATCGGCCGCAAGCGCTGGTACCCGATCGGACCGCCGCGGATGATGCGGTTCCGGGCTGGGAGCTGGATCGAGCTGAAGGTGCTGATGCCGGTGTTCATGCTGCTCGGCGGAGTGGGCGGCGTGGTGGCGCTCAACGTCATCTGAGTCGGGGAGCGCCTGGCTGCGACGGAGGGGCGGCGGGTTGTCCCCGGCCGGGTGGCGGGTCGTACCCGGCCGGGTAGCAGGGCTCAGCCGCCCGATCTGCGCAGCAGGTGTTCCCGTGCGGCTGCATCCCGTGGCTCGTCGCGGGTCAGCAGGCGGGTGGCGACTGCGGAGCGGTGCGCCTCGTCCACATTGCCCCCGAACTTGAATTTGCCGGTGACCTCGCCGATGGTCAGCCGCAGGGCGCGGATCTCTCGGAGACGGTGCTCGTGGACCGAGGGGTCCGCGATGCCGCTCTCCGGCTCCAGCTCCTGGAGCTGCTGCCGCAGCACATCGAGCTTCTCCTCCGGGGTCTCCAGGACCTCGGCTGTGCATCGCAGTTGCACAGCCGCGTAGTAGACCGTGGGAATTCCTCGTGCGGGATCCTCGTCGTTGATCGCCTTCCAGGCGCCCGGAATGTATGTCCAGTCGCCCACGACGCTCAGCAGGACGGCGGGATTCTCGCGTACTGCGGCGAAGACGGGATTTCCCGAGGCCAGGTGCAGCAGGACCGTCTCGCTGTGGGGCAGGATGAACTGCGTGGGTACCGCTACGGGGAAATCGCGGTTGCGCCCGGCGGCGATGAGCTGACCGAATCCGTGACTGCGTGCGAATTCCAGTGACTCCTCGCGGCGGCCGCGATCGTGTGGGCGTATCAGCATGCGGCTTCCGCCTCGTCTCGTTCTCCGTCGGGTTTCGCGGCTGTGGCTTCCTGGTGTGTTCGGGTTCGTGTGCCCCAGCGTTCAAGCGGTGGGCCGCAGGCGCCCGCGGCGGCGAAGAACGCGCCGAGGAGCAGCCAGCCGACCGTGCCGAGGCCGAGTACGACGGTGGTGAGGATGGCGGGGGCGAGCGCCTGGCCCGCGCTGAAGCCGAGCCCGAGGAGCCCTTGGTACTGGCCCTGGGCGTGGTCCGGCGCCAGGCCGAAGCCGAGGGCGAAGCCGGCCGAGGACTCCCAGATCTCCCCGAGGCTGTGGACGAAGATCGCCGCGACCGCGAGGCCGACGGCAGCCCAGACAGGGGCGTACGCGGTGAGCGCCATCATCGGGCAGCTGAGGAGGAAGAGCAGTCCTGCCGTGCGGAACGCCCTGCCGCCGTCGCGAGGGGTTTCGATGCGGGATCCGATCCTGGTCTGCAAGAGGACGCAGACAGCGGAATTGAACGCGGATACCGCGGCCACGGTCCAGCGCGGTGCGTCCGTGTGCTCCGCGATCCAGATCGGCAGGATCAGGGACACCACTGTGTATTGCAGTCCCATCGCCCCGTAGAGCGCGGTGAAGGTCACGAACGGACGGTCGGCGAGAGCGATCCAGCGGCGCTGGAGAGGCGGTGATGACAAAGCCTTGTATTGGGGAAGCAGGAACAGGAGGAGGGCGCAGAGGGCGAAGCTGGCGGCGTTGCCCAGGATCAGCGCGATGTAGGCGGCGCGCGTGTTCACTGTCACCGCGAATCCGGCGCCCACGGTTCCCAGGACGACGCCCAGGTTGACGTACGTGCGGAGCTTCGCCCTGAACAGTGCTGGGCGGTCGGTGCCGACCCGGACGACCAGGGCTCCCCAGGCCGCGCCGCCGACGGCCGCGGCGAGCTGGTCGACGGTGGCGATGATCGCGAGGGCGGCCCAGCTCTCGACAAGCACGAGAGCGGACATGGCCAGCGCCTGAACCATCAGGGCGAGCATCATGATCGTGCGCGGCCCGCGTCGATCGGCCAGGTGGCCGCCCGGTATCCCCGCGAGGAGGCCGATGAGGCCGGCGACAGTGAGGGCGGCACCCACCTGCACGGCCGGGAGATCCACGATCAGGGTGAAGTAGAGCGCCGCCACCGCGTTGAAGAGCCCGTTGCCGACTCGATTCACGAAGCTGGCCAGGATCAGTACGCGCTCTGACCTGTTGTTCCCCGCCATGTGACGTATTCGGCGCGACGATCTCCCCTTGATCATGAGCGCAGGCTAACAGCGGTCGTACACACCGTCACGGGTGCGAAGTTGCAGGCCGTGCGCCGCCCGCCGGTCTCGGCACATCGAGTCGCGGCGAGCCCGACCCGGGCAGGGTCCGCCGGTTTCTCGCACCCGACGGCGGAACTGCGGGAGAGGCCGTGTCCGGGCGCCGGGAAGAGCGTTGATCAACTCGTGCGGTCGGCAGGGGTGCTCCCTGTGCGTGATGCCGTGTGTGCCTTGTCGAACGCCCTCCCTTGCAACTCACCTAAGGAGAACGACATGTCCGCGATGAAGATGAAGAAGATGGCTGTTGTGGTGCTGGGCGCCGGTGCGCTCGTGCTGGGCGGCGCCGGTCTCGCGTCCGCCGACTCCGACGCCGCGGGCGTTGCCCAGAACTCCCCCGGTGTGATCTCGGGCAACGTCATCCAGGTCCCGGTCCACGTCCCGGTCAACGTGTGCGGCAACTCGATCGACATCATCGGCCTGCTCAACCCGGCCTTCGGCAACACCTGCGTCAACGACTGACCGGATACATCACCGGAGCCTGCCGGCTCGACACGGTATGAGTGAGCACGCCGCCGACCTTCCCTTCCGGCGGCGTGCTCGCATGTGTGACCGGGGTCAGGTCTTGACCAGTGCCGGTGGCGATCCGGTGTCGTGCCCCGAGGGCGGGGCGGACTCCGGTTCCGGCTCCGGAGGTGGTTCGGGAGCCCCGGTGCGCAGGACCCGGTTGACGCGCGCGGTGTCGAGGGCGCCTTCCCAGCGGGCCACGATGAGAGTGGCGACGCTGTTGCCGGCGAGGTTCGTCAGGGCGCGGCACTCGGACATGAACTTGTCGATGCCGAAGATGAGCATGATGCCGGCCGCGGGCACCGTGCCGACGCTGGACAGCGTCGCGGCGAGGGCGATGAACCCGGCGCCGGTGACGCCGCCCGAGCCCTTGGACGTGAGGATCATGACGGCGAGCAGGCCGAGTTGCTGTCCGAGGGACAGCGGGGTGTCCGTGGCCTGGGCGATGTAGACGGCCGCCAGGGACAGATAGATGGAGCTGCCGTCGAGGTTGAAGGAGTAGCCCGTCGGCACTGTCAGGCCGACGATGTCGCGGCGTACCCCGAGCCCCGTGAGCTTGGTCATCAGGCGGGGCAGCACGCTCTCGGAGGAGGACGTGCCGAGGACGATGAGGAACTCCTCGCGCAGGTAGTGCAGCAGTCGGAAGATGCTGATCCGCAGGAGTGCGAGGACGCCGCCGAGGACCACGACGACGAAGAAGAGCGAGGTCCCGTAGAACAGGCCGATGAGGCGGCCGAGGCTGGTCAGGGTCGAGATGCCGTACTTGCCGATGGTGAAGGCCATCGCTCCGAAGGCGCCGACGGGGGCCGCCAGCATGACGTAGTGCAGGATCTTGAACACGACGGTGCTCAGCCGGTTGATGCCCTCGACGATCGGGGCTCCGGTCGGTCCCACGGCCTTGAGCGCGATGCCGAAGAGCACCGAGAAGAAGATGACCTGCAGGATGTTGCCCTCGGCGAAGGCGCCGACGGCGCTGGAGGGCACCACGTCGGTCAGGAAGTGCCACCAGCTCTGGCCCTCGCCGTCCTTGACGTACTGGGCGGCGTCCCCGGCCAGGCGCAGTTCGCCGGGGTCGGCGTGGACTCCGGCGCCGGGCCGGAAGACGTTCACCGCGAGCAGACCGAGAGCCAGGGCCACCAGCGTGCCCGCCTGGAAGCAGGCGAGGGACTTGAGCCCGACCCTGCCGACGCGGCGCAGGCTGTCGACTCCGCCGATGCCGCCCACGATGGTCAGGAAGACGATCGGCGCGATGAGCATCTTGATGGCGGACACGAAAGTGGTGCCCACCGGCTCCAGGCCGACCCCGATGTCCGGCCAGAGCCAGCCCGTCAGGATGCCGCAGACGATCGCGGTCAGGACCCAGAAGTAGAGCTGCTTGTACCAGGGCTTGGACGGTGGGCGATCAGGGGCGGGCGCGGTGGCGGGGGAGGAGCCGGGGGACGCGGGCGCTGCCATGGTGGTTCTCCTCGTCTCTCCTCGTCGAGGAACGCGGAACGCGGGAAGGGAACGCGGGACAGGGAACGTGGGCGCGGCCGGGCCGTCGGAGCGGTTCGACGGCCGGACAGGGCCGGACAGTTGGACGGCCAGGTGGATCGACGACCGGGTGGGCCGGGCCGTCAGAGCAGTTCGAGGAGCTTGTCGGTGAACTCGGCGGTCGTCGCGCCGCCGCCGAGGTCCGGGGTGCGGACATCGGTCTTGGCGAGGACCGCGGCGATGGCGTCGGTGACGTCCTTGGCCGCCTCGGGGTGCCCCAGGTGGTCGAGCATCATGGCGGCCGACCAGATCGCGCCGAGCGGGTTGGCGATGCCGCGGCCCGCGATGTCGGGTGCGGAGCCGTGCACCGGCTCGAACATCGAGGGGAAGTCGCGCTCGGGGTTGAGGTTCGCGGCCGGGGCGATGCCGATGGACCCGGCGACGGCGGCGGCGAGGTCGCTGAGGATGTCACCGAACAGGTTCGAGGCGACGACCACGTCGAAGCGGGCCGGGTCGAGGACGAACTTCGCCGCCAGCGCGTCGATGTGCTCCTGGTCCCACGGGACCTGCGGGTGAGTGGCGGCACGCTCGGCGACGAGCTCGTCCCAGAACGGCATGGTGTGCACGATGCCGTTGGACTTGGTGGCCGACGTCAGCGTCCCGCCGCGCCGTGCGGCGAGGCCGAAGGCGAAATCGAGGACCCGGGTCACGCCGGCACGCGTGAAGACCGCTTCCTGGACGGCCAGTTCCTCGGGCGTCCCCCGGTTCAGGCGGCCGCCGATCTCGCTGTACTCGCCCTCCACGTTCTCGCGTACGACGACGAACTCCACCCCACCGTCGACACCACCGGCGGAAGCCGCGCGCAGGGGGCTTTCGACTCCTTCGAAGACGCGGATCGGCCGCAGGTTGACGTACTGGCGGAAGCCGCGCCGGATCGGGATCAGCAGCCCCCACAGGGAGACATGGTCGGGCACGCCCGGGTAGCCCACGGCGCCGAGCAGGATCGCGTCCTTGTCGCGGAGCTGGTCGAGGCCGTCGGAGGGCATCATCGCGCCCTCGCGGAGGTACCGCTCACAGGACCAGTCGTACGAGGTGTACGAGAAGCCGATGCCGTGGCGGGCGCCGACGGCGTCAAGGACCTGCTGGGCGGGCGGCAGGACTTCGGCGCCGATGCCGTCGCCGGGGATGAGCGCGACGCGATGGCGGGTCTTGGGGTGATGGCGGGTCATGCGCCGATTGCAGCAACCAGGCCGACGGACCGTCCAAGTCGCTCTGCCGATCTCGCACATAAGGCCGACTTATCAGAGTCTGACCTGTGGGTTTGCTCAGCACGAGCCGTTCTGGGCGTGCCCCGCGTCCTTAATGGCCCCCGTCAATGGCCCCCGTCTTCTCCATGGCCCCCAGCGCGCAGGTCACGAAGGTGCGGGCGGCCGGGGACAGCCCCGTGCGACGGCTGACCAGGGCGATCCGCAGGGTCGTCTTCGGCTCGATGTCCATGACCAGCGCCCCGGCCCGCTCGGCCATGGTGCGCCAGGACTCGGTGACCACGGCGAGCCCCACACCGGCGAGGACCAGCGGAAGGATCGCCACCCGGTGCTCGGTCTCCGCCGCGACGGTGATGTCGATGCCGCGCTCGCGCAGGCCGTCGACGTACGCGCGCATCCCCGTGCCCCGCTGCCCGACGATCAGCCGCTGCCCGGACAGCTCCTCGCAGGCGATCGACCGGCCGGCCGGAAACGGTCCGTCGGGCGGCGTGACCAGGACGAATCGCTGTTCCCCGGCGGCATGGGACACCACTTCCTTGTCGGGCAGCGGCTCCGACGTGGCGAGGAGACCCAGCTCGGCGGCGCCGGTGCGCACCATGTCAACGACGTCGCGGGAGGTGAAGGCGGCCCGGACACACACCGACACGCCGGGGTAGGGGCCGCTGAACGCACGGACCATCGTGGTCAGCGGCTCGACCGCCTGGGAGGGCATGGCGGCGATGTCCAGCCTGCCTTCGCGCAGCTCGTGCACGGCCGCGACGCTGGCCCGGGCCGTCTCCAGGCCGCGCACGGCGGCCCGGGCCGGTTCGATCAACGCCGTCCCGGCTTCGGTGAGCACCGCACGGCGGCCGATCCGGTGGAACAGGGTGCCGCCCAGGTCCCGTTCCAGCGCCCGCACGGACTGGGAGAGCGCGGGCTGCGAGACGTACAGGGCGTTCGCCGCCCGGTTGAAGCCTCCGTGATCGACGATCGCGAGGAAGTACTCAAGCTGCCGGATGTCCATGACCGCCATCCTGCCTGGGGCACGCCGGACCTCCGGCGCGCCCCAGCGCCACGTCTCACCCGTGCCAGGACCTCCACAACGCCGCGTACGCCCCCTCCGCCCGCACCAGCTCGTCATGGCTGCCGAGTTCGCTGATGCGACCGTTCTCGACCACGGCGATGACGTCCGCGTCGTGGGCGGTGTGCAGCCGGTGGGCGATGGCGACGACCGTGCGGCCGTCGAGGACGCGGGCCAGGGAGCGCTCCAGGTGGCGGGCCGCGCGCGGGTCCAGGAGCGAGGTCGCCTCGTCCAGGACCAGCGTGTGCGGGTCGGCCAGGACCAGGCGGGCCAGTGCGATCTGCTGCGCCTGCGCGGGGGTGAGCCCGGAGCCGCCCGAACCGACCTCCGTGTCGAGGCCGTCGTCCAGGCCGCGCGCCCAGTCGCCCGCGTCGACGGCGCCCAGGGCCGCCCACAGTTCGGCGTCCGTCGCGCCGGTCCGCGCGAGCAGCAGGTTGTCCCGCAGCGAGCCCACGAAGACGTGGTGCTCCTGGTTGACGAGCGCCACGTGCGCGCGGACGTCCTCGGCGGGCATCCGCGTCAGTTCGGCGCCGCCGAGCGTGACCCGGCCGGTGCGCGGACCGTAAATCCCGGCGAGCAGTCGGCCCAGCGTGGACTTGCCCGCGCCGGAGGGACCGACCAGCGCCACGCGTGAACCGGGCTCGACGGCCAGGGAGACCTCACGGAGCACGTCCACCCCCGCGCGGTAGCCGAAGTGGACGTCGTCCGCGTGGACGGCACGTCCCTCCGGCCGCACGGAGGGGTCGCCCGCGTCCGGCTCGATGTCGCGTACGCCGACGAGGCGGGCCAGCGACACGTGCGCGACCTGCATCTCGTCGTACCAGCGCAGAATGATGTTCAGCGGGTCCACGAGCATCTGCGCGATCAGCGCGCTCGTCGTCAGCTGGCCCACGCCGATCCAGCCCTGGAGGACGAAGACGCCGCCGATCATCAGGACCGAGCAGAGCACGATGATGTGGGTGGCGTTGATGACGGGGAAGAGGACCGACCGCAGATAGAGGGTGTAGCGCTCCCAGGCGGTCCACTCCTTGATGCGCTGTTCGGACTGCTCGACGCGGCGCGCCCCGAGCCGGTGCGCCTCCACGGTCCGGCCCGCGTCGACGGTCTCGGCGAGCGCGGCGGCGACGGCCGCGTACCCGGCGGCCTCCGAACGGTACGCGGACGGCGCCCGGTTGAAGTACCAGCGGCAGCCGACCACGAGCAGCGGCACGGCCAGGAGCAGCGCGGGCGCGAGCGGCGGCGCGGTGACGGCGAGACCGCCGATGAGCAGGCCCGCCCAGACCACGCCGATGGCGAGCTGCGGCACGGCCTCGCGCATGGCGTTGGCGAGCCGGTCGATGTCCGTGGTGATGCGGGACAGCAGGTCGCCGGTGCCCGCGCGTTCCAGGACCCCCGGCGGCAGGCCGACCGACCGGACCAGGAAGTCCTCGCGCAGGTCCGCCAGCATGCGCTCGCCGAGCATCGCCCCGCGCAGCCGCACCTGGTGCACGAAGAACGCCTGCACGAGGAGCGCGACGGCGAACAGGCCGATGGTGCGCTCCAGATGGAGCTCGCGGGCGTTGTCGGAGACGCTCTCCACGAGATCGCCGAGGAGGTACGGACCCACCATGGAGGACGTCACGCCGATCGTGTTCACGGCGATGAGCGTCAGGAAGGCGCGCCGGTGGCGCCGGAACAGTTCGCGCACATAGGCCCGTACGGTGGCGGGCGCCCCGACGGGCAGCGTCTCCGCGGTGGTCGGGGCGGCCGGGTCGTACTCCGGCGGCGCCAGGCCGATCATGCGGGCTCCTCGATGTCGATGCCGATGGTGAGGTCGGTTGTGGTTCTGGTGGCGGTGGCGGTTCTGGTGGCGGCAGCAGCGGTGAGGCTGTCGCTGTCGACCGCGCCCGCCTCGTCGTCCGTCTCGCGGGTCACCACGGCCCGGTAGCGGGGCTCGGCGACGATCAGTTCGCGGTGCTCGCCGACCGCGGCGACCGCGCCGTCGTGGAGGAACACGACATGGTCGGCCCGGTCCAGGAGCAGCGGCGACGAGGTGAGGACGACGGTCGTGCGGCCGGCGCGCAGGTCGCGCAGGCCGTCCGCGATCCGGGCCTCGGTGTGCGAGTCGACGGCGGACGTCGGTTCGTCGAGCACCAGGGCCTCCGGGTCGGTGACCAGCGACCGGGCGAGCGCGAGGCGCTGGCGCTGGCCGCCGGACAGGGAACGGCCGCGCTCGGTGAGGCGGGCGTCCATCGGATCGTCGGCGACCGAGCCCTGGACGAGGGCGTCGAGCACGTCGTCGCACTGTGCGGCGGCGAGGGCCTGCTTGGCGCTCACGGCTCCCGACGACGGTACGTCGAGGAGCGCGCGGAGCGTTCCGGACAGCAGGACGGGGTCCTTGTCCTGGACGAGGACGGCGGTGCGGGCGGTGTCCAGAGCCAGGTCGTCCAGCGGTACGCCGCCGAGCCGCACGGCCGGCAGCTCCGCCGCCTCCTCGAACGCCGGGTGCCCGCCGAGCCGTTCCGCGAGCCGCCCGGCCGCGTCCGGGTCGCCGCAGACCACGGCGGTGAGGCGGCCGGCCGGGGCGAGGAGTCCGGTGGCCGGGTCGTGCAGGTCACCGGAGGGCACGGCGAGGTCGGACGTGACCTTCGCGGGCGTACCGGACGAGGTGTTCGGGACGTCAGAGGACGCGGAGTCGGCGGCGGGAGAGGACACAGAGTTCGGGGCGGTAGCGGACGCGGGCTCGGCGGCCGGAGAGGACGCGGAGTTCGAGGCCGCCGAGGGTGACCCCTTCGCCTCCGTCGTCCGCTGGAGCCCGAGCACCCGCGCCGCCCGCTTCGCCGACGGCCGCGAGAAGGAGTACGCCATCGCGATCTCCTCGAAGTGCCGCAGCGGATAGTTGAGCAGCATCACCGCGCTGTACACGGTGACCAGCTCGCCCACCGTGATGCTGCCCTCCCGGGCGAGATGGACGCCGTGCCAGAGCAGCACGACAAGCAGCACTCCCGGGAGCAGGACCTGGATCGCCGAGATCACCGCCCACATGCGCGCGCTGCGTACCGCCGCCGTCCGCACCTCCTGCGAGGCACGGCGGTAGCGCTCCAGGAACAGCTCCTCGCCGCCGATGCCGCGCAGCACCCGCAGACCCGCGACGGTGTCCGACGCCAGCTCGGTGGCGTGCCCGGCCTTCTCCCGCTGGACGTCCGCGCGCCGTGTCGCGCGGGGCAGCAGGGGCAGGACAGCGAGCGCGAGGACCGGGATGCCGACGGCGACGACGATGCCGAGCGAGGGCTGGTAGACGAGCAGGCCCACGCAGACCGCGACCACGGTGAGCGCCGCCGCCGCGAACCGCGACAGCGCCTCCACGAACCAGCCGATCTTCTCGACGTCCCCGGTGGACACGGCCACGACCTCACCGGCGGCGACGCGCCGGGTGAGCGCGGCACCGAGCACCGCGGTGCGGCGCGCGAGCAGTTGCTGGGTGCGGGCGGCCGCCGTGATCCAGTTGGTGACGGCGGTGCGGTGCAGCATGGTGTCACCGGCCGCGACGGCGAGCCCGGCGAGCAGGATCACACCGCCCGCGATCGCGAGGCGGGTGCCGGAGCGGTCGACGACGGCCTGCACCGCGAGCCCCACGGTGTACGGGAGCGCGGCGATGCCGAGGAAGTGCAGCAGGCCCCAGCCGAGCGACTTGAGCTGGCCGCCGAGTTGGTTGCGGCCGAGCCAGAGCAGGAAGCGAGGGCCGGAGCGGGTATCGGGTTCGCCCGGATCTGCATACGGAAGATCGCGAATGTGCATGATGTCCCAGCGCGCGGAGGTAACAAACCGTGAAAGGTTCGCCTCGTACGGTGGTGCGAAGCAAACGATTTTCCGTGGCCGGGCAAAGAGTCGGCCATTCCATCGGGGCGGCGCGCGTCCGCGGCGGGGGGCGTGAGTGCCCGGTGCGACGATGGGGGACATGCGAATAGCTGCTCTGGTGCGAACGGCGGCCGCGGCGGCGGCCTGCTCCGTTCTGTTGACGTCCTGCGGTGGTTCGGGCGACGACGGGGACGAGGGCGCGGCGCGGAAGGCGGGACGTGCGGACGCCCGCGCGGCCGAGAGCTCGCGGCGGATTCCGGACGTGGGCGACCGGCTCCAAGCGAAGATCCCGAAGAACTCCCGTCAGGTCGTGGCGGTGTACGGGGAGAGCAGGAACTCGGCGGACGCGACGGTCGTTCTCTACACGAAGACGGACGGCGGCAAGTCAGGCACGGGGAAGTCCGGGTCGGGCTCGTCCGGTCCCACCTGGAAGAAGACCCGCAGCTGGCCCGCGCACAACGGCAAAAGGGGCTGGACCCTCGACCACCGCGAGAACGACAAGCGCAGTCCCGTCGGCGTGTTCACGCTCAGCGACGCGGGCGGCGTCCTCGCCGACCCCGGCGCCCGGCTCCCGTACACCGAGTCGGCCGCCTTCCAGGCCCCGCACTACTGGCCCAAGACCCACTGGCACGACTTCGACCACGTCATCGCCATCGACTACAACCGCGTCAAGGGCACCCCGCCCAACGACCCGACGCGCCCCCAGGGACAGCGCAAGGGCGGCAGCATCTGGCTGCACATGGACCACGGCAGCGGCACGTCCGGGTGCGTGAGCCTGTCGAAGTCCGGCATGCGGTATCTGCTGCGCACGCTCGACCCGAAGCAGCACCCCGTCGTCGTGATGGGGGACAAGGCCGCCCTGCAGGGCTGAGGCAGCTGGCAAGACTGGGACGAGGGGTGGGCCCGGTGGGCCCGGGCCCACCCCCGCGCGCTCAGGACTCCTTGGGCTTCTCCGAGTCCATCCCCGGGCGCGCCTTCTTCCACAGCCCCCGGGTGAAGTCCGGGATCGCCTGCGGAGCGCCCTTCGCCTTGATCGAGGCGTGGCTCAGCGGCACCGGCGCCGTCCACGTCGCCGCGTCGTACACGTCGAAGTCCGGAAGGAGTCCGAGCCGCATGCACTGCATCAGACGGAAGATCATGATGTAGTCCATGCCGCCGTGCCCGCCGGGCGGATTGGCGTGTTCCTTCCACAGCCAGTGGTCGAACTCGGCGGCGTACTTGCCGAAGTCGCCCCACTCGTCGTTCGTGTGGTCGGGCTCGATGTAGATGCGCTCCGGGTAGTCCTCGAAGACGCCCCTCGTGCCGCCGAGGCTGTTGATGCGGCTGTAGGGGTGGGGCGTGGAGACGTCGTGCTCCAGGCGGATCACGCGGCCCTTGGCGGTCTGGACGAGGCTGATCGTGCGATCGCTCTCGATGTACGTCTCCTTCCAGCTCGGGTCGCCGGGCGGCATGTGCTCCTTGCGGTACTCGGCGAGGCCCAGCGAGGGCGTGCCGAAGCTGGATATGTGCGTGACGCGGTCGCCGCGGTTGACGTCCATGTAGTTGGCGACGGGGCCGAAGCCGTGGTTCGGGTAGAGGTCGCCGCGCAGCCGCGTGTGCCACCGGCGGCGCCACGGGCCCTCGTAGTACTTGGGGTCGAACATCAGGCCGCGCAGGTCGTGGTTGTACGCGCCCGCGCCGTGCAGCAGGTCGCCGAACTTGCCCGCGTGCGCCATCCGCAGGACCCGCATCTCGTTCTTGCCGTAGCAGCAGTTCTCCAGCTGCATACAGTGTCTGCGGGTCCGCTCGGACAGGTCGACCAGCGCCCACAGCTCGTCCAGGCGCATCGCGATCGGACACTCCACGCCGACGTGCTTGCCGTTCAGCATCGCCGACTTGGCCATGTCGAAGTGCAGCTCCCAGGGCGTCGCCACGTACACGAAGTCGATGTCGCCGCGCTGGCAGAGCTTCTCGTAGTCGTGGTCGCCATTGGTGTACGTCGCCGGGGCCGGCTGGCCCGCGGCCACGACCTTCTTCGCGGCCGCGGCCGTCTTGTCCTTGACCGGGTCGCACAGGGCGACCACGCGGACGTCCGGCAGCGCCAGGAACAGGTCGATCATGCTGCCGCCGCGGTTGCCGAGGCCGACGATGCCGACGCGAACCGTGGAGCGGGGCTCGAACGGTACGCCGATCATCGTCTTGCCCTTGCGGGCGGGGGCCGCCGCGGGGGTCTGGGCCGTGCCCGCGGCGGCGCCCGCGGGGACGTGGGCGGGGGCGTCGGCGTGGGCGGTGCCGGACGCGAAGGCACCGAGGCCCAGGCCTGCTCCGGCGATGCCCGCCGTGCGGAGGACCGTGCGCCTGGAGTGACCGCCAGTGGACTCGTCGGTGGACTCTTCGGGTGCCGGTGTCGCGTTCTCGTCGTGCATCGGACCTCCGTCATCGCGGTGCCTACCTATGGGCGGAAGACACCTTGATGGCGGGGCGGTCGAGGCGCAAGAGACCGAAGTGGCCAGGGGGTTGGACTTTTCGACGAGTCCTGTCCGGTCAGCCGGTGACGACGTTGTGCGCCGGGATGATCTGCGGCTCGCCGTCGGCGTGCCCCAGGTCGGCGAGGATCGGCTGGAGGATCTTCGAGAAGGACTCGAGCGCTTCCTCGGACTCCCACACGTCGACGACCCGCCACCCGCCGTCGACCGGTCCGGCCGCGTGGGCGATCAGTCCGGGGGCGGGGATGTCGGCGAGCGAGGTGAACTCGCCGCCGTCGGTGAGTCGGCTGATGCAGGCGTCGTAGAGCTCCTGCCCGACGCCAGGAATCTCGAAGGTGACGATGATGGCCATGTGGTCCCCCCACTGGTCGCTCACTGCGTACGGCGATCGCTCCGGACGGTGCGATGCCCTTCATGCCTACCCGACCGCTGACGGCGCGTCGACGCCTGGCGGGGGGCCGGGCGGAGGGAGCCGAGGCGTGCCGGAGGGATCCGCGCCCCGGGGTGATCCGACTGCCACCCGGCGTGCGCCGCACCAGGGCCGTTCGAGGGATTGCCCGGCGGGCGGAAGGGAGGCTAGGGCCTGTCCGATGGGTCGGTGGGCCGCGTGGCGCGCTCCAGCTCCTGCAGCACCGACCCGTACTCCCGGCCCGTCGCGTGCTGCATGCCCACCTCGCACAGGCGGTTCGCCGAGAGGTGGGCGTCGAAGTGACGGGACGTCACCTCCGCGGCCTCCCGGTGCGTGGCCGACTCGGTGAGCTCCTTGTGGAGCATGCCCCGGTCGCCCGCGAAGGCGCAGCAGCCCGCGTCGTCCGGGACCACGACCTCGTCGGCGCAGGCCTCGGCGACGGCGGCCAGCTGCGCCTCGTCGCCCAAGTGGCGCATGGAGCAGGTGGGGTGGAGGACGGCGGAGGGCGCGGTGCGGTGGACGGTCAGGTGGGGGAGGAGGTCGTCGGCGGCCCACACGACGGAGTCGAGGACCGTCAGCTCCCTGTGCAGCCGACGGTTGTCGGGCGTGAGGTACGGCACGACCTCGTGTGCGATGCTGAGCGTGCAGGACGAGGCGTCCACGACCAGGGGCAGCGCGCCGCCCGCCGTCCAGCCCCAGGCGGCCTCCACGATGCGGTTGGCCATCACGCGGTTCCCCGCCTCGTACCCCTTGGAGTGCCAGATCGTGGCGCAGCACGTCCCGGCGACGTCGTCCGGGATCCACACCGGCTTGCCCGCGCGGGCCGAGACGGCGACGACGGCCTGCGCGAGGGGGATCTCGCCGGGGCTGGCGAAGATGCGGTTCACGCACGCCGGGTAGTAGACGGCGGCCGCGCCCACGCGCGCGGTGTGCGGGAGCCGGGCAGGGGCCGCTCCGGGGATCTCCGGCAGCCATTCGGGGACCAGGTCGGGGCGGACGGCCCTGCGGGCGGAGCGGGTGACGGCGCTCAGGAGCCGGTCGCCCCGGCCGCCGCCGACACGGGCGCCGATCCGGTCGGCCGCGGCCACCGCGAGCCGGGCCGACGCCTCGACCACCTTGAAGTTCCGCGCGGCCAGCGCCGCCGCCCTCTCCTCGCGCGGCGAGTGCCGGGTGTGCCGGAAGTCCTTCATCAGGGCGCCCGTGTCGATGCCGACCGGGCAGGCCAGCTTGCACGTCGAGTCGCCCGCGCAGGTGTCCACGGCGTCGTATCCGTACGCCTCCACGAGGCCGTCCTCGACCGGTGAGCCCGACGGCTGGCGCAGCATCTCGCGGCGCAGCACGATGCGTTGGCGCGGGGTGGTCGTCAGGTCCTCGCTGGGGCAGGTCGGTTCGCAGAAGCCGCACTCGATGCACGGGTCGGCGAGCAGCTCGATCTTCGGGATCGTCTTGAGGCCGCGCAGATGGGCGCGCGGGTCGCGGTCGAGGACGACGCGGGGCGCGAGCACGCCGTCCGGGTCGATGACGCGCTTCGTGCGCCACATCAGCTCCGTCGCCTTCGGGCCCCATTCGAGCTCCAGGAACGGCGCGATGTTGCGGCCCGTGGCGTGCTCGGCCTTGAGCGAGCCGTCGAACCGCTCGACGGTGAGGCGGCAGAACTCGTCCATGAACGCGGCGTAGCGCTCCACGTCGGCGGGCCTGCCCGCGTCGAAGGCGAGCAGGAAGTGCAGGTTGCCGTGCGCGGCGTGCCCGGCGACGGCCGCGTCGAAGCCGTGCCGCGTCTGGAGCTCCAGCAGGCTCTGGCAGGCGTCCGCGAGGCGCGAAGGGGGTACGGCGAAGTCTTCGGTGATCAGTGTCGTGCCCGCCGGACGGGAGCCGCCGACGGCTGTCACGAACGCCTTGCGGGCCTTCCAGTAGCCCGCGATCGTCTTCGCGTCACGTGTGAAGCCGTTCGTCACGGAGGCGACCGGCGCCACGAGCGTGAGGTCGCCGAGAACCTGTGCGGCCGCCTCCTCGTACGCCTCCTGGCGGGCCTCGTCCGGTGCGCGGAACTCCACCAGGAGCGCGGCGGTGTCCTTCGGCAGCCGCGCCCAGTCGGCCGGGACTCCCTGGACGCTGACGGACGCGCGCAGGGTGTTGCCGTCCATGAGTTCCACGGCGAGGGCGCCCGCCTCGTTGAAGCGCGGCACGGCGGCCGCGGCGGCGGGCAGGGAGGGGAAGAAGAGCAGCGCGGTCGACACGCGCCGGTCCAGGGGCAGCGTGTCGAAGACGACTTCGGAGATGAAGCCGAACGTGCCCTCGGAGCCGACCATCAGGCCGCGCAGGATCTCCACGGGCGTGGTGCCGTCGAGGAACGCGTCCAGGCGGTACCCGTTCGTGTTCTTGATCTCGTACTTCGCGCGGATGCGGGCCGTCAGCTCCGGGTCCGCCTCGATCTCGCGCTTGATGGCGAGCAGTCCCGCACACAGGGCGGGCTCGGCGTGCGCGAGCCGGTCGTCGGCGTCCGGCTCCGCGGTGTCGACGACCGTGCCCGAGGGCAGCACGAACGTCAGGGACGCCACTGTGCGGTAGGAGTTGCGGGTGGTGCCCGCCGTCATCCCCGAGGCGTTGTTCGCGACGACGCCGCCGACGGTGCAGGCGATGGCGCTCGCCGGGTCCGGGCCGAGCACCCGCCCGTGCCGGGCGAGGGTGGCGTTGGCGCGCGCGATCGTCGTGCCGGGACCGATCCGCGCGCGCGTGCCGTCCCCGACGACCTCGACGCCCACCCAGTGCTTGCGTACGTCCACGAGGATGTCCTCGCCCTGCGCCTGGCCGTTGAGGGAGGTCCCGGCCGCGCGGAAGACGACCTCGCGGCCCCGGCCGTGCGCGTACGACAGGACGGCCGAGACGTCGTCGATGTCCTCGGCGACGACCACGACCTGCGGCACGAAGCGGTAGGGGCTCGCGTCGGACGCGTACCGGACCAGGTCCGACACCTTCGTGAGGACCTTGTCGGCGCCGAGGATCGCGGACAGGTCGGCGCGCAGCGGCTCGGGGGTGCCACCGGCGCGGCCGTCCGGGACCCGGTCGGGGGACGGCGCGCGGCCGTCCGGGGCGGGGCGCAGTGCGTCGGGGTCGGGCTCCAGCAGGGGCATGGCCTCTCCTCGGCAGATCGGCGGATCGGCTGCGGTTCCTCGCGGTCCCGCCGCGGTCCCCGGCGGGGTCAGCAGCGGTGCCGCTCCGGCACGTCGAACAGGGCGTCGAGCAGGCCGCCCAGCTGCTCGCGCTGCGCGGCGTCCAACGGAGCCAGGATGTCCTCCGCGGCGGCCCGGCGCGCGCCGCGCAGCCGTCCGAGAGCCTTGAGCCCGCCGTCGGTCAGCTCGATGCGGATGACCCGGCGGTTCGTGGGGTCGGGGACGCGGCGCACCATGTCGGCCGCCTCCAGGCCGTCGACCAGGCTGGTCACGGCGCGGGGCACGACTTCCAGGCGCTCCGCGAGGTCAGCCATGCGGGGCGGCTGTTCGTAGTGCGCGAGGGTGCGCAGGAGGCGGGACTGCGCCGGTGTGACGCCGATGGGCTCCAGGTGGCGCTTCTGGATGCGGTGCAGCCGACGGGTGAGCCGCAGCAGCTGCTCGGCCAGCAGTCCGTCGGGGTCCGGGGTGTTCATGGGCGGAAGTCCGGGGTGCTCATGCCAGGAATATTATCAGGACCTGTTTCATTGTGAGTATAGGTAACAATGAGCTACGCTCTCATGGTCATCGTCGGTGCGCTGTCGACGTCGGTGCGGATGCACCGCCGCCCGCGCGCGCCGCCCTCCGTCACCCTCCCGTAGGAGCCCATGCGTCACGACCACCCCCTGTGGAAACCCCCGACCGAGGATCCCGACGCCGCGGAACCACCGCGCCAGCTGCGCCGGATCCTGGGTCTCTTCCGTCCCTACCGCGCCCGCCTCGCGCTCGTCGGCCTGCTGGTCGCCGCCGCGTCGCTGGTGTCCGTGGCCACCCCCTTCCTCCTGAAGGAGATCCTCGACACCGCGATCCCCGAGGGCCGCACGGGCCTGCTGAGCCTGCTGGCGCTCGGCATGATCCTCAGCGCCGTCGTCACCAGCGTCTTCGGTGTCCTGCAGACCCTGATCTCCACCACCGTCGGCCAGCAGGTCATGCACGACCTGCGCACCGCCGTGTACGGCCGCCTCCAGCGGATGTCGCTCGCCTTCTTCACGCGCACCCGCACCGGCGAGGTCCAGTCCCGCATCGCCAACGACATCGGCGGCATGCAGGCGACGGTCACGTCCACGGCGACGTCCCTGGTGTCGAACCTGACGAGCGTCGTCGCGACCGTCGTCGCCATGCTCGCCCTCGACTGGCGCCTGACGGTCGTCTCCCTGCTGCTGCTCCCGGTGTTCGTCTGGATCAGCCGCCGCGTCGGCCGCGAGCGCAAGAAGATCGCGACCGAACGACAGAAGCAGATGGCCGAGATGGCCGCCACGGTCACCGAGTCGCTGTCCGTCAGCGGCATCCTGCTCGGCCGCACGATGGGCCGCGCCGACTCGCTGACCCGCTCCTTCGAGGAGGAGTCCCGCCTGCTCGTCGACCTCGAGGTCCGCTCGAACATGGCCGGACGCTGGCGCATGGCCGTGATCACGATCGTGATGGCCGCCATGCCCGCCGTCATCTACTGGAGCGCGGGTCTCGCCTTCCAGTTCGGCGGCCCCACCGTCTCGATCGGCACCCTCGTCGCCTTCGTCTCGCTCCAGCAGGGCCTGTTCCGGCCGGCTGTCAGCCTGCTGTCGACCGGCGTGCAGATCCAGACGTCCCTGGCGCTGTTCCAGCGCATCTTCGAGTACTTGGACCTGCCCATCGACATCACCGAGCGCGACGACGCGATCCGCCTGGAGACGATCAAGGGCGAGGTCCGGTTCGAGAACGTCTCGTTCCGGTACGACGGCCAGGGCGCCGCCCTCCTCGACGGCATCGACCTCAGCATCCCCGCGGGCGGCAGCCTCGCCGTCGTGGGGCCGACGGGATCGGGCAAGTCCACCCTGAGCCACCTGGTGCCCCGGCTGTACGACGTGACGGGCGGCCGCGTCACGCTCGACGGCGTCGACGTGCGGGACCTGGACTTCGACACGCTCGCCCGCGCTGTGGGCGTCGTCTCCCAGGAGGCGTACCTCTTCCACGCCTCGGTCGCGGAGAACCTGCGCTTCGCCAAGCCGGACGCCACGGACGAGGAACTGCACGCGGCCGCGCGGGCCGCCCAGATCCACGACCACATCGCCTCCTTGCCCGACGGGTACGACACCGTCGTCGGGGAGCGAGGGCACCGCTTCTCCGGGGGCGAGAAGCAGCGCCTCGCCATCGCCCGCACCATCCTGCGCGACCCGCCCGTCCTCATCCTCGACGAGGCCACCAGCGCCCTCGACACGCGCACGGAGCACGCGGTGCAGCAGGCCATCGACGCCCTGTCGGCCAACCGGACGACACTGACGATCGCCCACCGCCTGTCGACCGTCCGTGACGCCGACCAGATCGTGGTCCTCGACTCCGGCCGCATGGCCGAGCGCGGCACCCACGGTGAGCTCCTTGACCGGGGCGGCCGGTACGCCGCGCTGGTCCGCAGGGACGCCCAGCTGGAGCCGGTGACGTGAGGCAGTGGGGCGAGCTGCGCCCGGATATGCAGCACATATGAGGAATGTCGGGTTAGCGTGCCCGCATGCACAACACGACCCCCCGACGGGGCTTGAAGCGGGGCGCGATCCGGCTGACGCGCCGGGGCCGGATCGCCGCGATCGCCATCGGTACGGCGGCAGCGGCGACCGCCGTGGCGGTGCCGCTCCTGCTGCCCGAGGAAGAACCCCGGCCCAAGACGCTGACCATCCCCGAGGGCTGGCGCTCCGTCCAGGTGTACGAGGCCGTCGACAAGGCGCTTGACGTGCCGTCCGGCACCACGAAGCAGGCCGTGTCCAAGACCGACCTCAAGCTCCCGGGCGACGCGGGCGGCAACCCCGAGGGCTATCTCTTCCCCGCGACGTATCCCCTGAGCTCCCAGTCGACGCCCGCCTCCGTCCTGTCGTACATGGTCAACACCGCGAACAAGAAGTTCAGCGGCGGCCACGTCACCGCCGGGGCCGACCGGAACGCGGTGAACATCTACCAGACCGTCACCATCGCGAGCATGGTCGAGGCCGAGGCGGACAACCCGGCGGACATGGGCAAGGTCGCCCGCGTCATCTACAACCGCCTCGACCGGGGCATGCCGCTCCAGATGGACTCCACCATCAACTACGCCCTGAACCGCTCCACCCTCAAGACCACCAGCCGCGACACGAAGATCGGCAGCCCCTACAACACCTACGCCCGCATGGGCCTGCCGCCCACCCCCATCGCCAACCCCGGCGAGGCCGCCATGCGCGCCGCGACCAGCCCGACGCAGGGGGACTGGCTGTACTTCGTGACCGTGAAGCCCGGGGACACGCGGTTCACCGCGAACTACGAGGAGCAGCAGCGGAACGTGGCGGAGTTCAACCGGAACCGCCAGCCGGCCGCGTGAGGAACGGGCGGCCGACCGCCTGAGGCGGCCCGAGCCTCGTGCTGCCCCGAGGCCCGAAGCTCGAGTTGAGCCTTGTGCCGCCCCGAGGCGGCGCGAGACGCTGGCGTGCGCTCCCCGCCGTACCGCAGGCACCCCCTGCGCCGCGCCGAACCACAGGCACCGTACGCCCGGGCGCGCGAGACGCAATGCACCGCACATGATCCGACCCATCCATGGTCCATGAAAGGTTCAGGTGCACCGCAGATGAGAACGTCCATACGTCGTCGCCCGGCAGCGCTGGTGCTGCCCGGCGTGCTGCTCGTCGCAGGCCTTCAGTTCGGCGCCGGTTCCGCCGCCCGGGCCACGCCCGCCACCGATGCCGTGTCCGACCGCGCGGCCCCAACGGAGAAGTTACGGCTGGCCGGTGCCGGTGAGACCGCCGTGCCGGACAGTTGGATCGTCGTCCTGAGAGAACGCGCGGGCGCCGCGCCCGCCGCCGCCTCCACCGACACCCCCGCCACCACTGCCTCCGCCTCCGCCAACGTGCGCGCGGCGGCGCGCGACCTCCTCGCGCGAGCCGACGGGGCGCGCCTCGGGCATGTGTACCGGGCGGCGCTGCACGGCTTCTCCGCGCGGATGAGCCACGCGCAGGCGGCCCGCACGGCCGCCGACCCCCGCGTCGCGTACGTCCGCCAGGACACCCGCGTTCGCATCGCCGCGGCGCCGACGCACCCGGCACCGACGCATGCCACCGCCGTCGACCAGACGCAGCCCAACGCCCCCTGGGGCCTCGACCGCATCGACCAGCGCCTGCTGCCGCTGTCCACGACGTACACGTACCGGACCACCGCGCCGGACGTCAGCGTGTACGTGATCGACACCGGATTGCGCACCACGCACACGGAGTTCGGCGGCCGGGCCTCGGTCGGGATCGACACCGTGGGCGACGGGCAGGACGGCAACGACTGCAACGGCCACGGCACACACGTCGGCGGTGTCGCCGCGGGTGCCACCTACGGGGTGGCCAAACAAGCCAAGCTCGTGGCGGTGCGCGTGCTCAACTGCCAGGGGTCGGGCACGACTTCAGGAGTCGTCGCGGGCGTCGACTGGGTGACGGCCAAGGCGGCGAAGCCCGCCGTCGCGAACATGAGCCTGGGCGGTGGGGCCAGCGACGTCATGGACCGCGCGGTGCGCAACTCCATCCGGTCCGGCGTCACCTACGCCGTCTCGGCGGGCAGTGCCGGACAGCCGGGCGGCGCCTGCTCCACCTCGCCCGCGCGGGTGCCCGAGGCGATCACCGTCGCCGGAAGCGACCGCTCCGACCGCGTGACGTCCTCCTCCAACACCGGCAAGTGCGTGTCGCTGTACGCACCCGGCGCGCAGATCCCCTCGGCCTGGAAGGACAGCGACACCGCCACGGCCACGCTCAGCGGTACGTCGATGGCGACGGCGCACGCCACCGGGGCCGCGGCGCTGCACCTCGGGTTCCGGCCCGGGGATCCCCCGGCGCAGGTGAAGAAGGGCCTGGTGGACACCGCCACCACCGGAGTGCTCCAGGGCCCCACGCCGGTCGTGCCCGACAAGCTCCTCTACACCCTGTACCTGCCCTAGCCGACCCACTGCTGTCTCGGCGTCGCGTCCCGGCGGGTGCGGCGGCGCTCCTCGGCGCCGCCGCACCCGGCAGGCTCCGGTGAGCGGTGACCGAGGTCCGGTCGGAGAGGTCGCGCTGCTGACATCTGGTCAGTAACTGACTTTTCCTCGCATCGATTTGAGTCAGCATGGGTCATTGATTGTTCCCCGATCGCCAGTTTCAGTCGCCGAAGTCGCGCGAAGGTTCCATGCTGGGCTCCCGGTTCCCGGCACGAGGGCGTCCACGGGCGCCCGAGGGGTCGGCTCCGGACTTGGACGCGTATCTCGAACGTGAATAACGCACATGACGCACATGACGTATTTGAGGAGCCTGATGTACAGGCGAGACAGGCAAGACCCAGGCGGCGGGTACGGCGAGCTGGGCCCACCACCGGCCGGCCGGGGTGAGGAGGGCACCGGGTGACCGCCCAGCCCATGTCGCCCGAGGACCTCCCGCGCAGCAAGCGGGGCCGCAAGCTCGGGCCGATCACGGCCGGGACGGGGCGTGCGCACCGCGCCTGGCTGGAGCCGTTGCGCGGGTCCTACCAGGCCAGCGGTCTCACCATCGGCCAGTTGGAACGCGAGACGGGCTGGTCCCGCTCGAAGATATCCGAGCTGCTGCGTGCCGCGGGCCGCTACCCGCGCTGGGAGTTCACACGCAGCCTGCTCACCGCGCTGCACTGGCCCGCCCCGTCGATGGCGGACATGCGGGCGCTCTGGGCCCTCGCCGCCCGCGAGGCCAACAAGCGAACCATCTGGATCAACAGCTGCCTGCAGGGGGACGGCCTGTCCGCCGACGACCGCCTTCCCGTGCACTTCTCCGCGTTCCAGGACCTCTACCGCGACGCCTACACCGGCTACGCGCACACGTTCCTGCGCCGCCGGGCCGAGGCGCGCCGCGCGGTCAACGACGTCTTCATCCTGCTGCTCTTCCTCTGGGACGAGGCGCTCACCAGCGACAACCCGGAGCGGTTCGCCTGGCAGATCCTGCGTCAGACCGTCATGGAGCGCACCCCGCACCCGGACCACAGCCCCGCGCTCGTGGAGGCGGCCTTCGACACCCTCGCCCTGCGCACGGCCGCCGACCCCGTCGCGCAGATCGAGGAGTCGATGTTCCTCTTCGACGGGCTGCGCAAGCTGCCGGCCGGGCAGCTCGACGTGATGGTGCTGCTGCATCTGCGCGGCCTCGACGAGAGCGCTGTCGCCGCCGTCCTCGGCATTCCGCTCGCGGCGGTGCGCTCCACCGCCCGGCATGCCCGGCGCCACCTCGACGGCCGTCTCCACGCCGCCACCCAGGAGGGATCCCCCGGTGACCGTAGCGATTGACGAACTGCTCGCCCGCGCCCGGCTCCTCGACGACACGGACACGCCCTACGACCACGTGCGCACGGTCCGCCCCGGCGCCGCCCCCGCGCGGCTCGCGGCCACCGGCGCCGGTCTGTCCGCCGCTGCCGGTGTCCCCCCGGGGGCGGCGCACACCGTCGCCCCCCTGGCGGGCCGCGGCAAGAAGGACGGTGTCGCCCGGGCCGCGGCGCGGGACCTGCAGAGCCTGTGCGAGGCCGCCGTGACCACCGCCGCGATCACCTCGCTGAGCGACTTCCTCACCCAGGCGCTGCCCAAGCCGCCGGGTGCCCGGGTCCTCGGCTGCATCCTGCAGTTGAGCGGGGAGGAGGACTCGGCCCGCTTCTGGTGGCAGTACGCGGCGGGCGCGGGCGACACCGCCGCCTCGTACTGCCTCTATCTGCATCACCTCTCGCTCGGGGAGCGAGGTGAGGCGGCGTGGTGGCAGCAGCAGACGCCGAGCGCGGCGCTCCCCGCGCGGGCCGCCGACGAGCCGGGCGGCTGCCCGGAACCGGGCTTTCCGCTCAATTACCCGCCCGTGCGGACGGACCGGAGCGTGCCGACGACGCTGCGCGTCCTGAGCGGGCTGAAGGTCTCCGAGCGGGCGGCGGGTCCCGGGGCCAGGCCCGCGGTGGTGGGCGCGGTCATGGACTATGTGGTGACCGCCGTCCGCTATGTCGACCCCGACCTCGAACTCCCGCTGCCCGACGCCGACTTCACCGATCACATCCGCGTCCTGACGGCGAGTCCCACCGGCGCCTCCCGCACGACGCCGCGGCGTCGCCCGCTCGACGTACGTCGGAGGGCGCGTTCGGAGGGCGGGTGACCAGGGCGGAGAAAAGGCGCACAGCGGGCATATGGGTGATACTTGGACGGACTTTCCCCGGCAGGTCTGACAGGTAGGTACTCAGAGGGCCTCCGGCCCGGCGCGCGGAGAGCGCACGGGGCCGGAGCGCCGCGAAGGGATGAGATGTCCCGTGGCCCGTGACCTGGACTCCTCGGGCCCCGCCGCGGACAGCAGTCCGACGCCCGGCCGCGGCCGCTGGGCCGCGCTCGCCGTGCTGTGCGCCAGCCTGCTCCTGGTGGCCATGGACGCCACCATCCTCAATGTGGCGCTGCCCTCGCTGATCGACGACATGCGGCCCACGGCCGTCGAGCAGTTGTGGATCATCGACATCTACGGCCTTGTCCTCGGCGGCCTGCTCGTCACCTCCGGCGCGGTCAGCGACCGCCTCGGCCGCAAACGCCTGTTCCTCACCGGCTTCGTGCTCTTCGGTCTCGCCTCGGTCGTGGCCGCGACCGCAGCGGACCCGTGGCAGCTCATCGCCGGACGCGTCCTGCTCGGCATCGGCGGCGCGATGGTCATGCCGTCGACGCTCTCGCTGATCCGCAACGTCTTCACCGATCCGCGCGAGCGCGCCCTCGCCATCGGCATCTGGGCGGCCGTCGCGGGCGCGGGGGCCGCCGTGGGCCCGCTGGTCGGCGGCCTGCTCGTGGAGAGCTCCGGCTGGTCGGCGGCGTTCTGGGTCAACGTCCCCGTCGTCGTGGTGACCGTGGTCGCCGGTGTGCGGCTGCTGCCCGAGTTCCGCAGCGACGGAAAGGGCCCCCTGGACTGGCCGGGCGCCACGCTGTCCGTCGTGGGCGTGATCGCGCTCGCGTGGGGCATCAAGCACGTCGCCAAGGGCAGCCTCGCCGTCGGGGACCTGGCGATCCTGGCCCTCGGCATCGTGCTCCTCGTGGTGTTCGCCCGCAGACAGCTCACGCTCGCCGACCCGCTGCTCGACGTCCGGCTCTTCACCAACCGCGCGTTCACCGCGGCCGCGCTCGCCACGTTCCTCGCGATGCTCGCCATCGGCGCGGCACTCTTCCTGATGTCGCTGTGGCTGCAGTACGTCCACGGGTACTCGCCGTTCGGCGCGGGCCTGCGGACGCTGCCCGCCGCCGGGGCGATGCTCGCCGGTTCGCTGCTCTCGCCGCTGCTGATGGAGCGGTTCGGGGTGCGTGCCGTGATGGCCCTGGGGCTCGGCGGGCTGATCGCCGGGTTCCTGCTGCTCGCCCTGTCGGCGGAGCCGACCCCGTACGGCGTCGTGGCGGTCGTGTTCGTCGCGCTCGGCCTCGGCGACGGACTCGCGATCACCGCGGCCGCGTCCGTCCTGGTGTCCACCGTGCCCGCGGAACGGGCCGGGCAGGCCGGTGCCGTGTCGGAGACCTCGTACGAACTCGGCATCGGCCTCGGCGTCGCCCTGCTCGGTTCCATCCACGGCTCCGTGTACGCCGCCCACATGGACGGACGGACGGCGCAGGCGCGGGAGTCCGTCGGCGGGGCCGTGGAGGCCGCCGACCGCCTGGGCGGCGCGGCCGGGGAGCGGCTCATGGACGCGGCCAGGGCGGCGTTCGAATCCGCCCTGACGACCACGGCGTACGTCAGCGCCGGGATCGTGACCGCCGTCGCGCTGCTGGTCGTGTGGCTGGTGCCGCGGGGGCTGCGGGCGAGCGGCGGGCACTGAATCCCGGGTTCCGGGGGCAGTTGGGGCGGCAGGTGGGGTGCGGGTCGCGACGTCTCCACGTGATCTCGATGCATCTGTGGCGCAAGTGGCGGTGTAGACGGATGAGTTGGGGGGTAGTCCGCTTTTCGGCAAGCAGTTCGAATACTTGCCGCGCGTCACCCGGGGCCCTCGGAACGAGGGCTCCTTCATCTGTCAGGGCACCTCACAGGAGGCATCCATGGAAGACAAGACGGGTATCGAAGAGCGCGACCAGGCCGTCAGCTACGAGCCGCCGGCTCTCATCGCCGTCGGCGACTTCTCCGAGGACACGTTGGGCTTCGGCAACCGCTACAACGACGTCCTCGGCGAGCAGGGCTGGTAACCATCCGACGCGGAGCCCGACACCAGAGCGTTGTGGTGCGGGCCCCCCTTCCTAGGGCGGGCCTCGTGCGCGAGGCAGGCCCCTTTTGAGATCGATGGTTCATGAGCTCGATGAGAACTGAGGCCGTGTGACATGAGTGCCGGTTTCGTCGTCCTTCCGGACACGCCGGGTACGCCGCCGCTCGACGACGCGTACCCCTTCGCGGCGCCCCGGCTGATACCCCATCCGTCAGGCCGTCTGTGGCTGGTGGGGAGCTGGGAGCCGGACGAGGTCCGGCAGGTGACGGTGGGGCCGGTACGGGTGGTGGTGATCGGGCGGTGCCCGGTCACCACCACCCACCTGGAACGGCTGTGCCGACGGCTGCGCACGCTGGCCGATGTCGACGCCCTGGCACGGCAGTTGCCGGGCAGCTTCCACCTGGTGGCCGCCGCGGGGAACGCCACCCGCGTACAGGGGAGCGTGACCGGGCTGCGACAGGTGTTCCACGCGCGCCTCGACGGCGGGATCCCGGTCGCCTCCGACCGGGCCGACGCGCTCGCGGTGCTCACCGGCGCCGGGATCGACGAGCACACCCTCGCCCTGCGCGTCGTCTGCGGCGGCATGCTGCCGCCCCCGCTCTCCGACCGCAGCGCCTGGACCGGCGTGTCCACGGTGCCGCACGACCACTGCCTCGTCCTGGAACCCGACCGGGCCCGCGAACGCCGCTGGTGGTCGCCGCCCACCCCCGAACTCGGCCTGGCGGAGGGCGCGTCGGCGGTCCGGGAGGCGCTGGTCACGGCGGTGGACGGGCTGAACGGGGTCAGCGGGGCGGGGCAGGCCGGTGGTGACGCGGCCGGGGTGGCCACTGCTCCGTACGACAGGAGCGGCCCGAGCGCCGACAACGGCCTGAGGGCTGACAGCGGCCTCAGTGTCGACGGCGGCCTGAGTACCGAAGGTGGCCTCAGGGCGGACGGCGGCCTGAGTACCAGCACCGGTCTCAGCGCCGATATGTCCGGCGGCATGGACTCCACCTCCCTCGCCTTCCTCGCCGCCCGGCACACCCCCGACCTGCTCACCTTCCGCTGGGCCGAGGCCGAGGCGGGCAACGACGACGCCCGCTTCGCCGCGCTCGCCGCGGCCGAACTGCCCGGCGCCCGCCACCTCGTGGTGGCCCAGGGCGACCTGCCGTCGATCTTCACCGACCCGGCCGCGCTCGCCGACACCGAACGGCCCTACCTCTACACCCGCACCCAGGCCCGCATGCGGCACACCGCCGCCGTCCTCGCCGAGCACGGATCCCGGCGGCACGTGGCCGGGCACGGCGCCGACGAGCTCTTCGGCCGCATGCCCGGCTATCTGCACCGCCTCGCCCGCCGCCACCCCCTGACCCTCCTGCGGCACCTGCGCGGCAGCCGGGCGCTCGGCCGCTGGCCGCTGTGGGGCTGTCTCACCCAGCTCGCCCGCGCCGAGAGCGTCGCCCAGTGGTGGCGCGCCCAGGCCGACGACCTCACCGCCCCGCCGCCGCCCGCCCGCCTCCCGTCCATCGGCTGGGGCCTCGCACCGCTGCGCGCGCCCGCCTGGGCCACGGACGCCGCGATCGACGCCGCCCGCGCCGCCCTGCGCGCGACCGGCGAGGACGCCCGCCCCCTCGCCGGGGACCGGGGCTCCCACCAGCACCTCGCCGCGCTGCGGATCACCTCGCCCGCCTACCGCCAGGTGTCCCGCCTGTTCGCCGCCGAGGGCGTCCGCCTCGAACAGCCCTTCCTGGACGACCGGGTCGTCGAGGCGGTCCTGGCCGTCCGCCCGCACGAACGCACCACGCCGTGGCAGTACAAACCGCTGCTCGCCCGGTCCATGCGTGGGCTCGTACCGGACGCGGTCCTCGACCGGACGACGAAGGGCGACTTCAGCGCGGACCTGCGGGCCGGTCGTCGGGCCAACCTCACCGCGATCATCGACGTGTTCTCGTCCGGCACCGTCCTCGCCGACCTCGGACTCGTCGATCCGGATTCGGTGCGCGCCTATCTGCTCGCTCCGCAGGCCGACTCCTCCCGGGACATCGCCGTGGAGCAGCTCCTCGGCTGCGAGACCTGGGCCCGCGCCGCCCGCAGGCCGCTCCCGCTCGGAAGCCCGTGACGGCCCCGACGGCCGCCGCCCCGACGTCGTACCGATGCCCTTGACCGTCGTTGAGGCACCGCCGACCCCGACCGACAGACCGTGCCGACCCCGACGACCGTGACTGACTGACCCCGACGACCGTGACCGGGAGACCCCGATGACCCTGACCCTGCACCCCGACGTCTCCCTGGCCGAGACCGACGACGGCGCCGTCCTGCTCCACCAGCGCACCGGCCGCTACTGGCAGCTCAACCCCACCGGCGTCCTGGTCCTCAGGAACCTGCTCGACGGCCGCACCCACGACCAGGCCGCCCAGGAGCTGACCACCCGCCACAGCGCCGCCCCCGACGCCGCGCACCGCGATGTGTCCCGACTCGTCGAGGCGCTGCGCGAGGCCCGTCTCGTGGTGGAGTCGCGATGAGCGCCCCCGTCGCCCTGTCCGCCCGGGACCGGCTTCCGCTGCACCGCAGGATGCTGCCGCTGCTCGCCGTCGCGGTGGCCCGGATGCTCGCGGGCACCCGCCCGGCCCGGGTGCGCGCCGTCCTTGAGTTCCTGCGCCGCGGGGCCCGGCCCGCCACCGTCGAGCAGGCCGCCGCGGCACGCCGCGACATCGTGTCGGTGAGCCTGCGCTGCGCGGGCCAGGCCTGTCTGCAGCGGTCCATCGCGACGGCCCTGCTGTGCCGGAGCCGGGGGGTGTGGCCGACGTGGTGCACGGGGGTGCGGACCAGCCCGTTCCAGGCGCACGCGTGGGTGGAGGTCGCGGGCGAGCCGGTGGGGGAGCCGGATCCGGCGGGGCACTACCAGAAGCTGCTCGCGATCCCGCCGGTCGAGTCGGCGCGAAGCCGGAGTGCCTGACGGCGCATCAACCTGCAAATCGGCCCAGTTCAGGGCGATCTGACAGCACGTCAACTAATGACTAGGCCGAGTGCAGAGCAGCCGACGGTGAACAACCGTCAAGTCGGCCGAGTGCAGGTGCGCCTGACAGTGCGTCATGCGTCAACGCGGCCGACCAGGCGGTCGGCCCGGCCGTGAGTCCAGTCCGCCCGGAACGGGCCGTCACACCACGACGGGTTCCCCCGCAAGCAGCCGCACGATCTCCCGCACCGCCGCCCGCCCCGCCCGGTTGGCGCCGATCGTGCTGGCCGAAGGGCCGTACCCGACCAGGTGCACGCGCGGGTCGGCCGCCGCGCGCGTACCGTCCATGCGGATCCCGCCGCCCGCCTCGCGCAGCCGCAGCGGTGCCAGATGCTCGATCGCCGCGCGGAAGCCGGTGGCCCAGAGGATGACGTCGGCCTCGACGTGCCGTCCGTCGTCCCACTCGACGCCGGTCGGGGTGATCCGGTCGAACATCGGCAGGCGGTCGAGGACGCCGTCCTCGCGCGCCTTGCGCACCGCGTCGTTGACGGGGAGGCCGGTGACCGACACCACGCTCAGCGGCGGCAGGCCCTGCCGCACCCGCTCCTCGACCATCGCGACGGCGGCCCGGCCCCGGTCCTCGCTGAAGGGGCCCTCGGCGAAGACGGGCGGCCGCCGCGTCACCCACCAGGTCTCGGCCGCGTACGGCGCGATCTCCATAAGGTGCTGGGTGCCGGACGCGCCGCCGCCCACGACGATCACCCGCTGGCCGCGGAAGGCCTCGGGGCCCGGGTAGATCGCGGTGTGCAGCTGCCGGCCCCGGAAGGTGTCCTGCCCGGGGTAGCGCGGCCAGAAGGGCCGATCCCACGTGCCGGTCGCGTTGATCAGCGCCCTGGTCGACCAGACGCCCGCGGAGGTCTGGACGAGCAGCCGCCCGTCCGTTCCCTCGCTGACGCGGTGGACGTCGACGGGACGCCGTACGCGCAGGTCGAAGCGCTGCTCGTAGCGGTCGAAGTACTCCGCGATCACCTCGGAGGAGGGGCGCTCGGGGTCCGCGCCCGTCAGCTCCATGCCCGGCAGCGCGTGCATGCCGTGCACCTTGCCGTACGTCAGCGAGGGCCACCGGAACTGCCACGCGCCGCCCGGCCGGGGCGCGTGGTCGAGGACGACGAAGTCCCGCTCCGGCTCGAACCCCCTGCGCCGCAGGTGATAGGCGCTGGACAGGCCTGCCTGACCAGCGCCTATCACCACTACGTCCACGTCGGTGACGCCCGCGTCTCGTACCCCGATGTCGTTCACGCTTCTACTAACTACGACAGGAGCTGAGATCTTCCCCGCAGGCCCGGGCCCAGGTCCAGGCGCCCTCAGCGGCCCCCGGCCACAAGCAGCGGCGCGCCGCCGGGAGCGGACGCGGGCCGCCCGTTCGCCGCCGGGACGCCGGTCAGTGGCGAGGCCGGGATGCGGGGGAGGAGCCCGCGTGCCGCGAGGTCGGGGAGCACACCCTCGCCGAACCAGTACGCCTCCTCCAGATGCGGATAGCCGGAGAGCACGAAGTGCTCGATGCCGAGCGCGTGGTACTCCTCGATCCGGTCGGCCACCTCGGCGTGGCTGCCGACGAGCGCGGTGCCCGCGCCGCCGCGCACCAGGCCGACGCCCGCCCACAGGTTGGGCGAGATCTCCAGGTCGTCGCGGGAGCCGCCGTGCAGCGCGAGCATGCGCTGCTGGCCAACGGACTCGCTGCGGCCGAGCGCCTCCTGGGCGGCGGCGACGGTGTCCGGGTCGAGGTCGTCGAGCAGCCGCGCCGCGGTGGCCCAGGCCTCCGCGGAGGAGTCGCGCGAGATGGTGTGCAGCCGGATCCCGAAGCGCACGGTGCGCCCTTCGGCCTCGGCGAGCCCCCGGATCCAGTCGATCTTCTGCTTCACCTGTGCGGGCGGCTCGCCCCAGGTCAGGTACACATCGCTGTGCCGGGCGGCGACCGGGCCCGCGGCCGCCGACGAACCACCGAAGAAGATCTCCGGCAGCGGGTCCGGCGGCAGCGCGGTCAGGCCGCCCTCGACGCGGTAGTGCTCGCCGTCGAAGTCGTAGGGGCGGCCGCCCCATACGCCGCGGACCACCGAGAGGAACTCGTCGGTGCGGGCGTAGCGGCGGTCGTGGTCCAAGTGGTCGCCGAAGCGACGCTGTTCGGTGGAGTCCCCGCCGGTCACGACGTTCAGGAGCAGCCTGCCGCGGGTGATGCGCTGGTACGTCGCCGCCATCTGCGCCGCGAGGACCGGTGAGATCACCCCGGGCCGGAACGCCACCAGGAACTTGAGGCGTTCGGTGTGCTGGGCGAGCGCCACGGTGGTGAGCCAGGCGTCCTCGCACCAGGTCCCGGTCGGCGTGAGGACGGCCTCGAAGCCCAGCTGCTCGGCGGCCTTGGCGATCTGGGCCAGATACTCGATGTCGGGCGCGCGCACGCCGGTGACCGGGGTGACGCGGGAGCGGGTGATGCCGCCGTCGGTGTAGGCGTGCCGGTCCACGAGGGTGCGGCCGTCGCCGCCCGTCGGCAGGAACCAGTGGAGGTGCACGGTCATGCTCAGGACTCCTTGTACGTGCGGGGCGCGGTGGTGGAGGGCGGCAGCGAGCCGTTGAACCGGGTGTCCGTGAAGTCGCCGAAGTCGACGCGGCGCGGGATGAGTTCGAGCCCGGCGAAGGCGTCGACGATTCGTTGCTCGGAGTCGATGACGTTCTTGTCGACGGCCACGAACACACGGGTGCCGTTGGTGCGCTTGACGGCGTCGAGCGCCACCTCGTACGGAAGGCCGGTGTCCTTCGCCCACACCTTCGCCCACGCCTCGGGGTGCTTGAAGACCCAGTCCTGGGCCTTCCGCAGCCGCTTCAGATAGTCGGCGATGGCCGCGGACTTCTTCTTGTCCTTGAGCGCGCCGGGCGCGGCCACCTGGAAGCTGAGCCCGTTGACGACGCCCTCGCCGTCGGTGAGCACCCGGGCCTTGCCCCCGCGCAGCACCTGCGAGGTGTACGGGTCCCACACGGCCCACGCGTCCACCTTGCCGCCGCTGAACGCCGCGAGCGCGTCGGCGGGCTGCAGATACTTGACGTGGACGTCCTTGAGCGTGAGGCCCGCCTTCTTGAGGGAGGCGAGCAGCTGGTAGTGCGCGGACGAACCCTGCGCCACCGCCACGGACTTGCCCTTGAGGTCGGCGGTGTCGCGCAGCTCGGAGTCCTTCGGCACGGCGATGACCTCGCCGTGCGAGGTGCCGTGCGTCGCCGCGACCACGGAGATCTTCGAGCCCGCGCCCGCGGCGAACACCGGCGGTGTGTTGCCGACCGCGCCGAGGTCGACTGCCTTGGCGTTCACGGCCTCCAGAAGCGGCGGACCGGACGTGAACGTCGACCACTTGATCTTGTACGGGAGGTCGTCGAGCTCCCCGGCGGCGCGGAGCACGGCCTCCGAACCTCCCTTCTGGTCCCCGACGTTGAGGGTGAGCGAGCCCTTGCCGTCGGTGTTGCCGCCCCCGAGGCCCCCGCTGGAGGTGTTGGCGGAGGAGGCACCGCACGCGCTGAGCGTCAGGGCCAGGGGGAGGAGCAGGAGAGGGGAGAGATGTCGGAGTCGGCGCGCGTGCGGGGAGTGCGGCGGGCGTGGCATGGGTGGCGGTCCGTTCTACGAGGTCGCGGGGAGGGAGCGGGCGGTTTTCGGGGACGAGGCGGGGGAGGTGGGCGAGGAAAGAGAGGTAGAAGAGGCGGCTGGGGCAGGGGCGGCGCTCGGGGCCTCGACGCCGAGGCGTTCCAGGAGCCCGGTGCGCAGGGCGGCGAAGCGGGGATCGGCGATGTCGCGCGGGCGTGGCAGGTCGATCCGCTGCTCGTGCGCGATGACGCCCTCGTCCATGACCAGGACGCGGTCGGCGAGCAGCACCGCCTCCTCCACGTCATGGGTGACGAGCAGGACGGCGCAGCCGCGGCGCTGCCACAGCTCGTCGACGAGGCGCTGCGCCTTGACCCGGGTCAGCGCGTCGAGGGCGCCGAACGGCTCGTCCAGGAGCAGCAGGTCCGGTTCCCGCACCAGCGCGCGGGCCAGCGAGGCGCGCTGGGCCTCGCCGCCGGACAGCGTCTTGGGCCAGGCCTGCGACCGGTGGCTGAGCCCCACCTCTGCCAACGCCCGCTCCGCGACGGCCCGTTCGGGCTTGCCGGGCAGGCCGAGGAGGACGTTGCGCCACACCCGCTTCCAGGGCATGAGGCGCGGCGCCTGGAACGCGACGGCCTTGCGGCGCGGCACGAGCGCGGTGCCCTTGATGTCGCGGTCGAGCCCCGCGAGGATCCGCAGGAGGGTGGACTTGCCGCAGCCGCTGCGTCCGAGCAGGGCCACGAACTCCCCGGCCCGGACGTCGAGATGGAGCTGATCGATGACGGCGCGGCCGTCGAATGCGCGGGTGAGGCCGTCCACGCGGACGACGGTGGCGGGGGCGGGCGGGGTGTCGTCGGCGGCCCGGGTGGAGGTGCCGGTCACCGGCCGGTGAACGTCGGTCGCCATTGCAGCAGCAGCCTTTCGAGAGTGCGGACCACGAAGTCGGCGAGCAGGCCGAGGAAGGCGTACACGATCAGGCAGACCACGATCACGTCGGTCCGCAGGAAGTCCCGGGCCTGGACCATCAGGAAGCCGATGCCGGAGTCGGCGTTGATCTGTTCGGCGAAGACGAGGGCGAGCCAGGCGATGCCGAGGGAGTAGCGCAGGCCCGTCATGGCGCCGGGCAGGGCGCCGGGGAGGATCACGTGTCGTACGAGTCCCCAGCATGAGAGCCCCAACGACTCACCGGCCTCGATGAGTTGGGAGTCGACGCCGCGGATTCCGGCGTACACGTTGAGGTACAGCGGAAACGAGACGCCGAGCGTGATGATGGCGATCTTGGGCGTCTCGCCGATGCCGAACCAGATGATGAACAGCGGGATGAGACCGACGAACGGCACGGTCCGCAGCATCTGCACGCTGGCATCGACCAGGTCCTCACCGATGCGGAAGAGGCCGGAGACGAGCGCGAGGCCGGTGCCCACGAGGGTGCCGAGGAGCAGCCCCACCGCGACGCGCTGGAGCGACACGCTCATGGCGGAGGTCAGCGAGCCGTCCTCGATCAGGTCCCCGGCGACCCGGGCGATGGTTCCGGGGGAGGCGAGCACGTCGCCGCTCAGCGCCCCGGTGGCGCTGAGGAGTTGCCACAGGGCGAGCAGCAGCACGGGCCCTGTGGTGCGGCGGAGCCAGCGGGGGACGCGGGTGCGGCGGGAGGATGCGGGGACGAGTGCGACGAGATCGGGTGGAGTCGGCGCGGGCCCTGTCTCGACGGAACCCTTCTCGGCTTTTCCTGAAATGTCGGGTGCGGGAACGGGTGAGGGCGGGGCGTGACTGATGCTCATGGGGCTCCAGGGCAGGGCGAGTTCAGCGCGGGGGAGCACTCCGGCGTGGGGAGAGAGGCCGGGGCCTCCCGGCGGGCGGGCGTCCCTCAGGGCCGGGTGGGTTCAGAGGGGACGGCCGGGGCCGGGCAGGACCGCGAGAAGAGCGGCGGGATAGCCGGAGGGCGGAGAAAGAGGAGGAAAGGAGGCGTCAGTGGCCGCGACGACACGCGGCGGAAGCCACTCGCAGCAGGTCGATGTGACCGCGCGAAGTGAGCAGAGCTGAACGCAACATGCGGCAGAACGTAGCGATCCGTTCCGGGAACGGTCAACGATGTCTCGCGGACTGGACGCCTCGTATCACCGAATGGAACATCACCCGCTGCGCGGAGTGGCCGGAAGACCGGACTGGTGGAGGATGGGAGGCATGTCCGATGCCTTCACCACCCGCATCCTGAACGTCACGACCGGCTCGGCGGAGACCGTCGTCGACCTCACCCACGAGTGCGAGAACTTCCTGCGCGAGGCTGCCCGAGGCCGTGACGGCCTGCTCAACGTGTTCGTCCCGCACGCCACGGCCGGCATCGCGGTCCTGGAGACCGGCGCGGGCAGCGACGCCGACCTCATCGCCGCGCTGCACACCATCCTCCCGGCCGACGATCGCTGGCAGCACCGCCACGGCAGCCCCGGCCACGGCCGCGACCACGTCCTCCCCGCCCTGGTCGCCCCGCACGCGACCCTGCCCGTGATCGGCGGCGCACTGGAGCTCGGGACGTGGCAGTCTGTGTGCCTGGTCGACACGAACAAGGACAACCCGAACCGGCAGGTGCGGCTGAGCTTCCTGGGCTGAGCAACCTCGGCTTGGGCTTTCTGGGCTGGGCTTCCTGGGTTGAGCTCCCTGGGCTGGGCTGAGTCGGCGGCCCCGGGCGACCGGCTCCAGCCCTCAGGGCCGCGCCGCGGAGCTCCCGCTCTCCGACCGGTGCGCGAGCCGCTGCGCCGCCCGCCGCCCGCGGCTCTCCACGGGCAGGCTGCCGGTGGCCGCCGCGAGGCCGAACGGCGGCATGTCGAAGTAGATGGACTCGTACGAGCCCTCGGGGGCGATGTACGTCTCGTGCCACAGGCCGACGTGTCCGCGCAGCCTGCCCGCGCGCTGCTTGCGGTTGGCGATGCCCCAGGCCTTGTGGTGGAAGGCGTCGGGCGCGGCGGCGTACGCGTACAGCTTCTCCTTGGACTCCCAGTACTGCACCACGTAGTACGTGCGCGGTGACGCGGTCAGGAGGATGCGGCCGAGCAGGCCGCGGTCCGGATCCGCGGCGAGTTCGCGCAGCATGCGCAGCATCGCGTAGAAGACCGGCACCCACTGGTGCACCGCCCAGAAGTGGTTGACGCGCATGCCGATCAGCAGGACCACCGTGTCGCCCTCCGCGGCCGCGGTCGTGTGGCCGGTGGCTGTCTTGGCGTACATGCGGCCTCCAGGGGCGGGGAGGGTGGGCTGGCTGCGCGGTCGTGGGCGCGAGCTGTGTGAGCACTGCTTACATGGTGTGTGAGCGGTGATTACATCAGGGGGCGAGGGGCCGGTCAAGAGGTAAGAGGCCGCGCGGCAAGGGCAGTTGGGGTCAGGTCGACGGGATGTTGGCGATGCCGATGCCGAAGAGGTCGAGCACCTGCTCGGCCAGGTGCTCCGCCTCGGCCTCCGGCAGGAAGCCGTCGACGATCATCTGGGAGAGGCCGTAGACCAGGGCCTGCCCGGCGAGCGCCACCAGGGCGGGGTCGCCCGGACGCAGCGTGCCGGACTCCTGGTCGGCGACGATGAGGTCGGTGAAGGCCCGCTCGAGGCCGGAGACCCTGGCCTGCACGCTCGCGGGCTGATCGGGTCGGTACACACTGGACTTGACCAGCTCGAACCGGTGCGGATGGCGGATCGCGTAGCGCACGAAGCCCAGGCCGATCGCGCGCGTCGCCGGAGCCTCGGCGGCGGCCACCTGGGCGTGCTGCCACTGCTCCAGGTCCTCCAGGATCAGGTCCGCGACCGCCGTGAGCAGCGCCTGCCGGTCCGCGAAGTGACGGAACGGCGCACCCGGCGACACCCCGGCGCGCCGCGCCACCTCGCGCACCGTCACCTTCTCGAGGCCCTGCTCGTCGAGGAGTTCCAGCGCCGCCGCGGTGAGCGCCGAGGGCAGGGAGCCGTGGTGGTAGCCGGTGCGTACGGCGGGCTTGTCCTTCATGGCAGCAGTGCTACCACAGGGCGTCGGCGGGCCGGGCCGCCGCCCGCAGCAGGACGGCGCGGGCTATCTCGTCGTTGCGGCGGAAGAACCCCGCGTCGGTGCCCGCGTGCGGGAACTGCTCGGGACCGGCGACGTACCAGGTGTGGTGGACGTGTCCGGCCGCGTCGAGCGGGTGTCCTTCGCGGATCCGCAGGGCGCCGGTGGGGCGGGGGCTGCCCGTGGCGTCCGGTGCGGTCTCCTCGCTGATGTGGCCCGCCGCGAGGAGACGGCGCAGCAGCGGGTCGGCGGTGCGGGCGAGATCGGGCTCGGGCAGACGGGCGTCCAGGAGGATCCGGGCCGTGTACGCCGCCCGGACGTGCGGGCTCGCGGCCCGGAAGACCGACGCGCCCTCGTCGGCGGTCACGGTCGTGTCGGGGCCGGTGAAGGTGACGACGCCCGCCTCGCTCAGCGCGATCAGCTGCTCCATGCGCAGCGGCGGCGGTCCGCTGCTGAGGAAGGCGCCGACGGAGAACCGGCGCAGTGCCACGGCGGCGGCCGCGGGCGGGAGTTCCCCCGCGTTGTACAGGTCCCCGAGGACACCGCCGACCGCGCCGAGCGCACGGATCACCGCCACGTGCGCGCTGTGCCGGGGCTCCCGCCGTCGGCGCACGCTGTCCCGCAGGTGCGCGCGGACACGGCGCTGCAGCGCGCGCGGATCGGGGGAGAGGTGCCCGGCGAGCGGGGCCGTGAGCCGTTCGGGGTCGAAGTGGTCGTCGGGGTCGGGGACGGCGGCGCCGACGAGCTTGGCGGCGCGGTCGTCGTTGCCGACGAAGCGCTCGTACTGCGCGGCGAACGACGCCCAGTCCATGCGGGTGCGGTCGGGGTGGGCCGTGAACAGCTCGTGGTAGTACGCCCAGGCCAGCTCCTGGAGCGCCGGTGCCCACAGGTCGCGGTCGAAGTCGAACCCCGGGCGGCCGAGCCGGGCGCGGCACATCTCCGGGGTGAGCTGACGCGGCGGCGGGGCGGGGGAGGCCAGGGTGTACGCGGGTTTGGGGTACGGCGGGACCCCGCGCCGGGAACCCGCGTACAGGACGGGCTCGCGGCCGGAGGGGCGGTAGCCGAGACGGCCGTCGCGGCGGGAGCGCGTGAAGCGGCCGCCTCGGCCCTCGGTGAGCAGCAGCAGGCAGTCGATGAAGACGAGCCCGAGGCCGCGCACGACGACGGGTGCGCCGGTGGGTATCCGGTCGAGCCCGTCCTCGTCGGCGCGCCCGGGGCCGATACGGGTGAGGCCCCGGGGGGCGTCCGTGACGACGTCCGTGTGGCCCTGGGCGAGCACGAGTTGGGCCGCGGGCACCGGTCGGTGGCCGTTGTCGAGGACGACGGACTGGCGGTCCGTACCGGCGTGGCGGACATCGACGGCGGTCGCGCGGTGCAGGTGCAGACGCAGGTTCGGGGCCATCCGGGCGCGTACACCACGCAAGAACTCCTGCAAATAGCGGCCCTGCGCGGGGCGCGACGCGTAGTGGCCGTCGTGGAGCGGGCCGCGGCCCGTCTCCGCCAGCCACCGGCCCGTCGTCGGCCCGGGGTGCGCGGGCCCGGCGCACCGCACCGAGCTGTCCGGGAACATCGTCACCTGCTCGGCCGCCGAGTTCATCCAGAGGAGTTCGCTCTGCGACGTCCGCCAGGTGCGCCCTGAACCGGGCGGAAAGGGGTCGACCAGATGGATCGCGAATTCCCTGTCGCCAATGATCTCCGGCGCGTTCGCCGCGATGCGTTCCAGGATCGACGTTCCGCGCGGGCCCGCGCCGATGACGCACACGGCCGCTGAAGGATCACCACGGTCCTGCTTCATGGTCCTCTTTCCGGCAGGGTGCACGGGACGGGTGGGGCGCGAGCGAGCGGACGGGGCGGCGGCACGAGCGGCCGGAGCGGTGCTGCGGGCGGCGGCTGAGAACGACGCACATCCCTTGTGTCACGCCGGACCGCTCATTACTGTTTCTTTACTGACCGCTCGAATCGCTTCATGATGAGCCGTCACCGGGGGAGACAGCGCCATGCCGAATCTACGACATCCCACACCGAACATCAGCAGCCAGCAGGAGAAGTTAACCGTGGACGACCGGGCGCGCACGCGACGGTCCTCGCTCTCCTTGCCCGAGTATCTGCCACTGGAACACTGGAAAACCATCGGAGAGCAGATATTTGCCATTGTCGATTCATCCGCGTGGTGGTTGGGAGACTGGCTGGTATTCGGCCAGCAGACCTATCCCCGCCGATATCGCGATGCGATCGAGCAAACATCCCTGGATTACCAGACGTTGCGCAACTACGCCTGGATCGCCCGCAAGTTCCCGCCGTCCCGCCGGCGGGACGGTCTGAGCCTCCAGCACCACGCCGAGGTCGCGGCGCTGCCCGCACCGGCACAGGACCACTGGCTGAGCCAGGCGGAGGCGCACGGCTGGTCGCGCAACGAGCTGCGCCGTCATCTGCGGGCCGCGCGCACTGCGGCGCAGGATGCGGGGGCGACCGAGGATGTGCAGGTGACCGCGTCCGCCGAGCAGTGCGACCGCTGGGAGAAAGCCGCCCAGCACATGGAGAGCGACCTCAACGACTGGATGATCCGAAAAGTCGACGAGGCCGCTGCCACCGCCCTCGGCCCGGAAATCGCGGACGACCCGGCCCGTTCCCCTCACCCCGACTCGTCCGTAGCCTCTGAGTAATTCCCCGGTCCGGTGGCCGCGATATCCGTGGTCGCCGCATCGCGGCGTCCTGCCGCGGCCGGGGAGCAATCCGCTCACGGAGGAGAGGCAACATGCCGGAGTCTGCCGCGTGCCGCGTCTGCGGCGGTGAGGTCGTCGAATTCATGGACTTCGGGAAACAGCCGATATCGGACTGCTTCCTGCCGCCCGAATCAACGACTCCTGAACACTTCTTCCGGCTGGTCGTCGGAGCCTGTGACTCGTGCACGATGGTGCAGCTACTCCATGAAGTGCCACGCGAGCGTATGTTCCACGATCATTACCCTTACCATTCCTCCGGATCCGCCCGAATGCGGGAACACTTCCGGGCCGTCGCCGAACGCTTCGTCGGGACCGAACTGACCGGCGACGACGCGTTCATCGTCGAACTCGGCTGCAACGACGGGGTCATGCTCGCGACGGTCGCCGAAGCCGGCATCCGGCATCTGGGCGTCGAGCCCTCCGGCTCGGTCGCCGACGTCACCGCCGCGCGCGGCATCCGGGTGCGCAAGGACTTCTTCGAGGAGGAGACCGCGCGCGCCATCCGCGCCGACGACGGCCAGGCCGCGGTCATCTACGCCGCCAACACCCTGTGCCACATCCCGTACATGGGCTCGGTCCTGCGCGGCGTACACGAACTCCTCGCCCCCGACGGGGTGTTCGTCTTCGAGGACCCCTACTTCGCCGACATCGTGCGGCAGACGTCCTTCGACCAGATGTACGACGAGCACTTCTACTACTTCACCGCCCGGTCGGTGGCGGAGATGGCGCGCCGTCACGGCCTTGACCTCGTCGACGTGGAACGCCTGACCGTGCACGGCGGCGAGGTGCGCTACACCCTGGCCCGCGCGGGCGCACGCGAGCGCACCGCGACCGTGGGCGAACTGCTCGCCGAGGAGGCGGCCGCGGAGCTGACCGCGCGCCACACCCTGGAGGGTTTCCGCGACCGGGTCCTGAAGGCCCGCGACGACCTCACCTCGCTCCTGCGGGAGCTGCGCGCCCAGGGCAAGGACATCGTCGGCTACGGCGCCACCGCCAAGAGCGCCACGGTCCTCAACTACTGCGGCATCGGCCCGGAGTCGATCGCGTACGTCACGGACACCACGCCCGCGAAACAGGGGCGGCTGACCCCCGGATCCCACATCCCGGTGGTGCCCCACCAGCGCTTCGCCGACGACCGCCCGCCGTACGCGGTGCTGTTCGCGTGGAACCACGCGGAGGAGATCATGGCGAAGGAGCAGGAGTTCCGGGACGCGGGCGGACGGTGGATCCGGTACGTGCCCGAGGTGCGGGTGGACTGAGGGGCGGGCGGCGCCGAGGGGCGGGTGGGCCGGGGACGGGCGGCGCCGCGCGGCCCGGGCCCGCGGGGTGCCGTCAGCCCCGCCAGCGCCGCAGGACAAGGACGGCGTTGTGGCCGCCGAAGCCGAAGGAGTGGCTGACGCCGACCTCCACGTCGTGCTCCTGGGCCTGGTGCGCGACGAAGTTCATCGCCGGGTCCTCGGGGGAGTCGCAGTTGAGGGTGGGCGGCACGACGCCCGTGCGGATGGCCTCCGTGACCACCGCGGCCTCCACGGCGCCGCCCGCGGCGAGCATGTGGCCCGTCATGCTCTTGGTCGAGCCGACGGGGACACGGGGGGCGTGGTCGCCGTACACCCGGCGGATCGCGGTGAGTTCGGTGGCGTCGTTGAGCCGGGTGCCGGTGCCGTGGGCGTTGATGTAGCCGACGTCGGCGGGCGTCGCGCCGGCGGACTCCAGGGCGGTGCGCATCGCGCGTTCGGCCTGGGCGCCGTCGGGGGAGGGCGCCGTCAGGTGGTGGGCGTCCGTGGTGGCCGCGTAGCCCGCCAGCTCGGCGTGGACCACGGCGCCGCGGCGCCGGGCGTGGGCGGCGCTCTCCAGGACCAGGACGCCCGCGCCCGCGCCCATCACGAAGCCGTCCCTGTCCTTGTCGAAGGGGCGGCTCGCGGTCGTCGGGTCGCCCGTCCTGCGGGAGAGCACCCGTGCCCGTGCCGCCGCCGCGAGTTCGAGCCGGTCGAAGGCGTCCATCCCGCCGGCCACGACGACATCGGCGCGGCCCTCGCGGATCCAGCGGGCCGCCTCCCCGACGCACACCGTGCCGGTGGCGCAGGCGGCGACCATCTCGGCGGACGGGCCGCGCGCACCCAGCTCCAGGCAGACCTCGGCGGCCGAGCTGATGCCCATCGTGGGGAACACCTGCGGGCTGACCGCGGCATAGCCCTCGTCACGCATGGCCATGGCGTTGCGCGAGGCCACACGCGTGGAGCCGATGATGGACCCGACGGCGACCCCGACCCGCGGCGCGAGCTCCTCGTCGAGCTCGATCCCGGCCTCCTGGAGCGCCATGCGGGCCGCCGCGACGACCACCTGGATGGTCCAGTCGGTACGCCGTACGACGTGCCGAGGCAGGTGGCGCTCGGGCTCGAAGCCGGGCACTTCACCGCCGATGCGGACCGGCAGGTCGCCCACCTCGAACCCGGTGATGTCGCGGATGCCGCTCTTCCCGGCGACGAGGGCGGCCCAGGTGTCGGGCCAGTTCGGCGCGAGCGGGGAGACGACGCCGCGGCCGGTGACGACGACGCGGTCCGGGTGCGTGTCCCGGCCGGGGGGAGGGGTGCGGGGCGCGTGTCCCGGCGCCGCGGGGGAGTGGTCGTGTCCTGGTGTGCTGGTCATGTCGTCGCCTGCCTTCACTTGGTCTTCGCCTGAGGGTGGTGCACGGCTGCCAGGGGTGGGCGTCGGTGCCGTTCGGCGAGGCGGAGCAGATGGGGAACGGCTTCGGCGGCGCTCGGCATGGCCCGCAGGTCGGCGCGGAGCCGCCGGGCGCCCTCGGTGAAGGAGGGGTCGGTCAGGAGCCGCTGGACTTCGTGCGCGACGCGTTCGCCGGTGGCTTCGGCCACCTGGAGGTCGATTCCGGCGCCGTAGGAGGTGACGCCGCGGGCGAGCCAGATCGCGTCGAGCTGTTCGGCGATGGCGAGTTGGGGGACGGCGTGCAGGGAGGTCGTGCCGATCGTGCCGAACCCGCCGTGATGAACCATCACCGCACACGTCGGAGCCAGCGCCGCCAACGGCACGAACTCCTCCACCCGCACCCGGTCCCCCACCACCGCACCCAACTCCTGACGGATCTCCCCCGCACCCGGCAGAGCCGCCACCACCTCCACATCCAGCCCCGCCAGAGCCTTCAGGATCTCCACCACCGACACCGAATACCCCGCAAGCCGCTCCACCGCACTCAACCCCAGCGTGAACCCCACCCGAGGCCGCACCGGCACCTCCCACAACCACCGCGGCACCACCGACACCCCGTTGTAGACGCCGTAGCGGACGGGGACGTAGTCGATCGCCGTGTCGAACCGGAAGGGGGCCGGGAGCAGATCGGCGGTGAACTGACCCGTCGTCAACTCCTCGTCGAACTCCACTCCGTACCGTCCCGCCAAGGCCCCGAGCCACTCGCCCAGCGGATCCCCGCCCCCACCTCCGGCCGCCGCTTCCTCACCCGCGAGGCGGACGAACTCCTCCCGCACCCGCCCGAAGAAATCCACCCCCCACGTCAACCGCCCATGCGCCGCACCACACACCCGCGCCGCCACCCCACCCGCAAACGTCCCCGGCTCCCACACCACCAACTCCGGCTCCCACCACCGGCACAACCCCACCAACTCATCCACCAACGGCTCATTCACCAACCGGAACCACCACGGCACCACATCCGCATAACCCGACCGCAAATACTCCAACGACAACAACTCACCCGGCACATCCGCCACATCGAACGGCGGCAGTGCCGACCAGCGTTCGTCGCCGTGCCGGGTCTTGAGCACGCGCCAGAGCTGGTGGTCGCGGCCGACGGGCACGGCCGTCAGACCGGCCCGCGTGATCTCAGGAACCAGCTCCGGCTGACTCGCCACCCGCACCTCATGACCGGCCG